>CAYGUB010000322.1:0-3646 GCA_964352845.1 uncultured Rhodobacterales bacterium | reverse complement strand
GGCTGCGCCAGTAGCGGTGACTACACGCCTTTTCTGCGGGCCGAGCCTGCGGCGCTTGAAGCGCGGATGGAAGAGCAGCTTGCCAAGCGCGACGCGACCCAGCCCACCAAAGAGCGCAGCGCCGGCAGCACCTTTCGCAACCCGGCCGGCTACAGCTCTACCGGGCGCGAGGATGACACACATGAGCTGAAGGCCTGGAAGCTCATTGAGGATGCAGGCCTGCGCGGGGCCACCCTTGGCGGGGCGCAGATGTCACCCAAACATCCCAACTTTCTGGTGAACGCGAATAACGCCACCGCCGCCGAGCTTGAAGATCTGGGCGAGCGGGTGCGGAAAAGGGTTTCCGAGACCAGTGGAATTACGCTAGAATGGGAAGTGCTACGGTTAGGCAATCGTTAACGCGATCCGTGGCACGTTAACAAGCGGGGACAACCCCCTGAAACAGCGCCAGAAGGCGCATCATAATAACAGGGCTCACAAAAGAGCCCGAGCGGTACACGAGGCGGCAATGTCGAGCAGGGCATTCCGGAAAGTGGCGGTTCTCATGGGTGGGCCTTCGTCTGAGCGCGAGGTGTCCCTCTCCTCTGGGCGAGATTGCGCCGCCGCATTGCGGAGCGAAGGATACAAGGTCATCGAACTGGACGCGGGTCCGGATCTGGCAGCGCAGCTTGCAGCGCTGGCCCCCGATGTTGTGTTCAACGCGCTGCATGGCCGCTGGGGAGAGGATGGCTGCGTCCAGGGGCTGCTGGAATGGATGAAGATCCCCTACACGCATTCCGGCGTACTCGCCTCCGCGCTCGCCATGGACAAGGAGCGGTGCAAAACCGCCTTCCGCGCCGCCGATCTGCCCGTGATGATGTCGGTGCTCGCGGATAAGGCGGATGTGATGGCCCGCCACGTCCTGCCGCCGCCCTACGTGATCAAGCCCAATAATGAAGGCTCTTCTGTTGGCATCTATATCGTGCATGAAGACGCAGACGGCCCGCCCGCGCTGGCCGATGACATGCCCCAAATTGTCATGGCCGAGCAATACGCCCCGGGCCGCGAGCTGACGACGACCGTGATGGGCGACCGGGCGCTGAACGTGACCGACATCATTACCGATGGCTGGTATGATTATGCCGCGAAATATGTGGAGGGCGGCTCGCGCCACGAACTCCCCGCAGATATCCCGCCCGAGATCCATGCGCTGTGCCTCGACTACGCCCTGCGCGCCCATGAGGTGCTGGGCTGTCGCGGGGTAAGCCGCACCGATTTCCGCTGGGACGAGACGCGCGGCGCCGACGGGCTGGTGCTGCTGGAGCTCAACACCCAGCCCGGCATGACGCCGACCTCGCTGGTGCCCGAACAGGCCCGGATGATGGGGATCAGCATGGGCCAGCTTTGCGCCTGGATGGTGGAGGATGCATCATGCAATCGCTGAGGGCCCGCCGCAAACAGCCCAGCCACGATCCCGCGCCCTCGCGTCTGGCCTATAGGCTCAACCGGCTGTGGCTGCGCCCCAATGTGCGCCGCGCGGCACGGCTCTGGATGCCGCTGGTCGCCTGTCTGGCGGGTGCGGGCGTTTGGCTGGCCAGCGACGGGCGGATCAGCGAGATCAACGCGCAATTTGCCGCGATGCGCAGCTCCATCGAAGAGCGGCCCGAATTCATGGTCAAGCTCATGGCCATCGACGGTGCGTCGGCCGACCTGTCGGGCGCCGTGCGGCAGGTCATACCGGTCGATTTCCCGATAAGCTCCTTTGATCTGGATCTCGCGGCGATGCGCGCCGAGGTCGAAAAGCTCGATGGCGTCAAGCGGGTCGATATGCGCATCCGGGCAGGTGGTCTGTTGCAGGTCAATGTGGTCGAACGCGTGCCCGCCGTGATCTGGCGCGGACCCGAAGGGCTGGTGCTGCTTGATGAAGAGGGCGTCCGGGTCAAGACCATCGACAGCCGCGCCGCGCGTGCCGATCTGCCGGTGATCGCGGGCGAGGGGGCGGCGGCCCATACAGCCGAAGCGCTTGAGATATTCACCGCCACGCAGATCATCGCGGACCGGGTGCTGGGGTTGGAGCGGCTTGCCGAAAGCCGCTGGGACGTCGTGATGCGCTCGGGCCAGCGGGTGATGCTGCCCCAGACCGATCCGCTCGCTGCGCTGGACCATGTGATCGCGCTGCATGAGATGCAGGACCTGCTGGCCCGCGACGTCACCCATGTCGATATGCGCAACGGCACCCGGCCAACATTGCGGCTGTCAGCCCAGGCCATGGATGCGCTGCGCGAGATGCGTGTGCAGCAACTGACGGTCGAGAATTAGGGGAAAACCAAAGGTGAAACAGTCATGAAGGACCTGCCCGTGATGAGCGATCTCTACCAGTCCCAACGCGCCATGCGGAACAAGCGGCAGGCCGCGATGCAGCGCGGCGTGATTGCGGTGCTCGATGTGGGATCGTCCAAGATCGCCTGCCTGATCCTGCGCTTTGACGGGCCCAAAAGCTTTGCCGATGCCGATGGGGTGGGCTCTCTGGCGGGCCAGTCCTCCTTCCGGGTGATCGGGGCGGCCACCACCCGTTCGCGCGGCGTGCGTTTTGGCGAAATCGAGGCCATGCATGAGACAGAACGCGCGATCCGCACCGCCGTGCAGGCCGCCCAGAAAATGGCCGCCGTCCGGGTTGATCACGTGATCGCCTGTTTCTCCGGCGCCAAACCACGCAGCTACGGGCTGACCGGCTCGGTCGATCTGGATGACGGCGTGGTGCGCGACAATTGCGTGGCCCGGGTTCTGGCCTCCTGCGATATCCCGGATTATGGCGATGGGCGCGAAATCCTGCATGCCCAGCCGGTCAATTTCGCCGTCGATCACCGCTCTGGCCTTGGTGATCCGCGCGGGCAATCGGGCAACAGCCTGTCGGTTGACCTGCATATGCTGACCGTTGATCGCGCGCCCATCGAAAACCTGCTCTATTGCATCAAGCGCTGCGATCTGGAACTTGCGGGGATCGCCTCTTCCTCCTACGCCGCCGGGATTTCTTCTCTGGTGGAGGATGAACAGGAACTCGGCGCGGCCTGCATTGATCTGGGCGGCGGCTCCACCGGGATTTCCATCTTCATCAAGAAACACATGATCTATGCCGACACGGTGCGGATGGGCGGTGATCACGTCACTTCCGACATGAGCCAGGGCCTGCATGTCCCCATGCCCACCGCCGAGCGGATCAAGACCTTCTATGGCGGGGTTGTGGCCACCGGTGCCGATGATCGCGAGATGATCGATCTGTCCTCGGATACCGGCGATTGGGAACATGACCGCCGTCAGGTCAGCCGCGCCGAGGTCATAGGCGTGATGCGTCCCCGGATGGAGGAGATCTTCGAGGAGGTCCGCCTGCGCCTCGACGCGGCCGGGTTCGAAAACCTCCCCTCCCAGCGGATCGTGCTGACAGGCGGCGGCAGCCAGCTGGCGGGGCTTGACGGGTTGGCCACGAAAATTCTGGGCCAACAGGTCCGGCTGGGACGGCCCCTTCGCGTTCAGGGCCTGCCGCAATCGGTCACGGGGCCGGGTTTTGCCTCTGCCGTGGGAACCTGTTTGTTTGCCGCGCATCCGCAGGATGAATGGTGGGATTTCGACGTGCCGGTCGACAGTTATCCCCAGCGATCCCTCAAACGGG
>CAYGUB010000321.1:0-3649 GCA_964352845.1 uncultured Rhodobacterales bacterium | reverse complement strand
CGAGAGCCCGATGGTCGACGCGCTTTGCGAGGCGGCGGAGAACGGCAAGTCCGTCACCGCGCTGGTCGAGCTGAAGGCCCGCTTCGACGAGGCCGCCAATATCCGGCAGTCGCGCAAGCTGGAGCGGGCGGGCGCGCATGTGGTCTATGGCTTCATCAATTACAAAACCCACGCCAAGATCAGCAATGTCGTGCGGCGTGAGGGCGACAAGCTGGTGACCTACACGCATTTCGGCACCGGCAATTATCACCCGATCACGGCGCGGTTTTATACCGATCTGAGCCTGTTTACCTGCGATGCCGCCGCCGGGCGCGATGCGACAAAAGTCTTTAACTATGTCGGCGGCTATGCCCAGCCTGACAAGCTGGAGAACCTGCATATCTCGCCCCACGGGCTCAAGGCGCATCTGATCGACAGGATCGGGCAGGAGGCCGCCTTCGCGCAGGCCGGAAAACCCGCCGAGATCTGGGCCAAGATGAATTCCATCATCGAGCCGGATGTGATCGATGCGCTCTATGCGGCCTCGCAGGTGGGGGTCAAGATCTCGCTCGTGGTCCGCGGCATCTGCGGGGTGCGGCCGGGGATCGAGGGGCTTTCGGAAAATATCCGGGTCAAATCCATCGTTGGCCGCTTTCTGGAGCATTCGCGGATTGTATGCTTTGGCAATGGCCACGGCCTGCCGTCGAAAAAGGCGAAGGTTTACATGTCATCGGCCGATTGGATGGGGCGCAATCTGACCCGCCGGGTTGAAACGCTGGTGGCGATCAAGAACAAGACGGTCCACGCGCAGGTCATGAGCCAGATCATGGCCGCCAATCTGGCCGATACCGCCCAAAGCTGGGTCTTGTCGGCGGATGGAACCTATGCAAGGGCGCAGATCCCCGAAGGATCTCACCCGTTCAGCTGTCACCGGTTTTTCATGGAAAACCCGTCGCTTTCGGGTCGCGGCTCCGCCGGGGCCGGGGACGTTCCACGCCTGGCCCACACCAAGGATTGATCCGCATTTCGAATATGACACGCTGCTCGGCCGATTATGTCGGGCGTGCGCGTCAGGCAATGTGCTGCACCGAACTCGTTATGCTCCGTGAGTGGTAGCGCGCCGTTAAAGCAGTGCAGCTAATGGTTTAGATAACAGCCATTAGCAGGGCAAATAAGTCCGAAAGTTGGTCTTTTGCCAGTTTTTCGACGACCAGAAAGTCTTCTTCGGAAAATCTGACGCGGAGGCGACAGTTCTTTGTCGCGTACCCGACAGCTGCGGAGGCCTGTTTTCCCGAAGATCAGGACCGTCAGCGCAGCAAAGGGGGATCGGGAAGCGCGCTTCACAGATCCGATTCGCGCCGTTTGCGATGTTTGAAATCCGTGGATTGACCCCAACCCCGCGCAAAGGGCAAAAAGGGAGCGCAGGTCACCACAGACGGGACAGATAGCCATGGACGGAAGTTCAGAAACCAGCCAGGGCGATGACGGGCCGTTTGGGCGACCGCTCTTTGACGATCCGAAGGCCAAGGCGCTCAAACGGGTGGGGGCGATTGATGTCGGGTCGAACTCGGTCCGGATGGTGGTGTTTGATGGCGCCGCGCGCTCGCCTGCCTATTTCTACAATGAAAAGATCATGGCCGGGCTGGGCCAGAATGTCTCTGAGACCGGCAAGCTGCACCCGGAGGGACGTGTGCGCGCGCTGGCGGCGCTCAAGCGGTTTGCGCTGCTGGCCAAGGGGATGGATGTCTCGCCCATCTCTTGCGTGGCCACGGCGGCCGTGCGCGATGCCGAGGACGGTCGCGATTTCTGTGACGAGGTGCGGCGCGAGACCGGGCTGGCGCTTTGGGTCGCCTCCGGCACCGAAGAGGCGCGGCTCTCGGCGCAGGGCGTGTTTCTGGGCTGGCCCACGGCCAGGGGGCTGATGTGCGATATCGGTGGCTCCTCCATGGAGCTGGCAGAGCTGTCCGATGGTGTGGTCGGCGCGCGCGAGACCTCGCAGCTGGGGCCGCTCAAGCTGATGTCGGTCAAGGGCGGGCGGGTTGCGCGCAAGAAGATCATCGATGAAGGTGTCGACAGGCTGCGCGAGAGCCTTGATGGCTCCTACCGCACGCTCTATCTGGTAGGCGGCTCCTGGCGGGCCATTGCGCGGCTGGATATGGAGCGGCGCGGCTACCCTTTGAAAGTGCTGCATGAATACCGCATGACGCCGGGCTCGGTGCTCAAGACCGTCAAATGGATCAAGGGCAAATCCGTCGATGAGCTGCGCGCCATGACCGGCAATTCCGAAGCGCGGATGCGGCTTGTCCCCATCGCCTCCGAGGTGCTCAAGTCTTTGGTCCAGCGCTTCAACCCCGGCGGGATTGCAACCTCAAGCTACGGGATCCGCGAGGGGCTGCTTTATGAGCAGATGCCCTATGAGCTCAAACGCCGCGACCCGCTGATCGAGGCCTGTCGCTATGAAGAGACGCTTTATGCGCGCATCCCGGGCTTTGGGCGCGATCTGTTCAATTTCATTAAACCGCTGTTCAAGAATGCCAGTGCGGAGCGTCTGCGGCTGGTCAAGGCGGCCTGCCTTCTGCACGATGTCAGCTGGCGCGCGCATCCCGACTACCGCGCCGAGGTCTGTTTCGACAATGCGACCCGGGCCAATTACGGCAGCCTCGATCATCAGGGCCGGATATTTCTGGGCGTCGCCCTCCTGCACCGCTACAAGAATTCGCGCGCCGGCACCCATTTTGAAGAGCTGTACACGCTTCTGGACGCCCGCGATCTGCTGGCCGCAGAAGTTCTGGGCAAGGCGATGCGCTTTGGCGCCATGTTCTCTGTTCAGCGGCCCGAGCTTATGGGCGCGCTGGTCTGGCGGCCCAAGAAGCGGATTTTGCAATTCACCCTGCATCCCGAGACCCGCAACCTGTTCGGAGAGGTCGCGGATGCCCGGCTGCGATCGCTTGCCAATTCGCTTGAAGCCGAGGTTGAGGTGATCTAGCGGCTCCCGCTCTGGCTTGCCCTGAGCCGCGCGGTGAATTAACCAGCGAAGCAACCCGCATTCGAGAGGCCACATCCCATGCGTCTGACCCGCTATTTTCTGCCCGTCCTGAAAGAAACGCCCGCCGAGGCGCAGATCGTGAGCCACCGCTACATGCTGCGCGCAGGCATGATCAAGCAATCCAGCGCCGGGATCTATTCCTGGTTGCCGCTGGGCTTCAAGGTGCTGCGCAAGATTGAGGATATCGTGCATGAAGAACAACAGCGCGCGGGCCATATCCCCATGCTGATGCCCACCATCCAATCGGCCGATCTGTGGCGCGAAAGCGGACGCTATGATGCTTATGGCGACGAGATGCTGCGCATCAAGGACCGCCATGACCGCGACATGCTGTTTACGCCCACCGCCGAAGAGCTGATCACCGATATCGTGCGCTCCAACGTGGCCAGCTACAAGGATCTGCCACTGACCATGTATCAGATCCAGTGGAAATTCCGCGACGAGCGGCGTCCCCGCTTCGGGGTGATGCGCGGCCGTGAGTTCTTTATGAAGGATGGCTATAATTTTGATCTCACCTATGAGGACGCCATGCATGCCTATAACCGCCATCTGGTCAGCTACCTGCGCACCTATGAGCGGATGGGGCTGCAGGCGATCCCGATGCGCGCCGATAGTGGGCCAATT
>CAYGUB010000320.1:0-3677 GCA_964352845.1 uncultured Rhodobacterales bacterium | reverse complement strand
CCGGGCCCGGCTCCTTGATGGTGACGCGCAGATCCATGCCCTCATCGGGTTGCAGGCGAATGGCCAGCACATTGGCATGCCGTCCCGCATCCTCGTCAAAGATCGAATGCGGCGTCTCCTTGAAATGCACCACGATCTCGGACATCCGCGCCTTGAGCCGCTTGCCGGTGCGCAGAAAGAACGGCGTGCCCTTCCAGCGCCAATTGGAGATATCGACACGCAGCGCGATGAAACTTTCGGTGCGGCTGTCGGGATTCTCGGAATGCGCGATGTAGCTTTCCTCATCCTCACCCGCCTCATATTGCCCGCGCACGATATGATCGGGGCTCACAGGATCGAGCGCGCGGATCACCTTGAGCTTCTCGTCGCGCACCGCATCGGGCTCAAACCGCGCTGGCGGCTCCATCGCCGTCAGGCACAAAAGCTGCATCAGGTGGTTTTGCACCATATCGCGCATCGCGCCGGATTTGTCGTAATAGGCCCCGCGCCCGCCAACACCCACCGTCTCGGCCACGGTAATCTGGACATGGTCGATATATTGCGCGTTCCACAGGGGCTCAAACAAGACATTGGCAAAGCGAACCGCCATCAGGTTCTGCACGGTCTCCTTGCCCAGATAATGATCAATCCGATAGATCTGATGCTCGTCAAAGCTGGCAGCGAGCGCCGCGTTCAACTCCTTCGCGGAGGCAAGATCCCGCCCGAACGGTTTTTCAACCACGATGCGCGCGGCGGGCCCGGCAATCTTGTGTTTGTGCAGTCGCGTGGCCAGATCGCCAAACAGCCCCGGCCCGACCGAGAAATAAAAGGCCTGCACGACATCAGATCGGACCAGCTTGGCAAGATCGTCCCAGCCACCCTGCCCGCGCGCATCAATCGGCGTATAATGGAGCCGCTGCAAAAACGCTGCGACCTGCTTTGGCTTGCGCTTCTCGGCGGGGACAAATTCCTCGATCGCCTCGCCGATCAGTTTGCGAAACCCCGCATCATCCATATCCGAACGGGCCGCGCCAATGATGCGCGCATCACCGGGCATCTGGCCTGCCACAAAGCGGCGATACAGGCCCGGCAGGATCTTGCGACGTGCCAGATCCCCTGTGCCGCCAAAGATGACCAGATCGAAACTTTCAACCGGAATGACGCGCGAAACCATGTTTTTCCTTTCGATCGTCCGACCGGGCCGAACCTTATGTTAGCGTTAACGGCGCCGCATTATAAGGCGTTTGAGGCAGTGTCCAGAGGATCACGAACCTGTCAGACGCAATATCGAGACTTTCACATCCACGCGCAACCCGTTAGCCACGATGGCACAACACCAAGAGAGCCGATATGAAAGACCAGACCGCGCCGCATCTCACCGCCAATCAAGGCAAATTTCTCGATCCAGACATAACCGCAGACGGCGCGCCGCGCGCCCATGTTTCCTTGCGCGACCCGCAGACGCTGTGGTTCAACACTGGCACTTTGTGCAATATCGAATGTGAGAATTGCTATATCCTGTCCTCGCCCAGCAATGACGCGCTGGTCTATATCAGCCATGATGAGGTTGTCGACTACCTCAAGCAGATCAAGGCGCGCAAATGGCCGGTCCGCGAGATCGCCTTTACCGGCGGCGAGCCTTTCATGAACCCGCAGATGATCTCTTTGCTGCGCGCACCTCTGGAGCGTGGCTATGAGGTTTTGGTGCTGACCAATGCGATGCGTCCCATGATGCGCAAGGCGATGCGCGAAGGGCTGAGCGCGCTGATCGCCGAGTTCGGAGACAAGTTGACCTTCCGCATCTCGCTCGATCATTACGCGGCAGAGCGTCACGACACGGAACGCGGCGCGGGCGCATTCGAGAAAACCATGACCGGCATGGCCTGGCTGCGCGATCAGGGCGCCCGGATGGCTGTGGCAGGCCGGATGGAATGGGCCGAGTCCGAGCGGGATGCGCGCGCCGGGTTCGCTGCCTTGTTCAAGGAGCATGGGTTTGAGATTGACGCGGATAACCCCAGCATGACCGTGCTGTTCCCGGAAATGGATCTGGGCCTCGAAGTGCCCGAGATCACGACCGCCTGCTGGTCGATCCTCGACAAATCGCCCAGGGACGTCATGTGCTCGCATTCGCGCATGGTGGTCAAGCGGCGCGGAGCCGAACGGCCGACAGTTCTTGCCTGCACCCTCCTTGCCTATGCGCCTGAGTTCGAACTGGGCGAGACGTTGCAACAGGCGGAGCGTGACGTATCGCTGAACCACCCGCATTGCGCGAAATTCTGTGTGCTTGGCGGGGCAAGCTGTTCGGCTTGATAGCTGATTGCCAGCGATATTGACGATGGCCCCGGCACAGACCAGTTTGCTGCTTTGCACCGTTGATTTCTATCGACCGGTTATCTGTATCTGAGGAGTTCACGCCACATGATCCTGCGCGCTGCGATTTCCGCGATGCTGGCCCTGACGGTGCCAGCCATATCCCAAACGAGCCAGACGACGACGCAGAACACGACACAGAGCACGACGCAGACGGCGCAACAGGTTCCGCTGCCGCCCGATCCGCAAACCATCGCCGAGCCTGTGCTGATCAACGCCAGTGATCCGCCCTCCATTGTGGCTGCACTGCATGACTTGGGCTTCCGCGCAAAACTCACCGAAGACCGGCAGGGCGATCCAAAGATCGAGACGGCAGCCAGCGGCCGAAGCTTCGCGATCTATTTCTATGGCTGTAAGGAAGATCACACCGATTGCCGCGATCTACTGCTCTTCGCGATCTTCGATTACCAAGACGGCTTCACTTCCAAGCCCATCAATGACTGGAACCGGACCAACCTTCTTGGCGCGGCCTTCCTTGACAAGGAAGGCGACCCAGCCGTCCAGCATTTCGTTGCCGGGGTCCAAGACATTTCCCTGCAGAGTTTCGAGCGCATGATGCTGCGCTGGGAGCTCGTTCTCGGGGAATTCATGGAATTCATAGACTGGTAGCCTATTGCTCCAGTTCGGCGTCCCAATACAGAAAATCCATCCAGCTTTCATGTAGATGATTGGGTGGGAATTTCCGTCCCATATTGCGCAGCTCCTCGGCTTGAGGTTGGCGGGGCTTGCGGCGCAGCGACAGCCCAGAGCTGCGCAGCGACTTTGACCCTTTGCGCAAATTGCAACGCGAACAGGCCGCCACGACATTCTCCCAACTGGTGACCCCGCCGCGCGCGCGCGGGATGACGTGATCGAAGGTCAGCTCGCACCGGGCTCCGCAATACTGACAGCAGAACTCGTCACGTAAAAACAGATTGAACCGTGTGAAGGCCACGCGTTTTTGTGGCTGGACGTAATCCTTGAGCACGACGACTGAGGGGATGCGGATCTCGGTGGTGGGGGAGCGGACGACATCGTCATATTCTGCCAGGATCGTCACCCGTTCCAGAAACGCGGCCTTGACGGCCTCCTGCCAGGTCCAAAGCGACAATGGATAATAGGAAAGAGGCCGGTAATCTGCGTTCAGCACAAGCGCTGGATTATGCTTCAGCGCGCCCGGCTCCCGCACAAAATCTTCTCTGAAATCGCCGTCCATCGTCAGACTCGTCTCCTGCCCTGAACCGTCTCCACAATGCCAGAGCGAAGAACCCAGCCCTTGCACCTGAGTAAGACTATATATTGTCTTAACTAACTGACAAGCCCCCCTACATGCAGTGTTTGTCGCGGGT
>CAYGUB010000319.1:0-3690 GCA_964352845.1 uncultured Rhodobacterales bacterium | reverse complement strand
AGCAAGCTCCACACCCTCAGAGGGCGCATCCGCAACCGCCCCAACGGGAGGCAGCGCCGCTTCCCCGCCCAGAATGGGTGTCTCGCCAAGCGCTGCTAGATCGCCGCCCTCAAGCTCGGTCAGGCGGAAATTCAGATCGCCCACCCGGTTGGTTCCATCGGCCACCACCCGGTTGATGCGGTTCTCCAACTGCTCGGTCAGCGCGGTCAGCTGCGCCATCTGCGCCTCTATCGCATCAACGCGCTGCAACACATCGCCCGAGATCGGCGCACCGGTCTGGCCGCTGCGCACCATTTCCTGACGCAAGCCTTGAATGTCGGTGTTCAGCCGGATCAGCTCTGCGCGGATATCTGCCAGACTATCCGCATCCTGCGCCATGGCGGGCACGGAAAGCCCCACGGCAGCGGTAGCAAGCAAGGAGAAGAAAAACCGGCGCATCGAGACGCTCCCTTTCTAGCTGGCGGCACCTGCCGAGATAACGGTCACAGCGCGGCGGTTCTTGGAATAGCATTCTTCGGTCGAACAGACGGCCAGCGGACGTTCCTTGCCATAGGTGATGATCTGCAACCGGCTATCGGCCACGCCCTGCGAGACCAGAAAGTCGCGCGCCGCAGACGCCCGGCGCGAGCCCAGCCCGAGGTTATATTCGCGCGTGCCCTGCTCATCTGCATGGCCTTCAATGATCGCGGTATAGGTCGTGTTGGTCAAAAGCCATTGCGCCTGCTGGCTGAGCGTCGCGCGTGCCTCATCTGACAGCGTGCTTTGAGCGACAGGGAACAGAACCGTGTTGCCGATGCTCTCGGCAAAAAAGGCCGGGCTGGCCGGATCAAGGGCAGCGGTCGAAATGCCCTGATCGGCTGGGAATGTGTCTTCGACGTTGGACCCGCCACGTTTGAACGGGTTGTTGAACTGGCCATTTGAACAGGCCGCCAGCGCGAATGCAGATGTGACAAGCACAACTTTTGTGAGGGTTCTCATGGTGTGATCCTTGTTTGGGTCATTATTGTTTTTTGCTCGACTTGAGCTGCAGTCTATCAGGTTTGGGCGGGGCTGCAAAACAAGAAGCTATTTCAGCAGCGGCGACCAAGAAGGATCGGACGCGCCGGGCTGAACCGCCTTGAGATTGCGCCCCGAGATATCAACGGAATAGAGCGTGGAGGACCCGCCCTCTCCCGAACTTTCCCGCGTGAACATGATCACCCGCCCATTGGGTGCCCAGGTCGGCCCCTCATCAAGGAAAGAGGCCGTCAGCAACCGCTCTCCCGCGCCGTCTATATCCATCACCCCGATATGGAACCGGCCCCGGTTTTGCTTGGTAAATGCGATCAGATCACCGCGCGGCGACCAGACCGGCGTGCCGTAGCGGCCCTGCCCGAAGGAAATGCGCACAGGCTCCCCGCCGCCGGCAGGCATCACATAAAGCTGCTGGGTGCCGGAACGGTCGCTTTCAAAGACGATCTGGCTGCCATCGGGCGAATAGCTGGGGGCGGTCTCGATTGACGGCGCGCTGGTCAGCTGGCGCCGCTCGCCCGTATTGAGGTTGAGCATATAGAGATCCGTATTGGACCCGGTGGTCAGGGAGAAAAGTACATTTTGTCCATCCGGCGAGAAGCGCGGCGAGAAGCTCATAGTGCCGGGCTGCTCATCGAGGCCACGCCGCTGCACCGTCGCCAGATCCATGACATTGATCCGGGGGAAGCCGCTTTCATAGGAGGTAAACAGAACCCGCTCTCCGTCGCGCGAAAAACGCGGGGCCAGAACGATGGTGCTGGCATCGGTCAGGAATTGCTGGTTCTCGCCATCGTAATCCATCACCGCGAGCCGCTTCTGGCGCGCATCTTTCGGCCCGCTTTCGGAGACATAGACCACGCGGCTGTCGAAATATCCGCCCTCGCCTGTGATGCGTGAATAGACCGCGTCGGCCACTTTATGGGCCATCCGCCGCCAGCCATCGACCGGTCCCACGAATTGCAGCCCCTCACCCAGCGGCTGCTGGGCGAAGACGTCAAACAGGCGGAATTTCACGACGATCTGCCCATCGCCTGTCGTCGCGACAGCGCCGGTGACCAGAGCCTGCGCATTGATCGCCTTCCAGTCAGCAAACTGCACGGGGCTGTCAAAACTGGTTATGTCAGAGATAAACGCATCCGGCGCAATCGCGCGAAACAGCCCCGAGCCTTCGAGATCCGACAACACCACCGAGGCCAGATCCTGCGCATATTGATCCGCTCCGGATGTGTCCGCAATGAAGGCTGGCACGGCAATGGGCATCGGCTCGATATTGGGCTGGTTGAGATCGATAACCAACCGATCCTGCGCCATGATGGCAGAGGGCATGAGCCCCAGAAAGGCCGTCATCATCATCGTCAGAAGAAATCTCATCATCACATCCTCTCTATGCGCGCCGGATTATCTGTATTGCGCACCGCTTGCATCGAAATTCACACGTACCTGTTTCCATTGCTCGTATTTGTCGCGCGGCAGGTCATAGCCGGTCTGCCCACAGCGTATGATCGTGCTGCGGGCATTCTGGAACGCCTTTTGAATGGCAGCATCAGACGGCCCTTCGCTGGAGAACAGCGTCAGCGAACCAATATCCGGCCGACCGTCAGGCAGCATGTCGAAATCCACGGCGATCTTGGTGTTCTTGGCATCTGTGCTCAGCGCACCGACGCTCCAGCAGGCATTTATCTGCCGCCCGAAACTGTCTTTCTCGCCCGAGGTCATGGGCGGGCCCAAGGCTACGGCAGGGGCCTCAGGCGTCTCATCGGTGCTTTCGGCCACGGCTGCCGCAACGCTCGCGGCAATCGGATCCTCTGCCGGTTCTTCTTGTGGCGTCTGCTCAGCCACGGCGGCGGGCGCTGGCCTTGCGGGACGCGCGGTGGGACGGGCAGAGAGAATTGGTGCGCTTGAGGGCTGCTCCTCGGCTTCTGTGACAATATCGGTCGAGGCTTCCTCAGGCGCGGTTTCCTCCTGCGCCTCTTCGACCTGATCGGCCTGCTCGGAGGGCGCCGTTTGGCTTTGCAGTTCTCTATCTGTTGCAACCTCCGTTTCCGGCGCGGGGGCGGCCTCAGGGGCTACGCGCGGGGCGGCCTGAGGCGTTGGTGTCGCCTGCTGATCAAGGTTGGGCGCGGCATTCTCGCCCGGGTCAAGCGGCTGTTCGGGTTCTTGCGGCAGGGGGCTCGGCTCGGGCGTTGGCAGGGGTTCAGGGGCATCATCAACCGCAGGCGCACTGGCCAGTGCCTCCGGCGCGGGTTGCGCTGGACTGTCGATGGCGGGTTGCGGCAGCTCTGGCGCTTCCTCGACGCTTGGCTCTGCGGGCTCCGGCGCATCGCTGATGGCATCGGGCGATTGCGGCTGCAACGCGGCAAAATCCTCACCGGAGATGATCGAGACATCCGTCACCGGGATCGGGTCCACATCGCGCGAGATGAACAGACCGCCGATCAAAACCCACAGCAGCAGGGCGCCATGCAAGATGCCCGACGCGTAGAACCCGGTTTTGAAATCCTCAAGCAAGGCGCATCACCCCAGCCGCTAGCCGTCCTGGCCATCAGACAGCGTCCCGTCAAACCCAGGCCCCCCCGTCTCTGTCACCAGCCCGATATTGGTAAATCCGCCCTGATTGAGCGCGCCCATCACCTGCACAACGCGCTCATAGGAAATCGCCCCATCGGCGCGCAGGAAGAC
>CAYGUB010000318.1:1027-3692 GCA_964352845.1 uncultured Rhodobacterales bacterium | reverse complement strand
TAACTTGACAGACATGCGGCGAAGCGCCACCCTCCCAGCATTTCAAGTTGGGAAATTTGTTTATGTCGTTTCATCTTCCTCCCCGGATGATCAGCCTTGTCTTCGCAATATGCGCCGCAGGATGCATACAAACCGGACAACTAGATAGTTCAGCTAGCTCTTCTGGTCCGGTCGAGAATCCACCTGCGCGCATCGACCCACCATCACTGAACATCGACAATACCCAGAGGCTTGACGTTGAAATGGCGAGCCTCGCACGGGCGCTTGATACGGTCAAAAGGCCGGAAAAGGGACAATCCGAACCGACAAGTTCTGATCCGATACGTTCGGCTGGTGCAGTCGTGCCGGAAGCCGCTGCCGAGTTCCCCTCGCCACTCCCCGTATCGACCGCAGCCGATGCGCCGAACGTCCGAGGGGTCGCAGCACCGAGTTCGGCCGACCTTGTCGACGCGCGCAAGGAGATCATCGCGATCAGTCTTGCCCGCTACCCTGGCCCCTGTCCTTGCCCTTACAATGTGATGCGCAACAACCGGCGGTGCGGCGGTAACTCCGCGTGGTCCAAGCCTGGCGGCCTAGACCCAATCTGCTATGACAGCGACATTACAACTTCGGATCTGGACAACTACTTCAGACGGAAAGGACGAATCTTCCAGCAATAGCGGGCCGTGTCTGGGGCATCTCGCAAAGCCCGGAGCCGCTGGCGGTGCGCGTGGCCTGCATGGCTGTGACCTTGAGCCTGATCGCGCTTCTTGCCTTGGGCAATCTGGCGCATGCGATATTCTGAATAAGGCTTGAGGCCACAAGCGAGGCCCATTACCTAATTGCACATCAACCCTGAGCCCGGAGCCTGCAATGCGCATCACCCCCACTCTCGCCCTGCCCCAGATCACCCGCGATGCGGAGGCGGGCGGCGGTCAGTTCGGCGACCTGCCCGAATGGGACCTCAGCGATCTTTATCCGGGCCAGGATGCCAAGGAGCTCAAGCGCGATCTCGATTGGCTTGAGACCGCCTGCGCCGATTTTGCGCGCGACTATGAGGGCAAGCTGGCCGGGCTATCCGCGGCCGAGATGCTCGAATGCGTGCATCGCGAGGAAAAGATGAGCATGATTGCCGGTCGCATCATGTCCTATGCAGGCCTGCGTCACTACCAGAACACGGTCGATGCGGAACGCGCCAAGTTCATGGCCGATATGCAGGACAAGATCACCAATTTCACGACGCCTTTGGTGTTTTTCTCGCTCGAATTCAATGCGATCGAGGAAGAGGCCTATCAGGCGCTCTTTGGCTCCGATGATGCGCTTGGCCGCTACAAGCCCTATTTCGACCGGATGCGTTCGATGAAGCCCTATCAGCTCTCGGACGAGCTGGAGAAATTCCTGCATGATCAATCGACCGTCGGCAGTGCTGCGTGGAACCGGCTGTTTGACGAGACCATCGCCGGGCTGAGTTTCGAGGTCGATGGCGAGGAGCTGGGCATCGAGGCCACGCTGAACCTGATGACCGACCCCGACCGCGACCGCCGCGAGACAGCCGCGCGCGCGCTTGCGCAGGTCTTTGGCGAGCAGGTCAAGCTGTTCGCGCGGGTCCATAACACGCTGGCCAAGGAGAAAGAGATCGAGGATCGCTGGCGCGGGCTGCCCACGCCGCAGACCGGGCGACACCTGTCCAACCATGTGGAGCCCGAAGTGGTCGAGGCTTTGCGTGACGCGGTCGTGGCCGCCTACCCGAAACTCAGCCACCGCTATTATGAGCTGAAACGCAAATGGCTCGGGCTTGACGTGATGCAGGTCTGGGACCGCAACGCACCCTTGCCGATGGATGATCCGACGCTGATCGATTGGGACCGCGCCCAGGCCACCGTGATGGAGGCCTATGCCGGGTTCTCACCCGAGATGGCCGCGCTGGCCGAGCCGTTCTTCAAACGCGGCTGGATTGATGCGGGCGTGAAGCCGGGAAAGGCGCCCGGTGCCTTTGCCCACCCCACAGTGACCGATGTGCACCCTTATGTGATGCTCAACTATCTGGGCAAACCGCGCGATGTGATGACGCTCGCCCATGAGCTTGGCCACGGCGTCCATCAGGTGCTTGCCGCCGGTCAGGGCGAATTGCTCAGCTCCACCCCGCTGACCCTGGCTGAGACCGCCAGCGTCTTCGGAGAGATGCTCACCTTCCGCAAGTTGCTCGACGGGGCCGAGACGCCAGACCAACGCAAGGTGCTTCTGGCAGGCAAGGTGGAGGATATGATCAACACGGTGATACGCCAGATCGCCTTTTACGATTTCGAATGCAAACTGCACGAGGCCCGCGCCAAGGGCGAGCTGACACCCGATGATATCGGCGCGCTGTGGATGTCGGTGCAGGGCGAAAGCCTCGGGCCCGCTTTTGAATTCATGGAAGGCTATGAGACCTTCTGGGCCTATATTCCGCATTTCGTCCATTCGCCCTTCTATGTCTACGCCTATGCGTTCGGCGACGGACTGGTCAACGCGCTCTATGCCGTCTACGCGGAAGGCGATCCTGATTTTGAGGAGAAATATTTCGACATGCTCAAAGCCGGCGGCTCCAAACACCACAAAGAGCTTCTCGCCCCCTTCGGCCTTGACGCCTCGGACCCGAAATTCTGGGACAAGGGCCTGAGCATGATCTCCGCCATGATCGACGAGC
>CAYGUB010000318.1:0-1017 GCA_964352845.1 uncultured Rhodobacterales bacterium | reverse complement strand
TGAGCACGCGCCCCGGCCATGCTGCGGCCGAGCGTTCCCACAAGCGGAGCCCGCGCATAGACGTGGTTCCGCCACATCGGACTTTTGCATCGGTCGCTTCGCGGGACGAAGCCCCCTTTCGCTGCCGAAAAATGAACGACTGCTTAGTGCATTCCCAAACAACAGCTGATAGACAGCTCTCAGTGTGTAATAATGAATAGACTGGCAAAAAAAAATCGCGAGTGAGCCAATTGGGCTTCTAGGACTGGTGGTCGCAATTCTCGCTCTGTTGCCTTCCTACTGGCCTCTGTTTTCTGACAGCAACTACACATTCTCGTTTCAGTGCTCAGAGATTGGCCCAGAAAGTGGGACCCTTTTGATTGATGGTGGCGTGCATAAGGATTTCGTTGCAGTTCATACGCGATGTGACTTCAGCAACTTAGACAATCAGACCATTTCGATTAGGAGCGCTTCGGCAAGTGCCAGCTTCGATGGCTTTCGCAACGAGAATATTGAGTTCCACGCTCAGTTCAAAACCGCTCCTTTTATGGTGCAATATCAGCCTCTCGATAGCAAAACAGCTCACGCTGTTTCTGCTGGCGAAACACTCTTGTTTGATGAATTCTACATGATCCCAATCGAACGCGACTGGGCAGAAAACAAGGAACTTTGCTCTGATCTCCGATACGACGAAATCAAATCATTTCAAGAAGTCGCAAACTGTATCCCAGACCTTAGACAAGAGTGTTTAGAAACGTATCTTGATGAGATGAATTTTGGACTGGAGCAGGTGGGCAAACGCCCTACCGGGCCTTGGCAATTCTCTTAACACTGGGCAATGACACGTTTGCACGAGCCCCAATATCTTTGCCGTGGTACTGGAGACCTTTCCCAGTCAGTCCGTTTGATGGATCACGGTGCCCCAACCCCGACAAAACAGTCAAGTAGCGCCCATTCGCGCGCCTCGCAGCATTTGTCACTTTCGGCTCTCTCCCGACATAGCGCCAGTCTTTGGCAGATCATCGCGCGCGATCTCTC
>CAYGUB010000317.1:0-3695 GCA_964352845.1 uncultured Rhodobacterales bacterium | reverse complement strand
GCCTTGGAGGGCACGCAGCCGTAATTCAGGCAATCGCCGCCCATCAGATGCTTCTCCAGCAAGATGACATCAGCACCCATCTGCGCGGCACCGGCCGCCAGCGACAGCCCGCCCGAACCCGCGCCAATGATCAAAAGATCGGTCTTTACGCTCTTCATTACAGGCCCTCTTTGCCGCGGATAGCTCTCAGAACCATGGGCAAAGCGGCCAGCAGACACAAGCCGATGATCGGCAACAGGATATGCGGCTCAAAGATGATGCCCAGATCTGGCGTCTCGCCGCGCGCAAACACCTCGCCCAGACCGGCGCCAACAGATGTATAGACAACCGATCCCGGAATGATCCCCAGAAAGGTCGAGATCACAAAGCGGCGCAGCGGCACATCAACCAGGGCAGGGACCAGATTGGCCACAAAGAACGGCACGGCGGGCACCAGACGGATCAGGAAAAGAACCGACCACTGGTTTTCGTCAATACCGTCCTTGATGGATTTCACCATGCCGGTGCCGGTTTCCATCTTGGCCGCCAGCTTGTCACCAAACCCCATCCGCGCCGCCGTAAAGATCGCCGTCGCGCCAAGCGTGGCGCCGATGACATTGTAAAGCGCGCCGGGGAAGGTGGCGAACAGAAAACCCCCGGCCAGGGTGGCAATCGCCGCCCCCGGCAAGGAAAGCGCCACGATCACAATATAGATCGCGATGAAGCTGAGCACGGCCAGCAGGTAATTGGCATCGCGAAAGGCAATCAACGCCTCCCGGTTCTCGCTCAGCGCCTGAAAGCTGAGATAGTCGCGCAAAAAGATAAAGCCTGTGACCGCAGCCAGCCCGACCACGATGATTGGCAGCCTGCGCTGCAAGGGCGATCCGTCTTTTTGGTTTTCGGTCGGCATGTGAGTTGTATCAGCCAATGTCATACTCCTAGCGTCAATGAGGTTTCCGCCTTATTGCAACCAAAAGACCCTCGAAAGATACGCAGCTCACGCGTCGTTGATCAGTGTTGAGCGATTGTGCCCCCTCAGGCCGGGTTTGAGCGCTGTTTTGTAACAAGTGAAAGGATTTGGCCCCTCGTTGAGCCCCGGTTTGAAGCATTGGGCGTTGACGGCGCGGGTCTGCCTGTCTATTAGCCGGGTTTCGAGACGACCCTTGGGACGAATCCACGCGTTTTCGTGCCACATATCCGCAGGAGCCATGCTCATGAGCAAACGTACTTTTCAGCCGTCCAACCTCGTGCGCAAGCACCGTCACGGGTTTCGCGCGCGCATGGCCACAAAAGCTGGCCGCAAGATCCTGAACGCACGCCGTGCAAAGGGGCGCAAATCGCTGAGCGCGTAAGCGCCGCCGATCTGTGCAAGACATTTATGGCGCCGGATGCCCGTGTGACTGGACAGGAAATGTCGGGTGCAGGGCGCCCGGCGCAATTCGTTTGTCTGCTGACCTTGCGCAAACGCGCCGATTTCCTGCGTGCTGCAAAGGCCATCAGGGCTGGTCGGCCCGGGTTCTTGCTACAGGCCCGCGACAGGGATGATGGCGACCCGGCGATCCGGGTGGGCTTTACCTGCTCCAAAAAGCTCGGCAATGCCGTTGCGCGCAACCGCGCCAAGCGCCGACTGCGCGAAATTGCCCGCGCGGCGCTGCCAAAGCTGGGCAAGCCCGGATGGGATTACGTGCTGGTCGGCCGGCCCGGGTCCACGATCACCCGCGATTTCGCAGCCCTGAGCGATGATATGCGCTCCGCGCTGGCCAAGGTGCATTCATGAGCCCGCTTGGCTGGATCCTGTCCTTGCCGGTCAGGGCCTACCGCGTCGTGCTCAGCCCCTGGGTCGGGTTCAATTGCCGCTATGATCCGACCTGCTCGGCCTATGCGCTGGAGGCTCTGGACAAGCATGGCGGGCTCAAAGGGGGCTGGCTCGCGCTGCGCCGCATCGGCCGGTGCCACCCCTGGGGCGGCTGTGGTGTGGATGATGTGCCGGATTAACGCCTGACCGCGCGCCTGAAGTCATCGCGGTGAAACGCGCCGAGCCACTGCCCGAACAATACATAGCTGAGCCCGCCCGATCCCAGCAAAACCGCCAGTGCCAGCCCGCGCCAGTAGGGCATGGCCAGCGGCGAGAGCAGCATAACCATCATCGCATATAAAACGACGCCCATCAGGATCGACGCCAAAATGATGCGCGGCAACCGCTTGCGGAACCTGTCATCGAACTGCGCCGCCTCGCCAAAGCTGCGCGCATACCGCCACAACAGCCACGCCATCACCCAGCCCGCGATGCTCGTGGCGAAAGCGGCGGCAATATAGCCTATATAGCGCGACAGCCCGATGGCGATGACCGCATTCACGACCATGGCAACAATGGCGAAGTAGAAGGGCCGTCTGGTGTCCTCGCGCGCATAGAAAAGCGGCTGGAACACCTTTTGCAACACAAAGGCCGGCAGCCCCGCGCCATAGACTGCTACGGCCAGCGCAGTGAAGGCTGTGTCGTCCGAGGTGAAGGCCCGGCGCTCAAACAGGACCGAGATCATCGGGGCAGGGACCACGATCAACGCCACGGCGCAGGGAATGGTCAGCGCCAGTGCAAGCTCCGTGGCGCGGTTAAACCCGTCGCGCCCGCCCTGCGTGTCACCCGCAGCCAGCCTGCGCGACAGCTCCGGCAGCAACACGACGCCAATGGCAATGCCGATCACGCCCAGCGGCAATTGATAAAGCCGGTCGGCATAATACAGCCACGCCACCGCGCCCTCAAACTGGCTTGAGACATTGCGCCCGACCAATAGGTTGATCTGCACCACACCGCCCGCCAGCGCAGCGGGCGCCGCTATAATGGCCAACCGTTTGAGCTCGGGCGTCATGCGCGGCCTGCGCGGGACCACCGGGTAGCCCGCCCGCGCCGCCGCCACCCAGACCAGCGCCAGTTGAGCCACACCGGCAACAGGCACAGCCCAGGCCAGTATCAGCCCCATATCAGCGCCCAGATAATAGGCCCCCGTAAGCGCCGCCACGAAGATCACATTCAGCAGCACCGGCGCCGCCGCCGCCGCCGAAAACCGCCCCACAGCGTTCAAAACACCCGATAAAAGCGCCGCCAGAGAGATGAACATGATGTAGGGAAACGCGATCCGGCCATAAAGCACCGCCAGATCAAACCGCGCGTCTCCCGCAAAGCCGGAAGCCATCAGATAAACCAGCGCAGGCGTGAAGATCTGCGCAATGATCGTCAGCACCACAAGGATGCTCGCCATCCCCGTCAGCGCATCGCGCGCAAACTCCAGCGCGCCGTCATCACGCTCCACCTTCTTGGAGAACATCGGCACGAAGGCCATGTTGAAGGCCGCTTCGGCAAAGAGCCTGCGAAACATGTTGGGCAGGGAGAAGGCGATCAGAAACGCCTCGATCACCGGACCCGTGCCCAGAAACGCCGCAAACATCATCTCGCGCACAAAACCCAAGACGCGCGAGATCATCGTCCAGCTGCCAACGGTCGCAAAATTGCGCAGCAATCGGGTGGGCTTGCTCACGCGCGGGCTCTCTCGACGCCTTTGGTAATCGCATCGCGCAGCTTGCGCTCCAGCCCGGCCTGTTTTGAGGCCGAATGAAATTTCAGCCCGAACATGTCCTTGACATAAAACGTATCAACCACCTGCGCGCCATAAGTCGCGATCATGGCCGAGGCGATGGTGATATTGGCATTGGCCAAGGTT
>CAYGUB010000316.1:0-3701 GCA_964352845.1 uncultured Rhodobacterales bacterium | reverse complement strand
AAGCGCGCCGGACTCTTTCGCAAGACCTCCTTTGTCGGGGTGTGGGTGCTCATTGAGTTCTACTGCGACGAACGGGCGGTGATTCGCGTACGCAGGCTCGAAGCCGACGTGGTCATGCCGCGCGACTACCCCGCCGATATGTCCGACCAGGCCGCCGAGAAACACGCCAACCGGGGTCTGGGCCGCAAATTGCTCATCGCGGCCGTCAGCGGTGCGGACGCCAACAATTTCCACCTCACCGTCAACAAGCTGATGAAAGGCGAGGACGTGTATTTCCTCGGCACACCGCTGGAAGCCAAAGCCTATGAGGAGGAATTGAAGGAATGCCTCGTTACCCTCAAAGGCTGGATCCTTGGCAACGCTGAGGTCGAAAAGGAAACGTCGAGCTTCGAGCTCTGATGGGCGATGATATCGCGGAAATGCTTGGGGGCTTTATAGCCCTCACGCTTTTGCTGGGCGTGGTGGCGGCTGTTGCCATCATGGCGAGCTTCGTGGTGGTGCCAGTTGGCCTTATGGGCGCAGGCACTCTGTATTATCTCTATAACATTCATCTGCCGGAGAAACGGCGGAAGGAGGGCCAACACCGCACAGAGGCGCTGTATCAGCAAGCCCAGCAACTATCACCGTCTTTCGATCAGCTTGAGCAGGCCTTGCTTGAAGCCGGGATTGAAAGCGGCCTGCTGCACCAGATCGCCAAGAAGCTGTATCAACAGGAGGGTCTAAAACCGCCCGTGTTGCCACCAATCGGTGACGACCAAATCAAACTGGCTCGGTATCAAGATGAGCTCGAACGCTTCATCAACGCCGCCAATCCCAGCCAGTACGAAGAATTTGAACGCCACCTCGTCTGGGCACTCTCTGAGTATGAGCCGGAGCGAGACGCAGGCCAGATATTTCATTCGAAGCGGCAACGTACCGGCAAAGAAATTGATCGCCTGATGCAGCGGTTTCTAAACGACGAAGGCTTGTTCCAGCCGTTGATTGATCAGCTGAACCAGAACTACTTCGATGAAAACGAGGTCATGCCCTCGGCTTCACGGCATGATGACTACGTCTGGCGCTACCTCAAAGACACGCCCTTGCTGCCGCTCGGCGACGTGGACGAAATGGTCAGCCTAACCGACCGAATGTATCACACATATTTGCTGGGCTCATCTGGGTCTGGCAAAACCAATCTGATTGAAAACATCATCGCGCATGATCTGAAGAGCGACGAAGATTGCTGTGTGGTGGTGATAGACAGCCAAACGCAACTGACCGAAAAACTGGCGGCGCTTGATATTCCAGACACAACTTTCATCACCCCTAAATTCGATCTGGCGTTGAATCTGTTCGACGTGGGCTATGACGAGATGAAGGGACGCGGCGTTGAGGGAGAAACTCTTATCAACAAGACAGTCGGTCTGTTGTCTTTTGTGCTCGAAGGCATGATGGGGATCGATTTCAGCAACCCGCAAAAGACCATCTTTCAGTACGTGATCCAGCTGGTGATCAGCGTCAAAGGCGGGAACATTTATACCTTTATGGATGCCTTGGCCGAGGATGGGCATGTGCGATACGCTGATGAGATCGCCCAGCTCGATCATAACCTGCGCCGCTTCTTTGAGGTGGATTACCCCTCGCCCGAATACAAGCGCACCCGTGAGGCGATCCGGCGGCGCATCGACAGCCTGCTCTTGAACCCCACCTTCCGCCGCCTGTTCTCGGCAACCGAGAACAAGGTGGACATGTTTGAAGAACTGGCCAGCCAAAAACTGATCCTGATCGACACCAACAAGCCGATGCTGGATGAAGCACCGTCCGCGTTCTTTGGACGGCTGTTTATCGCCCTTATCTTGCGCGCCTCATACCGCCGGTTCGCAGAAGGGCATTCCACCCGTCCCGTCTATCTGATCGTGGACGAGGCGCATGAATACTTCGACCGCTCTATCTCAGATATGCTGGAACAAGCGCGCAAAGCCAATATAGGTTTGATAGTGGCGCACCAAAGCATTTCGCAAACGCGTGGGGCCAAAGGTGGCAGCAACATCACCGACCCGCTGATGGTGAACACTGCGACCAAGCTGATCTGGACGACCTTCCGCGAGGATGCGACCAAGTTCGCGGGTAGTATGCAGATCAGGGCCGATGACATCCTGGCGCTGCCGCAGTTCACCTTTGGGATGTATTCGCGCAAAGGTGGGTTTGCGCCGATCAGAGGGGTGCCGGATGCGCTGGCTGATTTCCCAAGGCGGCAAGACAAGGGTGAGCTGCAGGAACTGATGGAGCAAAAATATGGCTCGAGGGGTGAGCCAACCGACGAGCCGCCGGATGAGGCTGGGCCGATGGAAGACGGGCAAGGACCGGATGGTTCGTCGCCCGACGGTGAGAGAAATGAGGGGTCTAGCGTACCGCCGGAGGTGGAGGTGATCTAAATGACCGGACTGTTTTGGACGGATGCCTAATCTGTCTTTGATGGGTGGTGGGAGGGAGATAGTGCTTATTGCACTATATTTCGGACTGTATTTGAAGGATAACCTATTGATATTTTTTTCAGTATCTGGGCGATCAGATCGGTTAGAAATCCGGTACGAATTCTGGATGCAAATTATGCGACATGGCAAGAAAAACCACCCCGCTGGAAGAGGTGGTTTCTTATTCTGGAAGCTATCCCATTGCTGCTGCCAACTGCTCTGGTGGTCCGAAGATCACTTGCTCGGCTAACGCCAAGGCTTCGAACAGGATGGTGTTGCGTGGCTCGCTGTCCCAGTACCGGCGCTTCTTGGGAAGCCAGCCGCGCAGTTCTGGATAACACTCTGCCAGTTCGGCGGCTTCGGTGTATTTGCACTGGTGATTGCGCGGGCGCTCCACCGAGACATCCAGCACATAGTTATGCGAGGTCAGTTCGGTGATCGCTTTGATCAGCCCCTTGGTCTTGCGCCCCTTGCGGCAGGTCTCGGTTAGCTTCTCAGTCACAACCACGTCGGGCTTGAGATCCGTGATCAGCTTTTGCACCCACTGCGCTAGATCGGTGGCTGACTGCACTGCCTTCACTGACACGTTCCAATCGATCAACTCACCTCCGGCCAGATAGACGTAGCCCGCCCGACCCTTGGCGACTGCGACGGCCAGGACCCTAAGCGCGGCCACGGTCGTTGTTCTGGTCGATTAATCGTTGGTCTAGCTTCTTGAGAGAACTGGCCCGGTTGAACGTCCCGGCGGTATCATTGCCCGGTGGCAAGCTGGCCAGTCGATTGCTCAGATGCGCGCGCCGCTCGTTCATTATCGCGCCAAAGAAGCTCTCAAAGGATCGGCCATAGATCAGCGACAGGGACACGATCTGTTCCAATGTTGGGCGGACCCGGCCTTGTTCCAGATCAGACACATGCGACTGATGATGATCTAATAAATGGGCGATATCGCCCTGCGTATAGCCTGCCTTGCGGCGGGCAGCCCTCAAATCAAGGGCAAATTCCGTGCTCATACTTCGTTTTGGTTACATCTCCTCCTGATAGATCACCAGTATAGGAATGTCCGTCACATGGCTCTAGCGGTCACCATATCTGATCAAATTATATGGTGACCCCGTTGTCTGTCTGCTGCTACATTGCTCCCTTGGTGGCAGGCGGGAGCATGGGTCCAGAACCCCTTATGGGTTCTGGCAACAAACGCCCATCTGTCACCAAATGGGCGTCGTGTGATCAAAGTCTGTCAGTCTGCCA
>CAYGUB010000315.1:0-3747 GCA_964352845.1 uncultured Rhodobacterales bacterium | reverse complement strand
GGCTGATTCCGTTGAAAAAGTCTTCCTTGATCGGTGGGGCGCTGGCTGATTCAATTCTCTCGACGAATGAGAGGATTTGCGATGATGGGACCGAGGCAAGAGGCGCAGGCGGCCTTGTTCTACGAGTTCTCGTTGGAGCAACATGTGCCGCACGATCATCTGTTGCGGTCGATTGATCGTTTCGTTGATCTCAGCACCATTCGGGCACACCTAGCGGATTTCTACAGCCATACAGGTCGTCCATCGGTCGATCCTGAACTGCTGATCCGGATGCTGTTGGTTGGGTACTGCTTTGGTATCCGATCTGAGCGACGGCTCTGCGAAGAGGTGCATCTCAACCTGGCGTACCGTTGGTTTTGCCGCCTCGATCTGACGGATCGTATCCCAGACCATTCGACATTTTCAAAGAACCGCCATGGTCGCTTCCGCGAGAGCGATCTGTTGCGCCATGTCTTCGAGACAACCGTTGCCCGATGTCTGGAAGAAGGACTGGTCGGTGGTCAGGGCTTCGCGGTCGACGCAAGCCTGATTGTCGCGGATGTCCAGAAGCAGAACTCCAGCAATCCAGAAGATTGGGAGGCGCGGGAGATTGCCCCAGCAGATGCTCCGCGTGCCGTGCGCGAGTATCTGGATGTGCTCGACCATGAGGCCTTTGGTGCGGCGACTGAGGTGAAGCCGAAGTTCACAGCCCATGTCGACCCTGCAAGCCAATGGACGGCAGCCCGGAAAGGTCCAGCGTTCTTTGCCTATTCGGACAACTACTTGATCGACACAGATCACGGGATCATTGTCGATGTTGAAGCAAGCCGATCCGTTAAAACAGCGGAAGTGGGGGCATCGCGCCGCATGATAGACCGGACCAGCGAACGGTTCGGGCTGAAACCAGACTGGGTTGCGGCCGATACTGCCTACGGTTCCGCAGAAAACCTCGCCTGGCTCGCACTGGATCGGCAAATCCTGCCTTTCATCCCAGTCTTTGACAAATCGAAACGGCAGGATGGAACATGGTCACGGTCTGACTTCACCTGGGATCCCGACAATGACAGGTATCTTTGTCCCGAAGGAAAAGAGCTGAAACGCACCCGGCAATACCACAAGGACCCACGCAACAAGCAACCGCGAACAGGGCGTCGCAAATACCGCGCCAGCAAGATGGTTTGCGGTATCTGCCCTGCGAAGGAGAAGTGCTGTCCGAAGGTCGATGCGCGTTCCGTCACCCGCGAGCGGTTCGAGGAGGTCCGGGAATTCGCCCGCCAATGCACGGCCTCGCAGTTCAATCCAAAGGCTCAGGCGCGCCGCAAGAAAGTCGAGATGCTCTTCGCCCACCTCAAACGCATTCTCGGCTTGGGGCGGCTCCGATTACGAGGGCCGTGCGGCGTTCAAGACGAATTCACCCTCGCAGCTACCGCCCAAAACCTCAGAAAACTAGCCAAGCTCAAGCCAATGGTCCCCGCCACCGGATGAAATGGCGAACGAACCTTCAGCGCCCTAAGGAAATCAAAACGATAGTCCGTCAAAGCGGATAGAAACAGGTGACTTTTTCAACGGAATCGGCTCGTTATGCGAAGAAATGCTGCGTCAGCGAAGGTTGAATATCCAGAGCCGGAAAAGTCCCGCTCAGTCGCCCTTGGCCTGCTGGCGCATCGCCCGATGCCTCACAGGATCTTCTGACCCGTCTTCGCCCAATCCTTCATGAACCCATCCAGGCCCTTGTCGGTCAGCACGTGGTTGGCCATGGCCTTGATCACACCGGGTGGGGCGGTGGCTATGTCGGCGCCGATCTTGGCGCATTCGGACATGTGATTGGCGGAGCGGATAGAGGCTGCCAGGATCTGCGTCTCAAAACCGTAATTGTCGTAGATCTGGCG
Source organism: uncultured Rhodobacterales bacterium (assembly GCA_964352845.1). Taxonomy (GTDB): domain Bacteria; phylum Pseudomonadota; class Alphaproteobacteria; order Rhodobacterales; family Rhodobacteraceae; genus Litoreibacter. Next base: position 1,879 of record CAYGUB010000315.1, on the reverse strand, counting down.
AATATCGGCGATCAGGTCGAGCCCGTCTATATTGATATCATCCAGCCGTCCTATGAAAGGCGAGATGAACGCAGCCCCCGCCTTGGCCGCAAGCAGCGCCTGATTGGCCGAGAAACACAGCGTCACATTGACCATGTTCCCCTCGCTCGACAACACATTGCACGCCTTCAGCCCCGCCCAGGTCAGCGGCACTTTCACCGCGATGTTGTCCGCGATCTTGGCAAGTTTGCGCCCCTCGGCGATCATGTCATCGGCCTCGAGCGAGACCACCTCGGCCGAGACGGGACCTGAGACCAGATCGCAGATCTCCTTGGTGACTTCCATGATATCTCGCCCGGATTTGAGGATCAGCGACGGGTTGGTCGTCACGCCATCGACCATGCCCAGATCATTCAGCTCGGCAATGGCGTCTATTTCGGCTGTGTCTACGAAGAATTTCATGGTCGCTCCCTTTCGGATGCTGGTGAGGTCTGGTTAACGTGGGGCATACCGCAAAAGGCAGGGCAGGTGCAATTGGCCACGGGTGAGTTATTCTCGGACGGGTTCTTCCATGAAGGCGATCTGATCGGCGTTCTGACGACCCAACCGCTCGACCGCGTGCTTGACTACAAGGCGCCGGAAGGCGGCTGTCACCCCGGCGCATTTGTCGAGGTTCCGCTGGGCCCGCGCAAGGTGCTGGGGGTCGTCTGGGGGGCAGGGCAAGGCGATTGGGACATCAGCAAGGTGCGCTCGGTCATTCGCGTGCTTGATGTGCCGCCGATGCGCGAGGAGATGGTGGAGTTTCTCACCAAAGCCGGGGCCTATACGCTGACGCCTTTACCCGCCATGCTGCGGCTTGCCACGCGGTCTCCGGGGCTGGGCGATCCGCCCTCAATGCGCAAGATCTACCGCATGGGCAGCGGGACGCCCGACCGCATGACGCCTGCACGGCAAAAGGTTTTGACGGTGCTGGAGGAATTCGGCGGGCTGGCCTTCACGCTGAAAGAACTGGCCGAACAGGCCGGTGTTGGCAGCTCGGTGGTCAAGGGGCTGGTGGCACAGGGCGCCGTGCATGAAGAAGACAGCCCGCGCGATCTGCCTTTCGCGCGGCTCCATCCGTCGCGCCCGGGCAAGGATCTCAGCGCCGATCAGGCGACAGCCGTGGCGAAGCTGCGCGGGCAGACAGGCTATGGCACCACGCTTTTGAAGGGCGTCACGGGCTCGGGCAAGACGGAAGTCTATCTGGAGGCCGTGGCCGACTGTCTGCGCCGGGGCCAGCAGGCGCTGGTGCTGTTGCCCGAGATCGCGCTGAGCGCAGAGTTCCTGACCCGCGTTGAGGCCCGTTTCGGCGCGCGCCCGGCCGAGTGGCATTCCGGCGTCACAATGACCGAACGCCGGCGTGTCTGGCATATGGTCGCTCAGGGCGATGCGGAGATGGTCGTGGGCGCGCGCTCGGCACTTTTTCTGCCCTTCCAGAACCTCGGGCTGATCGTCGTCGATGAGGAACATGACAGCTCCTACAAGCAAGAAGACGGCGTTTTGTACAATGCGCGCGATATGGCAGTGCTGCGCGCCAGCCTCTGTTCCGCGCAGGTGATCCTTGCCTCCGCCACGCCGTCTTTGGAAAGCTGGGCCAATGCGCAGGCGGGCAAATACAGCCGGATCGAGCTTACCTCGCGCTTCGGCGATGCCGTGCTGCCGCAGATGCGCGCGATTGATATGCGCGTCGAGGATCTGCCTGCCGGGCGCTGGGTCTCGCCCACGCTGCAGGCCGAGATCGGCAAGCGGCTGGAGCAGCGCGAACAATCGCTGGTCTTCCTCAACCGCCGGGGCTATGCGCCGGTCACGATCTGTCGCGCCTGTGGCCATCAGATCGGCTGCGCGCAGTGCGACGCCCGGA
>CAYGUB010000314.1:0-3760 GCA_964352845.1 uncultured Rhodobacterales bacterium | reverse complement strand
TGCCTGCTACATCTATATCCGGGGCGAATATATCCGCGAGAAAGAAGCGCTGCAAAACGCCATTGATGAATGTTACGAGGCGGGGCTGGTGGGCCCCAATGCTGCCAAATCGGGCTGGGATTTTGACATCTACCTGCATCACGGCGCGGGCGCCTATATCTGTGGTGAGGAAACGGCCTTGCTTGAGTCCCTCGAGGGCAAGAAGGGCATGCCGCGTATGAAACCGCCATTTCCGGCGGGCGCAGGGCTTTATGGCTGCCCGACCACCGTCAATAATGTCGAAAGCATCGCCGTCGTGCCGACGATCCTGCGGCGGGGGCCGGAGTGGTTTTCGTCCTTTGGGCGGCCCAATAATGCGGGCACGAAGCTCTTTGCGATTTCGGGCCATGTGAACAACCCTTGCGTGGTGGAAGAGGCGATGAGCATCAGCTTCGAGGAGTTGATCGAGAAACATTGCGGCGGCATTCGCGGCGGCTGGGACAATCTGAAGGCGGTGATCCCGGGCGGGTCCTCGGTGCCATGTATTCGCGGCGAAGAGATGAAAGACGCGATCATGGATTTCGACTACCTGCGCGAACAACGCTCGGGCCTTGGCACGGCGGCTGTGATCGTGATGGATCAGTCGACCGATATCATCAAGGCGATCTGGCGTCTGTCGGCCTTCTACAAACATGAAAGTTGCGGGCAATGCACGCCCTGCCGCGAGGGCACCGGCTGGATGATGCGCGTCATGGACCGGCTTGTCACAGGCGATGCGGAGCCCGAAGAGATCGACATGCTGCTCGACGTGACAAAACAGGTCGAGGGCCACACGATCTGCGCTCTTGGCGATGCGGCCGCCTGGCCCATTCAGGGCCTGATCCGCAACTTCCGGGACGAGATCGAGGACCGCATCAAACACAAACGCGGCCCCGCAGGCGGCGCACGGGTGGCGGCGGAGTGAAGGCTGTGATTGCGGCGGCAGCAGCCATAGGCGGTTGCGGTTGTGAGCGTTCAAGACCGGGAACGAGATGACGGCCCTGCGATGCTGACCCGCTTGCTTGATGGCTTCAAAAGCCTGCTCTGCGCGCTTGGCGTGCTGATCATCACCGGGGTTCCTGCGTGGTTTGCGCATCTGGCAATTGCAGCGGCTCTGGTGCCCGCTTGGGGTTATGTGTTCGTCACCGCGCTGGTGCTTTGCGCCGGCATCATCGCGTTTGATTTTCTGAAGAAAACGCTGGCCGGCATCGCGCCGACCCGCTCCCGGCGGCGCTGAGCGCCTCAAACCGGCCCTGCGATGTCCCAACTATTTCCGTAATTTCGGTGAATGATCCGCGTGACGGGTCCGTTCGGGGTCCGTTTGCGTATTAATCATCGGATCAAGGGAATTTTGAGGATGAAATCATTTATTCTGTCTTTTGCGCTGGCTCTGGCCATTCCAACGGCTGGTATGGCGCAATCGCCGCAATCAGGTGGGCTCCAGCTTGGCGCCTCGACTGTCGAGAAAATCTATATCGTCGCGCGTGACTACATTGTGGCGGAGCAGATCGTCAGGCAATGTGGCAGCCAGTTCCGCATGAAACGCGGTGCCAAACGCCAGACTTCAGCTTATCTGCAAAACCTTGCGCGAAAAGAAGGTGTGCCGGATGCCCTCGTGATGTATCAGTTCCGTCAACGGATCTCGCCCGCGCGGGTGCAGACTGATATGATCAACTATGTACAGAAAAGCGGGATTATCCTGTCTGATCGTAGAACATGGTGCGCGGCTGGCCAGAAAGAGGTCCGGACGGGCTCCCGAATCGGGAATTTCATGAAACGAAGGTAGCCTATGCCCAACTTCCATCTTGCCGAGCTGAATATCGGCCGTCTGATAGCCCCCACGGATGACCCTCAGGTCCGGGATTTCATGGATAATCTTGACCGGATCAATGGTTTGGGCAAACGCATGCCGGGGTTTGTCTGGATGATGGAAGGCTCCGGCGCGCCGGGGACGGGGAATACCGAGAATGCGATTGGCGATGATCCGCAATTTGTCGCCAATCTCAGCATCTGGGAGGATGCGCCGAGCCTCGAGAAATTCGTCTGGGGTACGATCCACAAGCAGTTCTACGCGCGCAAGGCGGAGTGGTTCGAGCAGATGCGCGAGATGCATTTTGTCATGTGGTGGGTTCCCGAAGGCCACCGCCCGGATCTGACAGAGGCTATGGCACGGCTGGAACACATGCGCACTCACGGCGACAGCGATCACGCCTTTGGCTGGTCATATCTCAAGGAAGCGGATATGTGGCGGGCAGGTCAATGTAGCGGAGTGGCGGCGGAATGAAGACAGGCAGGATCCTATTTGCAGGGCTGTTGGGCCTTGCGGCGTGCCAGCCAACGCTTGATGGTGATATCGAGCGGGGCAAACCCTTTGACATCGAAGGCACCCGCAAGGGCGATCTGGTGCAGTTGAGCCTGTCTCACAAGGATGGCACTCCGGTGACGCAGGCCGATGAGGTCTGGGCGCGGGCGCGGGCCAATCAGGTGGCCTGCAAAGAGGGCGAGACGGCGATATCGGACACGTTCACCATCACCGGCACCGGCGCCTTTGTGCAGGTCTTTTGTACCGAAGTGCTGACCACGGATGAGGAAATCGACGCAAGCGGCTTGCGCGCCTGACCGGTTTGCTATTGCCTGCGTGCAAGTTGAATTCTCCGAGACGAGGGACGCCCGTGCGACGCATCACTACTCTTTTGGCTCTGTGCACCAGCCTGACTGCCTGCGGTCTGTTTGGCTCCGGCAATCCCGGCAGGCAGGCAGAAACAGAGAACGAGCTGCCCTACCGCGCCAAATTGACCAAGGGCGAGGATACGCGCGATTTCGCCGTGACGATTGATTTGGGCCGCAGGGGCCAGCCTGACCCGGGCGACGCGCCGCCGAGCGTTGATGATCTGCGCGAAAGTGCGCGGTTTGAGGCCACGAAATACTGTCTGCTGGTCTTTGGCGGCTCTGACGTCACTTGGGTGATTGATCCTCAGACCGATGACTGGGCGCTGAGCCGCGACGGTGATGTGCTGGGCTTTAAGGGACGGTGTTCCGCGAGGTAACGCGACGTCACATTGCCATACGCAAGGATTTGCCCCCAAAATCGCATCCCCGCAGCCGGATTGCGCCGGAAAAACAGCTGTGCGGCATTGTGATCTGTTGCATGGCCTCAAACGGGTCCATCACATGCGACAAAATTTGTTCGAGGAGTATCCCGATGCGGTTTTTCGTAGCACAGATATTTGCCGTCATCCTGCTCACCGTTCCCGCCGCGCTTGGCGCTCAGGCGCTTGATGCGCTCGATGCGCGCACGCAGGCTTTTATCCGTGACGAAGGGCTGGCCGTGGCCGTGGTCGAGAATTGCACCGAGCCCCGCTTCGAGATGGCCGAGCCGCATCAGACCCGGTTTGAAGCCATGGTCGTGATGCTTCTTGCCGAGGGCTATACCAAAGAGCAGATCCGAGCCTCGCTTGAGGCGCAGGGTGCATTCGTCAGGGAAGGTGGTGCGGCGCAATATTTGCGCGATAACGGCGTCAAACCGGGCGATCTGGAAAGCCTGTGCCGCTTCGCTCAGCGCCAGATCCAGAGCGGTGAGACATTTTCTTCCATCCTCTCCATCCGGTAGGGGTGATGTTCTGCGGCAACATATCGTAACCAGACGTGAAGCCGGGCAGGATGTATTTTGCCCTGAGCCTCGCTATATCTTGATCCATTGACGCTTCAAAGGCTCACAAACATGCGGTACGCAAAAGTGGTG
>CAYGUB010000313.1:0-3764 GCA_964352845.1 uncultured Rhodobacterales bacterium | reverse complement strand
GCTGAAAACGGCACCCTATCTGGGTGCCGTTTTCAGCATGTTGACTAACCCTTGCGGTGTGTTGCGACTTGCCCACATAACAATTGCTGCCAAACTGCTGTTGATTGCAATAAGTCGACAGATCGCGCATGTTTTCTGGTAATCGGGTGTAAACCCTATGAACCCCAGTGATCAGAGAGGCAGGTCACATGAAAATCAAGCAGTTCTTCTGCACGGGCCTTCTGGGCCTTGCATTGAGCGTCACAGCTCCGATAACCGCATCGGCGCAGGATCTCCGTATCGTCGAGGGCCAAACCTCGCGCGGCCTGAATGTCGCGATCAACCGCGCAGTTGTTGTTGAAAGCGACACCGCATTCGCTGAAATCTCTGTCGCCAACCCGCAAATCGCTGATATTGCGACCTTGTCGGACCGGACACTCTATGTGCTGGGTCGTGCACCCGGGCGCACGACGCTGACACTTCTGGGCCCCGATGGGCGGCTGATCACAAATATCGAAGTGCGTGTTGCACCCGATCTTGCAGAGTTCAAAGAACGGCTGCGCGAAGTGCTTCCGGGTGAGAATATCGAGGTGCGCTCCGCCAATGACGGGATCGTGCTCAGCGGCACGGTATCGAGTATTCAAAAGCTCGACCGCGCGCTTGATCTGGCGAAACGCTATGCGCCGGACGCAGTGTCAAACCTGATGAGCGTCGGCGGCACCCAGCAGGTGATGTTGAAGGTGCGTTTCGCAGAGATGCGACGCTCGGTCTCAAAGGATTTGTCTGCCAGCCTCGGCTTTCAAACGAGGCCCGGCCGGTTCGGCGCCAATGGCTTCACGCAGACCCTGCAAGAGGGGAATAACCCGGTCACGACCTTCCCGGTTGATGGCAGCGCCGGTTCGGCAGTCTCATCGCGCGAGCGTAACGGCGTCTTCCAGCTTGGTTTCGGAAGCGGTAGCCTGCGCGCGCTTGTCGTGCTTGAGGCCCTTGAAACAAAAGGACTTGTCCGCACCCTCGCAGAGCCTAACCTGACCGCATTGTCCGGTCAGGAAGCGGTCTTCCTTGCTGGCGGTGAATATCCTATTCCGGTGACCAGCGATGACGGCATCGGGATCGAATATCGCCCATTCGGTGTGGAACTGAAATTTACGCCCACCGTCGTTGACAGTGACGTTATCAACCTCAACCTCGCCACTTCCGTCAGCGGCATTGACCCAACGATTACCGTGCAAACCAACGGGTTTTCGGTCAATGCTTTCTCGAAACGTGCAAGCTCGACCACTGTTGAGCTGCGTGACGGCGAAAGCTTTGCGATTGCGGGCTTGCTTGAGGATGATTTCCGCGATCTCGCAGGTCAGGTGCCATGGTTGGGCGACATCCCTGTGCTCGGAGCGCTGTTTCGCAGTGCCAATTATGAGCGGCGGCAATCGGAGCTTGTGGTGATCATCACCGCACATCTGGTATCGCCCACCCGCGGCAACGGACTTATCGTGGCAACCGATCGCGTCCGCCCACCGACAGAGCGGGAGCTGTTCCTGAACGGGAAAGTCGCACGCACTGTTCGTCAAAACCAGGGAGGCACGGGCGAGGTCGCGCGGCAGGACTTCTCGGGTTCCTATGGCTACGTTCTGGAGGACTGATCAATGCACAGAACAACTCGCAAAATTGCTGTCTTCACGGCTCTCTCGCTGGGCGTAACCGCCTGTACAGAATCAAGCGGCGTTTTCTTCGGTGAAGCTGGCGCGATTGTCGATGAGGGTGGCTTCGGCAATCCGACCATGACCAATCACCTGATCAGCACTGGCCAGATTGCAGTTGCCGAGCAGCTGACGCGCAGATTCGAATCCGAGGTTCCAGCAATGGTTACTTTCGCGTTCAACTCCGCGCAGCTCGATGCAGAAGCGCGTTCGGTTCTGATGCAGCAAGCCAACTGGATCCGGCAATTCCCCGAGGTGCGCTTCCGCATCTATGGCCACACCGATCTGGTAGGCTCGAACAGCTACAACAAGGCGCTCGGACTGCGCCGCGCACGTGCCGCCGTGGCGTTCCTGTCGCAACAGGGAATCAGCCGTTCACGGCTTGAGGCGCTGGCATCTTTCGGCGAAACGCAGCCTCTGGTCGTCACCGAGGGCCGTGAGCGTCGCAATCGCCGCACCGTCACCGAAGTGTCCGGATTTGTTGAGGGGCATCCGTCCCTACTCGACGGGAAATATGCGGAAATCATCTACCGCAGCTACACACGTACCGGCACGACAAACACTGAAACGGCCAGCATTGAAACAGAGACTGTAGAATAATTCTTGCCAATCCAGATTATTGGCTAGTTTTGCCCAAATAATGCCCTGATTTGGGAGCATTGCTTGTTACTAGATCGACCACAATCTGATCGTTTTCGGAACACTGGTCGAGAATAGGACAACGTATACCCCAGGCGCTAACGCTTACGTAACGCGCCTGGGGTATCTCCAACCCGGCCCTTCTTGAGGTCGAATGGAAGCAGGGCATGAGTAGCAACGCGGCATTAGAGAGTGATTCTGATACAATTACGGCCTGCACCGTCGCGCGCGATGTGCAGAATTTTGACCTTCTCATCGAAGACATGGAAGCGGAGCTTGGCGAAGGCTGGGGCGATCTCGGCTTTGCCGATGCGGCCGCCTATCTGAACCAGGCCGAAGCCAGCGATCTGCGGTTTATCGCCGTGGCAGTCGATGCAGAAGACGAACCCGACATGACGGCCATTGGTGAGATCATCACCAAAGCCAAAACCATGAAAATCAAGGTGATCCTGATCGCCGACAATGTCTCGCCCGGCGCATTGCATCAGTTGTTGCGGCTCGGCGCGGATGATTTTGTCCCCTACCCTTTGCCCGAAGGCGCGCTGCACGAAGCCATTGGTCGATTGGCGCAAACACCTGTTATTGCTGAGGTTCCCGCCCATGGGGGCGGTATTCGTGCCGCCGCGGCCGCAGCCGCCCAGACCACAAGCGGTGTTGATCTTGATGGGGTCATTCTGCCCGTGCACGGGCTGGCCGGCGGGGCCGGTGCCTCTACATTTGCGGTCAATCTCGCGTGGGAGCTTGCGACCGTCGACAAAAAGAACCCGCCAAAAGTCTGTCTGATGGATCTCGATTTCCAGTTCGGCTCTGCATCGACCTATCTGGATCTGCCCCGGCGCGAAGCGGTCTATGAGATGCTGTCCGATGTCGAAGCACTGGATGACGAATCCTTCAAATCCACCCTGATGAGCTTCAACGACAAGCTCAGCGTTCTGACCGCCCCCTCAGATATTCTTCCCCTTGATCTTCTGGGGCCGGAAGAGATCAACAAGCTGATCAATACCGCAAAACGGAATTTCGATTACGTCGTCATCGACATGCCATCCACGCTCGTTCAATGGACCGAAACTGTTCTGGGAATGAGCCATGTTTATTTCGGCGTCCTGGAGCTTGATCTGCGCTCCGCCCAAAACACCTTACGGCTGATCCGGGCGCTGAAAGCCGAGGATCTGCCCTATGAGAAAATTCGCTACGTCCTGAACCGTTCTCCAAAATTTACTGATCTGTCGGGCAAGAGCCGCGTCAAGCGTATGGCCGAAAGCCTCGATATCGATATCGAACTACTGATGCCCGAAGGTGGCAAACAGGTCGCGCAAAGCTGCGATCACGGTATCCCGCTGGTTGATACCGCCGCAAAGAACCCGTTGCGCAAGGAGATCGCCAAACTCGCCTTGTCCCTGCACGAGGTGAACCTGTCTGCGGCTGCGGGCGAATAGGGATAAACCAATG
>CAYGUB010000312.1:0-3768 GCA_964352845.1 uncultured Rhodobacterales bacterium | reverse complement strand
ATCTCGCCCCGGCGCAAGGCGGGGATGCAGATTATCGCGTTGGCCATGGGGGTTGTGGTGCTGGTCGTTGCGGCGATCTTCTTTCCCTTTCTCTCTATCCGGGCCGCGGGAGCTGCAAATTCGGTTTCGATCCTTGATGCGGCCTTGGCCTTTGATCGCGGGATCTACGCCCCGCTGGCCTTTGCCGTGGCGGTGGTGATCGTCTTCATCCCGCTTATGCGGGCGCTTTTGTCGATCTACGTGCTGGCGCCGATCGTGCTGGACCGGCCTGTGCTTCCCGGCGCGCGCTCGGCTTTCGGGCTGGTGGAGGTGCTGCGGCCCTGGTCCATGGCCGAAATCTTCGTGCTGGGCTGCGCGGTCGCGCTGATCAAGGTGGCGGATCTGGCCGTGATCGAGTTTGGCGCGGCCTTCTGGATGTTTTGCGCCCTGGTGGTGCTTGTGATTGCGCAGGACAGTTTTCTGTGTAGATGGTCGGTATGGACCTCTCTGACACACAAGCGCAAACCCTGAGCGCGCGCGCCATGGGCCTCGTTGGCTGTCGCCGCTGCGCCAAGGCTCATGTGCCCCAGACGCTGCATTGCGACCGGTGCGGGGCGCCTGTCAGCTCGCGCGATGAGATGTCGCTGCAGCGCGTCTGGGCATGGTGGCTGGTGGGGGTGATTTGCTATGTGCCTGCAAATCTCTACCCGATGCTGCAGACCCGTAGCTTGCTCAAGAGCCAGGAAGACACGATCGTCGGCGGCGCGGTCGAGCTGATCGAGCATGGCTCATTCGGCATCGCCGCCATCATCCTGATCGCCAGTGTTGCAATCCCGTTGGGCAAATTCGCCGCCGTGGCCTTGCTGGCTATCAGTGTATCGCGCCCCTCCCGGCTGTCCGGCGCGCGTTTGCGGCTTGTCCATGAGGTGGTGGAATATATCGGGCGCTGGTCGATGATCGATATCTTTGTGGTGGCCATCCTGTCGGCGCTGGTGCAACTTAACGCCCTGGCCCAGGTGCGACCGGGGCCCGCAAGCCTGTTTTTCGCGCTTTCGGTCATCTTCACGATGCTGTCGGCGCAAAGTTTTGATCCACGGCTGATCTGGGACACGCGCCGCAAGGAACACGCAGTATGAGCGATCTGATCCCCGAACTGCCCGTCCATGCCGCGCGCAAAGGCGCCTCGCGCGGGGCGTCGGTGATTTGGCTGATCCCGATCATAGCGCTGTGCATCGCGCTGGGGGTGGCGTGGCAATCCTATGCCAATAAAGGCCGGCTGATCGAGATCTCTTTCGAAAATGGCGCGGGGATCCTCGCCAACACCACCGAGCTGAAATACCGCGATATCACCGTCGGCATCGTGGAGGATGTGAGCCTCTCGGACGGGCTGAAGACGGTCATCGCCGAAATCCGGCTCGACAAGAAGATCGAGCAATATGTCGATGCGAACGCGCAGTTCTGGATCGTCCGGCCCGAACTGACCACACGCGGCGTCTCCGGGCTTGAGACGGTGCTGAGCGGCGTGTTCATCGAGGGCAGCTGGGATGGGCAGCCGGGGGAGCCTGCCAGCAGTTTCAACGGGCTGTCGACCGCGCCGCTGTTCCGGCCCGACAAGCCGGGCTTGCAGATTGCCTTGCGCAGTGCGGCGCGGGGGCAGCTGGTCGATAACAGCCCGATCCTTTATCGCGGCATCGAGGTGGGTCTGATCGGCGAGGCCTCGATTGATCCGCGCGGCAATTTCGCGGTGGCCGAGGCGATCATCTATGATCCGCATAGCAGGCTGATCACCGAATCCACGCGTTTTTGGGACACATCGGGCTTCAGTGTCTCGGTCGGCGCCTCCGGGGCGGCGATTGATTTCAGCTCCGTCGCAAGCCTTCTGTCGGGCGGCGTGACCTTTGATACATTCGTGTCAGGCGGCACGCGCATTGCCGATGGAACCATGTTTCAGGTCTATGACGGCGAGGAGACGGCCCGCAGCAGTGTCTTCAACCAATCCGAGGTCGAGGAGTTGACCGTAAGCGCGATTTTCGATGACAACATCTCGGGCCTGACCGTCGATTCCCCCGTGGAGCTCAGCGGGCTGCGCATCGGCACTGTGGCAAGTGTCACGGGCATCATTGATCCCGATGCCTTGGGCGATACGCGGGTGCGGCTCAACGCGGTCCTGTCCATTCAGCCGACGCGGCTGGGATTGCCCGATGAGGCATCGCCCGAAGCGGCGCTGGCGTTTTTGCGCAGGCGTGCCGGAGAAGGGCTCAGGGCCCGGCTTGCGACCTCCAGCCTGCTCACTGGCGGGCTAAAGGTTGAGCTAATCGAGGTCGCAGATGCACCCCCTGCAACCGTGCGCGAAACTGACGAGGGGCTGGTGATCCTGCCCACGACCCAGTCCGAGATCTCGGACGCCTCGGCCACTGTTGAGGGTGTGCTGACCCGCGTCAACGCGCTGCCCGTCGAGCAGCTTCTGACCAGCGCCATTGATTTCCTGAATGCCGCCAGCAGCTTCGTCAGCGATGAGGATCTGCGCGAGGCGCCTCAGGAACTGCGCCGCCTGATGGCCGATATCGGCGGCGTTGTGGCCTCCGACGACACGCAGGCTGTGGCGGGCAATCTCAACAAGGTGCTCGTTCAGATCGAGGCGCTGCTGGCAGCCCTTGAGCAGGAACAGACGGTCCAGCGGCTCAGCAATGCTGTAGATGCCGCCGCAGCGGCGGCAGGCGGGCTGGGCGGAGCCATTGAAGGTGTGCCCGCGCTGGTCTCTGAGCTGACAGAAGTTGCTTCCACGGCGCGCGAATTGCCCATAGAGGATCTGACGCGGCGGCTGTCTGACGTGGCCCAAAGCGCGGACCGGCTGCTGAGTGACGAAGCCCTGCAATCGACAGCCACGACCCTCAATGCGGTGCTGGCGCAGGTCAACACGCTTCTGGGCCAGCTGGAAAGTGAGCAGACGGTGCAGCGCCTGACAGAGGCCGTAGCCTCCGCGGCCTCTGCGATGGATCAGCTGGATGCCTCTGTTGAGGGGGTGCCGCAGCTTGTGGCCGATCTCAGCGATGTTGCCGCCAAAGCCAATGCCCTGCCGGTCGAACAACTCGCCGCCCGGCTGAGCGATCTGGTGGGCAGTGCCAACGCGCTTTTGTCGGATGACGGCATGGAGGAATTGCCCGCGCAGCTGAGCGCCGCTTTGGGAGAGATCAACGCGACCCTGGCCGAACTGCGGGCGGGGGGTGCGATCAACAATGTCAACGCGACGCTCTCCTCGGCGCGCAATGCGGCGGATGCCGTTGCCGTCTCGACCCGCGATCTGCCCGATCTGGTGGCCCGGCTGACGCAGGTTCTTGAACAGGCGAGCGACACGATCCGGGGCTATGACAGGGGCGCGGTGATCAGCCGTGACGCGCAGTCTGCCTTGCGCGGCGTCGAACAAGCCGCCGATGCGATCACATCGCTGGCGCGCACATTGGAGCGCAATCCAAGTGCGCTGATCCGGGGGAGATAGAGAATGAAAAGAAGACCTGCCGCCCTTATGGCCCTTGCCGTGATGCTCGCCTCTTGCGGGCAGACCGCTGATCGCTACGCCGTGCGCGCCGCTGCGCCCGAAGGGTCGGTGCGCATAGGCTTAGCCTCTGTGGAGCTGCGCGATCTGTCCTTGCCCAGCTATGCTGCTGCCGACGAGATCCCTGTACAGGATGAGACGGGCAGGCTGACCAGCAGCAGCGCGGTTCTCTGGGCCGATGCGCCAACCCGCGCCGTCGCCTTGGAGCTGAGCCGCCATTTGACCAGTCTGACAGG
>CAYGUB010000311.1:0-3782 GCA_964352845.1 uncultured Rhodobacterales bacterium | reverse complement strand
TTCCGGGTGCGCGACAACACGATTGTGCCACGCGCCTAAAGCGTCATGCGAAAAAGCCTCAATCACGTAACACTGCCTGAAATCAAAGATTTTGGGCGCGTTACGTGATACGTGATGTTTCAGGTATTTCGTCAGACGCTATAAGCCGTAGGGACCGGGCGGGATCACTTTGGCGCGCACGATTTCGCCCAGCAGATCAAGCTGCAATGCGGTGCCGGGCTCGGCCAGTTGCGGCTCCACAAAGGCATAGGCGAGGTTCAGGCCAGTCCGGTGCCCCCAGCCGCCGGAGGTCACCGTGCCGATAACGCGCCCGTCCAGCTGAACCGACGCCCCGCCATGCGCCGCGTGATCCGTGGCAGCAACATCCAGCGTCACCAGCTTCTTGCGCGGACCATCCGCCGCGCGGCTCTCCAGCGCGGCCTTTCCGACAAAGGCGGGCTTGTCGCGCTTCACGAACCGATCCAGCCCGGTCTCGAACGGGTCAAACTCTGTCAGGATATCGGCCTTCCAGTGCAAATAGCCCTTCTCCAGACGCATCGACTCCACCGCGCGACTGCCAAACAGGCTCAGCCCATGCGCCGCGCCGGCCTCCCGCAGGGCGAGATAGGCGGCGTAGAGCTGCGCATTGGGGATATGGATCTCATAGGCCAGCTCTCCCGAGAAGCTGACTGACATGATGACGGCGCGGGCGATGCCGATCACAGCCTCACGCACATGCAAGGGCGGAAAGCCCGTCTGGGACCAATCCCCGCGCGCCACGGCCTGCAGAACATCGCGCGATCTGGGACCGGCGAGGACCAGAATCGTCCAGTCATTCGTCAGCGGTTTGATCGCCACATCCTCGCCCGGGCGCAGATGCGCCTCCAGCCAGTCGAGGTCATGCAGCTCGGACGCGGCGGCAGAGCCGTACCAGACCCGCGCCGGGCCGGTATGGCTGGCGGGCAGATTGGCAATCGTGGCCTCCGCCTTGAGCATACCATGCTCGTTGAGCAGATAGGACAGGCCTACCCGCCCTTCCTTTCGCGCCAGCCTGCCGCAGATCATCCGGTCGAGAAAGCTGTGCCTGTCGGCCCCCGTGATCTCCAGCCGGTTGAACCCGTTGACCTCTGTCAGGCCCACGCCTGCCTGAAGCGACCGGATCTCGCCCGCCACAAGCGCATGGGTCTCGTTGAAGCGGAACCCGAGCGTCTCGGTGAAATCGGCATCGGGTTTGATGTAATCGACCCGCTCCCAACCATTTATCACGGTGAATGCCGCCCCTTCTGCGGCCAGAACCGGGGTCAGCGGCGTGGTCTTTGCCGGGCGGCCCGCCGGGCGATGTTCATGCGGGAAGTGGAAGCGGAACTCGTTCTGGTAGTCCTCAATGGCCTTTAGCGCCGTCAGCTCCGTATTGGCATGAGGCGCAAACCTGCGGGGGTCGAGCACCCAAGTGTCATAGCACGCTTCCCCGTGGACGATCTGCTGGGCCAGAAGCCAGCCATGCCCGCCACCCTCGCCCAGCCCGGCCCGCAGGCCGATGATGCAAAACGCGTTGCGCTTCCCGGGGACAGGCCCCACCAGCGGCGCGCCGTCGATTGTATAGGTGATCGGCCCGTTAACGATCGTATGGATGCCCACCTCAGCCAATGCGGGCATCCGGGCAAAAGCGCCTTCCAGCACATCCGTCACCCGGTCCAGATCGTCCGGGCAAAGCGCATTGGTGAAATGCGGATCGATCCCGTCCATCCCCCAGGTCTTGCAGCCCTGCTCATAGAACCCCACCAGCAGGCCGTTTTTGTCCTGACGGCAGTAGTAGTCACTGATCGGGCAGCGCAGCAGCGGCATGCGGTGCCCGGCCTCAGCGATGGCGGGGATATCTTCGGTCACGAAATACTGATGTTCCATCGAGCTGACCGGGTGTTGCACCCCCATCATCGCGCCTACCTCATTGACGCGGTAGCCGCAGGCATTGACCACGATATCAGCGGCGATCTCGCCCTTTTCGGTCTGTACAATCCAGGTGTCATCGGCCAGCTGCCGCAAGCCTGTGACGGGGGTGTTGCGGTGGATCTCGGCCCCCGCAGCCCGGGCGCGGCGGGCCAGTGCCTGACACAGCTGTGCAGGGTCGATATCGCCATCCATCGGGTCCCAGAGCCCGCCCACAAGATTGTCGGTCGTGATCAGCGGATGCCTGCGGGCGCATTCCTGCGCATCAATCACCTCAAACGTGACATCCATGCCCCGCGCCATGGAGGAAAAATGCCGATAGCCATCCATCTGCGCTTCGGTATTGGCCAATCTTATGCCACCGTCACCATGGTTGTACTTGATCGGATAATCGGCATCGGCGGCCAGTTCGCGGTAAAGCGCGATGGAGTGGGATTTCAGCCCGACCATTGTCTGGTTCATGCCGAAATTCGTCACCTGAGCGGCAGAATGCCATGTCGTGCCGGAGGTCAGCTCGTCACGTTCCAGCAGCATGACATCGCCCCAGCCTTCCTGCGTGAGGTGATAGAGGGTCGAGCAACCCGCGATGCCGCCTCCGATCACAACCACCTTTGTCCGCGTCTTCATCGGCGCTTTCCTTTTGTCTATGTGGTTCGGGCGGGGCTGTGGCTCAGCTCCATTTGATTGAGCATCCCATGGAAGGTGTCTGCAATTTTGGCCCCGCGCCCGTGCGGACGATCTGGCGCATGGCGTCTACCAGCTCGCGCGCGCGGTCATCTCCACCGCCCATATGCGCATCATCAAGCCTGCCGCGATATTGCAGCCCGCCATCTTTGTTGAAACCAAAGAAATCGGGCGTGCATACGGCCCCATAGGCCTTTCCCACCGATTGATCCTCGTCGATCAGATACGGGAAGCGAAAGCCGTAATGTGCCGCGAATTTTGCCATGTTCTCCGGGCTGTCCTCGGCGTAGTGGCGGTAGTCATTGGACATGACCGCCAAGACACCGACACCCTCTTCCATCAGCTCCGCCGTATCCTGCGCGAGCCTTGCGCCGATGGCCTTGACATAAGGGCAATGGTTGCACAGGAAGGCTACAAGAAGTCCGTGATCGCCCAGATGAGCAGACATTGTATAACTTGTGCCCGCGGGGTCCGTGAGCGTGAAATCCGGTGCAGGCCAGCCGAAGTCACAGATCGGAGTGTCGAGCAGCATATGGGTGTCCCTCGCGTGCGCAGTGGATCATCGCGGCAATATGGCATAGCGCTTGCGGGACGGAAACGTCCGGAATCACCTATCGCGTGCGATTTGAAAAAGTTATCAATCCGATAGGAAAATACGAATTTTACATATTGAGCGACTCTGTTACCCCGTAAATCAATCAAACACTGGATGAAATCAGACAAACACTGGATGGAGGTTTTCAATGGACGGCAATGATGTTGGTAAATGCCCGGTTATGCACGGGACAAGTATCCACGCGACAAATGAAGTCCGTGGCAATCGCGATTGGTGGCCAAATCAGCTCAACCTGAAGATCCTCAATCAAAACGCCCCCCAGACCGATCCTTTCGGCAATGAGATCAATTACGCCGAAGAGTTCAAGAAGCTCGATTTCAAGGCGCTCAAGGCCGATCTGATCGCACTTATGACCGATAGCCAGCCCTGGTGGCCTGCCGATTACGGCCATTACGGCCCGCTTTTTGTGCGTATGGCCTGGCATGCTGCCGGAACCTACCGCACGGGCGATGGCCGGGGCGGCGCCGATGGTGGTCAGCAGCGTTTTGCACCGCTCAACAGCTGGCCCGATAATGGCGGCCTGGACAAGGCGCGCCGCCTGCTCTGGCCGATCAAG
>CAYGUB010000310.1:0-3789 GCA_964352845.1 uncultured Rhodobacterales bacterium | reverse complement strand
TGTCGGCTTCGGGCACTGCGACGCGGGCTTCAATACGCGACCCGTCCAGAAGGGTCATCGCTCCTTCCTTGTAGCTGCCCTTGAGGAAGTTCATAGAAGGGCTGCCGATGAAGCCCGCGACAAAGCGCGAGGCGGGTCGGGTATAGACCTCCATCGGGGTTCCGATCTGCTCGATCCGGCAATCGTTCAGGATGACGATCCGGTCCGACATGGTCATCGCCTCGGTCTGGTCATGCGTCACGTAAAGAAGCGTAGCACCCAGACTGGCGTGGATGCGCTTCAGCTCGACCCGCAGATCGGTGCGCAGCTTGGCGTCGAGCGAGCTGAGCGGCTCATCCATCAGATAGATCGCCGGGTCCCGGACCAGCGCCCGACCGATGGAGACGCGCTGCATCTCGCCCCCCGAAAGCTCGGTGGCCTTATTGCCCAGTTTATGCGTGATCTGAAGCACTTGCGCGACGTCGCTTACCTTGCGCTCGATCTCATCAGGTGGTGTCCTGAGGATCGGGGATTTGAGCGGAAAGGCCAGATTGTCCCGCACGGTCAAATGCGGATAGAGCGAATATTGCTGAAACACCATCGCCACGTCGCGCTGTGCCGGCGTCTCGCCTGCCACATTGCGCCCACCGATCCAGATCTCCCCCTGATCCGCAGTCTCAAGTCCCGAAATCAACCGCAATGTCGTCGTCTTGCCCGCACCGGTCGGGCCCAGCAGAACCACAAACGCGCCGTCGGGGATGGTTATGGAAATATCGGCAATGCCCAAATCCGCGCCGAAGGATTTCGACAGGTTTTTCAGCACGACCTCAGCCACCGGACAACACCCCCTCATTCAGCTCAGAGCGCAAGGCGCGCCCGCTGGCCTCTTCAAACAAGGTCACTTTCGCCGCCTCAAACCCGAGCCCCACGGTCTCGCCCACCCGCGCCACCTGCGCGCTGTCGATCCGCGCCTTCAGCTCGCCATTGGGCGTATCAAGCGTGATGATCTGCGTTGTCCCCAGATATTCAGAGGCCAGTACCTCGCCGCGATAGGCGCCAGTGTCACTGAGCGTCACATGCTCAGGCCGGACACCAAAGACAAGCTGGCCCGAAGCCGATTGCTTTTGCTGAGGAATACCAAGCGCTTGCCCGGCGAGGGTGATCTCACGCGCGCCTTCCTGCACGACGCCATCGAAACGCAGGAAATTCATCGACGGAGAGCCTATGAAATCAGCCACAAACATGCACGCAGGTTTGTCGTAGATCTCCTGTGGCGTGCCGAATTGCTCGACCACGGCATTGTTCATCACCACGATCTTGTCGCCCATCTGCATCGCTTCCAGCTGGTCATGGGTCACATAAACCGTCGTGGCCCCCATCCGGTCATGCAGCGCGCGCAGCTCTTCGGCCATATGTTCGCGAAACTCCGCATCCAGCGCGCCAAGCGGCTCATCCATCATGAAGGCCTTGGGGTCACGCACGATGGCCCGGCCAAGCGCCACCCTTTGCCGATCACCCCCCGACAGCCCACCGACGGGCCGGTTGAGAATATCGGTGATGCCCAGGATGCCTGCGACTTCCTCCACCTTGGCCTTTACTTGCGCGCGCGGCATACCCTGACTGACCAGAGGATAGCTGAGATTCTTGCGCACATTCATATGAGGATAGAGCGCGAACATCTGGAAAACAAAAGCGATATCGCGCTGAGAGGGCGGCTTTTGACTGATCTCCTCGCCGTCAAGATAGATCTCGCCGGAACTTGGCAGCTCCAGCCCCGCGATCATGCGCAAGGTCGTGGTCTTGCCGCAACCAGACGGGCCCAGCAGCATGAAGAACTCGCCATCCTCGATGGTAAAGGAGCTTTCCTTCACCGCCACGAAGTCGCCGAACTCCTTGCGGATGTTCTTGATGATGATCTGCGCCACGCGCGCTCACTCCTTGAAATGCGAAACGATGATGAACATCACAGTGCCCACCAGTGTGGTGATGAAGGAATAGGTATAGGCCCACAGCACAAAGGGCTGCATCAGCATGAAGACGCCAAGCCCGATCAGGATGGTCGCCAACATCTCCCATGGGCCGCGTTTAAGGCGCAGGAGGCCATAGAAAAAACCGCTCATTTGCGTACCGCTCCGAATGTGATCCCGCGCAGCAGGTGTTTGCGCAAGAGAATGGTGAAGATCATGACCGGCAGCAGGAAGATCGTGGCGCCCGCTGCAACCGCAGGCCAGTCGAGCCCGCCCACACCGATAATGGTCGGGATGAAGGGCGGTGCCGTTTGCGCCGTGCCCGAGGTCAGCAGCACGGCAAACGCATATTCGTTCCACGCAAAAATCAGGCAGAAGATCGCGGTAGAGGCGATCCCCGTGGCCGCCTGCGGCAGCACCACCTTGTAGAAGGCCTGAAATCGCGTGTAGCCGTCGATCAGCGCCGCCTCTTCATATTCGCGCGGGATCTCGTCGATGAACCCTTTGAGCAGCCAGACCGCAAGGCTGATATTGACCGCCGTATAAAGCAGGATCATCCCCAGATGAGTGTCCGACAAGCCAAGTTGCCGATACATCAGAAAGATCGGGATCGCGACGGCAATGGGCGGCATCATCCGGGTCGACAGGATAAAGAACAGCAGATCATCGGCCAACGGGATCTTGAAGCGCGAGAAGCCGTAAGCGGCCAACGTGCCCAGCACAATGCTCAGGAACGTCGAGCCGAAACCGATGATGACAGAGTTCAGGAAACGCTCGCCAAACTTGGAGGGGCCCGCGATGACCATATCATATTCGCGCACGATCTCCTGATACCAGGTCTGTGGCGGATTGGCGGCGAGAAACTCCTCGGTCTGGCGCGTGCGGGTGGTAAAGAGGTTCACATAGCCCTCAAGCGTCGGCTCGAACAGGACTTTGGGCGGGTAGCTGATGGCATCGGCAGGCGATTTGAACCCGGTCAGCATGATCCAGACCAAGGGCACCATGGTGATCAGCGCGTAGAGGATAACCAGCGTGGCGGCGAGGTATTTGGACCGGTTGGACGGCTCTGTGACGGAGAAGCTGCTCATAGTATGGCACCGTCAATTGCTTTGTCTCGCTCGGCCCCAAAGACCGACCTGCGCCCGACCTCCCCCACAGGGACGGCACGGCTTTCGTCACTGGGAAACATCATCGCTCCTTCACCTTGTTGAGCGCTTTGACATAGATCGAGGCAAGCCCGAACACGGTGACAAAGAGGATGATCGCATAGGCCGAGGCATAGCCCGTGCGCCATTTCTCGAACGCCTCGCGCTTGAGGTTGATCGAGGTCAGCTCAGTCGTTGATCCCGGCCCGCCACCTGTCAGCTGCACGACCAGATCGAACATCTTGAAATTCTCGATCCCGCGGAACAGGACGGCCAGCATCAGGAATGGCAGCACCATGGGGATGGTGATCGTGAAGAACTGTCGCAGCTTGCTGGCCCGGTCGATTTCTGCGGCCTCATAGATATAGTCGGGGATCGACCTGAGCCCGGCAAGACAGATCAGCATCACGAACGGCGTCCACATCCACGTGTCCACTATGACGATAGACCATGGCGCCAATTGCACCGAGCCCAGCATCTCGAAACTGGACGGATCCTTGCCGGTGAAGAAGGCCACGATGTAGTTGAACAACCCGATCTGCGGCTGATAGAGAAATTTCCAGAAATTGCCCACGACGGCAGGGCTCAGCATCATCGGCAGCACGATGATCGTCGTCCACAGATCATTGCCCTTGAATTTCTTCTTGATCAGATAGGCCAAGGTGAAGCCGATCAGCACCTGAAAGAAGATCGTCCAG
>CAYGUB010000309.1:3161-3812 GCA_964352845.1 uncultured Rhodobacterales bacterium | reverse complement strand
GTGTAGATCTCCGTAGTGGAGATATCGGCATGACCCAGCAATGTCTGGATCGCGCGCAGATCGGCGCCATTTGCCAAAAGATGGGTCGCAAAGGCGTGGCGCAACCGGTGCGGTGTGACTTTTGATGGATCGATCCCGGCCTGTAGCGCGAATTCCTTGATCAGCGTATAGAAACGGTGCCGGGTCAGATGGCCCGACTTGCCGCGCGACGGGAACAGAAAGGCCGATTTGGCCGCACCTTTCGCAACAGCCGCCGCGTCGAGCCGGTCACGTGCCTTGATCCAGACCGCAACCGCGTCGCGGGCCGAGGGCGTCAGCGGTACCAGCCGTTCCTTGCCGCCCTTGCCGCGCACAAGGATCATCCGTGGATCGCCCCGCGCGGCACTGACCGGAAGGCCCACAAGCTCGCTCACGCGCATGCCCGTGGCGTAAAGCAATTCCATCAGGCAGATATTGCGCAAACGGTCATCGCGGCTGCGCCCGAAGCCTTGGGCGGCGGCCAGCAATGCGTCGACCTCGGCAACACTCAGCGTCTTTGGCAGGGTCTTTTCGCGCCCCGGTCCCTTGATCTGGATCGCCGGATTGTCGCTGCGCCAGCCTTCCTGATAGGCAAAACCGTAAAGCTGCTTGATGGCCGACAATCTGCGCGCG
>CAYGUB010000309.1:0-3151 GCA_964352845.1 uncultured Rhodobacterales bacterium | reverse complement strand
CGCGGGTAGAGGTGGCGAGCCCCCGAGCCGCACAATCAATCAGGTAGCGCTCGACATCCTGCCGCTGGGCCTCGGCAAAGCTCATGCCCCGGTCCTTCAGCCAATCGGCGAAATCCTTGAGATCCCGCCCATAGGCCAGCTGCGTATTCTCTGCCGCATCGCGCTCGGCTGCCTGCGCATCAAGCAGTGCGCTGATCCACTGGAGGGGCGCCGAGGGGCTCACCCGCTCCTGTCCGACAGGGCGATGCTCAGGGCCATGGCGCGGGCGGTATCTGGAAAGCCCGCAAGCCTGAGCGCGGCGATCCCCTGTTCCATCTGGTCGGGCGCGGCCTCGGCGCCGTCCTGCAACAAGCCCATCGCCTCAAGAACGGCCTGACCGTGATTGCCCGCCGTGATCAGCGCGTCAAGCTCCGGGCCCGCACTGACCGCCCGAAAGGCGCGCAACAGGGCGGCGGTGGTCTGGTCATCGGCCGCAACGCCTGCGAATTCGCCGGTCAGCAGCGCGTCTGCGATCCGACCGGGCGGGGCAGTCTGATAGGCGGGCGCGGTCAGGACGGTCTCGGGGCGGTCTGACAGCAAGCCCAGACGGATGGCGCGCTGCGCGCTTTGGCCCGACAGTTCCATTTCCAGCAGTTGCGGCGCAAAGAGATTTGCCAGAGCCGGCTCCAGATCGGCCCGCTGCATGGTCGCGATGGCCTGAGGCAGCACGGCATCAATCGCCGCCATATCGCCCGCCGCTATCGCACGCTCCAGCGACTGAACCGCAATGACGCGATCCCACAGCCCGCCCGAGGCTGCCGCCTGGCGCTCAGAATAGATCGCCAGGAGTTTGCTGTCAGGAATGGATTTGCTGCGCGCCAGACGCTCCGCCGCGTTGATCCGCGCCTTCCAGCCAGAGGTGTCCGCCAGCGCGGCATAGGCAAAGGCATTGGGCAGGGTGGCGGTGCCCAAAGGCTCCCCGATGGCTTGATGCAGGCGGAAGACAAGCGGCGTGATCCGCTCCGGCACCGGCAGGACAGGCGCGCCCTCGGCAGCCTCGGGGGTGATGAAGCGGGTCAGCAAAGCGTCATGGGTAGGGCTCAGATCGCCGCGTGCGCGCGCCTCGCTCAGAACGGTTTCCGCTGCCTGCCAATCGCCCGCCTGCATCAGGCAAAACACGGTGGCGACAGGCGTGGGCTGAAGCGCGCTGTCGCCCAGAACCCGCGCGCAGGCCGTCACCTCATCGGCGGCAAGCAGGCTGATATCGAAGGCGCGCGCAAACAGCGTAGGGTTGTCCGATCCGGCCCGGTCCAGAAGCGCCTGTGCCTGATCCAGCGCCCCTTGCTTGAGCAACCTGTCCACACGCGCCAGGAACAACCGGGCGGTCGGTGCACTGTCAACCGGGGGCGCGAGTTCGGCCAGCAGTATCGTCTGCAACAAGCGCGCCAGAGGCTGCGGCAGGTCCGTGCGCAGGCCGGAGATCAGCCCGGCCAGCCGCGCCGAGCTCGCATTCCCCCAGAAATCCACCGGAAGCCGCGCGACCGAGACCGGCAAGAGCCCCACAGCATCAAGGCTTGTATCGCCAAGTGGTGAAGTCTCTATAGAAGGCGAGGTGGCTGAGTTGGTAACCGCAGGCGCATCGCGGTCTGGATAGGCCTCGGGGTGCTCGATCACGCTTGACAGCCAGTCAATCGCCGAAAGCGGCCCGCTCTGCGCCGCAGCGCCAGACGCCGTCAGCGCGCAGATGGCCAACGCTTTTGCCGCAGCGTTGCGTCTAGTTGCCATCCAATTCCACCGGTTGGTTGACCTCAACACGGTTCGGCGACAGATCGCCAAGATAGGCATTCACAACAACAGCCAATGCCCCGATGACAACCAAAAATAGAATTAGCTTGAAAAGCCTTTTCATGCCCTCATTACCTCTGTGTTTTGCGTGCTTTTCACACTAGCTTTGGATTTGTCTATAGCAATCCGGACAAGATCACGCCATTCACAACTGAAATATGGCAACTGAGCGAGAGAATGCCAACCACCACGATGACACTTACCAAGCCAATTGTTCTGATCGGCATGATGGGCGCGGGCAAGACAGCCATCGGGAAGTCCGTGGCCCGCCTGGTCGATGCGGAATTTGTCGATAGCGATGAAGAGCTTGTCCAAGCCGCCAATATGTCCATCGCCGAGATATTCGAGCGCGATGGAGAATCCTTCTTCCGTCGCCGCGAGACGGAAGTGATCTCGCGCCTGATCACGGGCGTGCCCCGGGTGATTGCCACAGGGGGCGGGGCATATCTGGGCGATGAAAACCGGACGCTGATCGCGCGCCATGCTGTCTCGATCTGGCTGAAGGCCGATCTTGAGCTGCTCTGGTCGCGGGTGCGCCACAAGACGACCCGTCCGCTGTTGCAGACCGATGATCCCTTCGGCACGCTCAAGGCGCTTTACGAGCAGCGGCAGGATATCTATGCGCTGGCCGATATCCATGTAACGTCTCAGCCGGACTATTCCATTGAAGATATGTCGCTCAAGGTCATCGCTGCCCTGCGCGATGCAGGCCATATCGCCCTGAGCACCAATGCGAGCACGGATATATGATGGAAGTCGTCCATGTGGCCCTCGGGGCGCGGTCCTATGATGTCGAGATCGGCGCCGGGTTGCTTGCGCGCAGCGGTGCGCGGATTGCGCCGCATCTTGTGCGCCCGCGCGTGGCTGTGGTCACCGATGAGACGGTGGGCGCGCTTTATCTTGAGGCCCTTTCCGACGGGCTGGCGGCAAGCGGGATCGAGATGTCGGCCTTGCAACTGCCCCCGGGGGAGGCCACGAAAAGCTGGGACCAGCTGAGCAGAACGGTCGAATGGCTGCTGTCCCAACAGATCGAGCGGCGCGATATGGTCGTGGCGCTGGGGGGCGGGGTTATTGGCGATCTTGTCGGTTTTGCAGCAGCTATCCTGCGTCGGGGCGTACGGTTTGTACAAATGCCCACCTCCCTTCTGGCGCAGGTCGACAGCTCTGTCGGGGGAAAGACGGCGATTAATTCATCACATGGCAAGAACCTGATCGGCGCGTTTCACCAGCCAACGCTGGTTCTGGCCGATATCGCGCTTCTGGGCTCGCTCGCGCCGCGTGATTTTCTGGCGGGCTATGGCGAGGTGGTCAAATACGGGCTTCTGGG
>CAYGUB010000308.1:0-3823 GCA_964352845.1 uncultured Rhodobacterales bacterium | reverse complement strand
AAGCCGCGAGCGCGGCGTTCAAATTCAACTCATCCCGCCGTTGCACACCAAGTTTTTCCCGCCGGGGGGCCTTGGCTTCTCCATTCATCAGGCGAAACGGGGGGGCGTCGGGGGCAAAGAATTCGCGCGGATGCGGCTCGAAGGTGACGATGCCAAGCGGGGCCTGAGGATCGGCCTGTCGCGCCATATCGATCACCGCCTGATGACCAAAATGAACCCCGTCGAAATTGCCGATCGCCGCCGAGGCGCCCCTGTCCTCAGCCCGGACGAATTGATGATCGCGAATGATGCGCATAGCGTCTGCGTAAACGGCCTGTCAGACCGGTGCAAGCCGTAGCGACAGGGCAGGGGGCGTCAGTCGAACTTGCGGCTCGGTGCCAGCACTATGGCGTCGCCTTTCAGGACCTTCTTGCCGTCAACTTCGCAATGCGTGCCCAAAGAGACGCGCCGCTTGGCGTAATCGATCTCCAGCACCTCAACGATTGCCGTGACCACATCGCCGGGGCGGACGGGCGCCAGGAATTTGAGGTTCTGGCCCAGATAGACCGTGCCATGGCCGGGCAGCTGCTCTCCGATCACGGCGGAGATCAACCCGGCCGTCAGCATGCCATGCGCCACGCGACCCTCGAATATCGTGTCGCGCGCATAATCATCATCAAGATGGACCGGGTTGTGATCGGTGGAGACCTCGGCAAAAAGCTCAATATCGCGGTCGGTGATTTCCTTGCGGACATGCCGCTTCATCCCGACCTCGAGATCCTCAATGCAAATCGTGCCGCGTGGCAGGTTATCACTGTGCAAACTATCCAACATGGTAAACCCTCAAAGTAACTTTCAGACCGTACAGCCCCATGGATTGAAATTTTATTACTTTGCGGATGCGGCAATGTCCAGCAGTTTTTGCGCTATCGCAGTTTGCCGATCGTATAGCGCGGATTGACCATTTCGACCTCCAGATAGGCGCCCAGCAGATCGGGATCGGGATGATCTCGCGTGCCGGTCTCCTCAGCCGCCAACCCGCCAGAGATAAACAGCGCGTCCAGATCCTCGCCCATCGCACCCCTGACATCTGTCAGAACGCCGTCCCCGATACACAGGATACGCTCATCCGGGATCATCTGCCCCAGCGCGCCCAGCCGTCTGCGGGCCAGATCATAAATCGGGGGGTGCGGCTTGCCGAAATAGAGGCTCTCGCCGCCCATTTCCGTATAGAGCTGGGCCAGCGCCCCCGCACACCATTCCCGGCTTTCCCCGCGATCGACGACAATATCGGGATTGGCGCAAAGCAGTTTCATCCCCCGCTCGCGTGCCACAAGAAATTCAGGCCGCATCACGTCCGGGTCGGCCAGCGGATCGAGCGGGCCGCAACAGACGATGCCTTCGGCCTGATCCAGCGGCACTTGCCGGATCTCGACCGGATCTTCGACAATATGAAGCGGGTCGAAGAAATTCAGATCATGCGGCTGTCCGATGAAATACACATCAGAGCCCACGGCGCCGAGAAACATCGCAAACCGCGCAGAATCGCCCGATGTCGCGATATCGTCATAGCTGTCAGCCGCCACGCCGATTTGTTCCAACTGCCTGGCTACGCTGACACGGTGGCGTGGCGCGTTGGTGACATAGATGACCTTGCCGCCCTGCGCGCGGTAGCTTTGCATCGCCGCCACGGCGCTCTGGAAAGGCTGCAACCCGTCATGAATGCAGCCCCAAAGATCAACAAACAACGCATCATATTGCGGGGCGACTTCTGAAAGGGAGTGGATGATCTCGGTCATGGAGCCTCGCTGAGCGTCGGGAATGGACGCGCCACAGCCAAAGCCGGGCGCGACGGAAAAGTCAAAAATGGAGGGCGCGCGCAGGCGCGCTCAATTTGGTTGATCCCGCGCAAAAGCGATCACAGGGCGAGCTTGGGGATGATCTGCTTTTTCCGGCTCATCACTCCGGGCAGCACGATTGTATCGCCGGACACGCTGGCCCCGAAGGATTTCTCGGCCACGGTTTTGCTCAGATCATTGGGGATCAGCATCGTGGCTTCTTCATTGAGGATATCCACCACAAATAGAAGCACCTGATCGACACCATCCTCGGCCGCCACATCACTCATGGAGGCCATCAGGCTCTCCTTGCGATCCAAAACCATCTTGGGCGCGGTTGTCTCCAGCACGGAGACGCGGAATTTCGTGCCCGCCACAGCATATTCCTTGCTGTCCATCCGCAACAACTCTGCGTCGGAGAAGGCCGAGACGTCGGATTTCGCTGCAAACATCTCTGCGGCGTAGTCGGAAATGTTCAGACCCAGATCGCTGGCCAGCCTCTCGGCCAGCGCGCGGTCATGCATCGTCGTGGTCGGAGAGCGGAATTCCAAAGTGTCCGACAGGATGCATGACAGCATCGCGCCCTTGATCTCCTTTGGCATATGCGCCGTGTGATCCCCCATCAGATCATGCATGATCGTGGCCGTGCAAGCCAGCGGGCGGATGGTGATATCAATCGGCCCGGCCGTCTCCAGCCCGCCTACCAATTTATGATGGTCGATGATGGCAGTGATATCGGCTGCATTGATGCCTGCGGGCAGTTCGGCCGGGTTGTTGGTGTCCACGATGACGCAGGCTTGACCCTCCACGAGGTCGCTGATGATCTCCGGCTTTGACAGTCCCCAGCGCTCAAGCATGAAAGCGGCCTCTGTGTTGGGCTCGCCCAACAAGACCGCCTTGGCGTCACCGCCCATATGGTTGAGGAACCATTCCCAAATCAGCGGCGAGCCGGTGGAATCAGTGTCGGGGGATTTATGTCCAAAGATGAGCGTGGTCATGCAGCGATCCTATATGGGTCAGGTTTTGCGCCCTTATAGGAGTGCGTTCGGTGCTTGTCACGGGGGCAGGCGGGGCTAGGATGCCGCATATGCGTGAGACGGAGCTTTACCCCGCGATCAAGACATTTCTCGAAGGACAGGGATATGTCGTGAAGTCTGAGATCGGCGCGGTGGATGTGATGGCTCTGCGCGACGGGGACGATCCAGTGATCGTGGAGTTGAAGACCGGTTTCTCGCTCAGCCTGTTTCATCAGGCCATCGCGCGCCAATCGGTTTGCGACGACGTCTATATCGCGGTGCCGCGCAACTCCGGCAGGCGGTTCCAGACCGCGCTTAGGGAAAACAGATCACTGTGCCGCAGGCTTGGGCTGGGGCTGATCACGGTTCGGCCGTCCGATGATCTGGTCGAGGTCCATGTTGATCCCGCGCCATACGCCCCGCGCAAATCCAAACAGCGTCGCGGGCAGCTTTTGCGAGAATTCGCGCGCCGCATGGGTGATCCAAATCAGGGCGGGCAGACACGCGCCGGGCTGGTCACGGCCTACCGTCAGGACGCGTTGCGATGCGCGCGCCATCTGGCGCAGGCGGGGCCCTGTAAAGGGGCGTCGGTCAGGCAGGCCACCGGGGTGGAGGCGGCTACGCGGATGATGGCCGCAGATCACTATGGCTGGTTTGAAAGGGTCGAGACGGGTATCTACCAACTCACCCCCAAGGGTCGCGCGGCCTTGGAGGATTACGACATCTGAACCTGCCCCGCCACGGTTAACAAGGATCGCTCTGGCCGGTGGGAAAGACGCATCACGCGCCGTTCTGAAAGCGGCTCAATTTTTCCTTGTGTAGCTGTTGACACCCCGGCCCCCGGTCCTTAGCTACCGGTCATTAGCACTCTATCCGCTTGAGTGCTAATCGAGGTCAGACGCCTCGTTTTGGAAGTAACTTTGAGCTAGGAGCTACAAAGATGGCATTGAAACCGCTTCACGACCGGGTACTGGTCGAGCGCGTAGAGAG
>CAYGUB010000307.1:1633-3845 GCA_964352845.1 uncultured Rhodobacterales bacterium | reverse complement strand
GGTCGGCACACCGTTCCTGTACAAGGCGGCGGTCGATACCCTGACGGGCGATGGTGGGGATGCGGCATGGCTCTTGGGGCTGGGTGCCGTGGGCATCACGGTGGCCTATGGGGTGGCGCGCGCGGCCAATGTGGGCTTTCAGCAATTGCGCGACGCCGTGTTCGCGCGCGTGGCGCAGCGCGCGTTGCGGCAACTGGCGCTGGAAACCTTTCAGCACATCCATGCCCTGTCGCTGCGCTATCACATCACCCGCAAGACCGGCGGCCTGAGCCGGATCATCGAACGCGGCGTGAAAGGGGTCGAGTTTTTGCTGCGCTTCCTGCTTTTCTCCATCGGGCCGTTGATTTTGGAACTGCTGTTGATCGCGGCCATCATGGCGTGGTGGTTTTCGATCTGGTATCTGGTGGTGGTTCTGGTGACCATCGTGCTTTACACGTGGTTTACCTTCGCGGTGACCGAGTGGCGCGTGAAAATCCGCAAGGAGATGAACGACCAGGACACGGATGCCAACCAAAAGGCCATCGACAGCCTGCTCAATTTCGAGACGGTCAAGTATTTCGGGGCCGAACGGCGCGAGGCGGAACGCTATGACGGCGCGATGGAGCGCTATGTGGCCGCCGCACTCAAGACGTCCTATTCGCTGGCTTTCCTCAATTTCGGGCAATCGGTGCTGATCACGGGCGGTCTGGTCGCTGTCATGGTTCTGGCAGCGATTGGTGTGCAGAACGGCTCGATGACCGTGGGCAATTTCGTGATGGTCAATGCCTATATGATCCAGATCACCATGCCCTTGAATTTTCTGGGCACGGTATACCGCGAAATCCGGCAGGCGCTGGTTGATATGGGCGAGATGTTTGACCTGCTGGAACAGCCCGCAGAGGTCAATGACAAGCCGGATGCCAAGCCCATCGCGGTCAAGGGCGGCCGGGTAGAGCTGCGCGATGTCCAGTTCGGCTATGATCCCGCCCGCCCGATCCTCAAGGGCGTCTCTTTTGAGGTTCCGGCAGGACAGAGCACGGCCATTGTAGGCCCATCGGGTTCGGGCAAATCGACCATCGGGCGGCTGCTCTTTCGGTTCTATGATGTGGTCGATGGCGCCTTGTTGATTGACGGGCAGGATGTGCGCGACGTCACGCAGGAAAGCCTGCATGCGCAGATCGGGGTCGTGCCTCAGGATACGGTGCTGTTTAACGATACGGTGCTCTATAACATCGCCTATGGCAGGCCGGATGCAACCCGCGCCGAGATCGAGGATGCCGCACGGGCCGCAAAGATCTATGATTTCATCATGGAACTGCCCGACGGGTTTGAGACGCAGGTCGGTGAGCGTGGGCTGAAGCTGTCAGGTGGCGAGAAGCAAAGGGTCGGCATCGCGCGGACCTTGCTGAAAAACCCGCCGATCCTGCTGTTGGACGAGGCGACGAGCGCGCTCGACACACAAACGGAGCGCGACATCCAGGACAGTCTGCGCGAGATGGGGCAGGGGCGTACCGTGCTGACCATTGCCCACCGGCTGAGCACGATTGCCGATGCCGATCAGATCATCGTGCTGGAACAGGGTGTAATCTCGGAGCGCGGCACGCATGAAGAGCTTCTGGCGCGCGACGGTCGCTATGCGGCCATGTGGTACCGTCAGGCAGCTGAGGAAGAAGAGAGCGCGGCATGACCCTGACGGTCACCCCTGAGGGTGCACAGATTGCTTGCGACGGCCCCGCGCAGCCCTCAGACACCCGGTCGCAATGCGCCCGGACCTGCCCGCCAGATATGATTCGCAGCACCTCTTCCGGCGCCCTTCGTGTCCCTTAGGGTTTAGTGGAGCGTTCAAGTCTGTGCTTGGATTGTCGGATTTATGGGGAAAATGGCGAAATTGTATTCATATGAGCCACAAGCCCGCGCTGGCGTTCATCATTGGTTAATCTTTCTAAATACCCGGTTTTGCGGGGCAGCAGGCCCAAAACGCCTTGATTCAAGCGATTATTGCGCCGCAGTGCGCGGTATAGGCGTGGCGTAACTGTGGCGCCCGCGCCCAGAAGATGCCCAGAATAGGATTGACCCCTGAGCCCAGATGCCGAACTATAACGACAGGGAAAGACAAGTAACGAGTTGGTGATCAGTATAGGTTGAGTGAGGTTCAGGGGTGGTCTGGATCGGGATAGTGCGAAGCCCGTCCGGAAAGTGAAAATTGTGGAAGAGACAGTCGGTTGGATGCTTC
>CAYGUB010000307.1:0-1533 GCA_964352845.1 uncultured Rhodobacterales bacterium | reverse complement strand
CGGGATGGCGCGCAGGCAGGCATGACACCCGCTCCACAGGCAAGACAGGCAGCCTGCTATCAGCGATCTGCGCCACGGCTTGGTGGTGGTGATGGCGGGTGCCTGTGCTAACAGATACACCTGTCCCGACTGGCAAACAGACGGGGCATGTGTTATTCGGGACAGTGTGCTTCGGCATGTTGTGGGGGTCGCGCGTGACCTATAATAAGACCACTTCTCCGGCAACGCGACTGTCGGAATTAACTAAGGAGAGACGTCAATGAAAAAGATCCTTGCTAGCTCTGCTGCAGCGACCTTCGCCTTGACAGCTCAAGTGTTTGCACAATCCAAGCCTGGTATTCCAGCACCAACTCCGGTGCCTGAAATCAGCGCGCTGGAAGGTGTGGCAGCACTGGCTCTGGTTGCAGCAGTTGTTGCGATCATGTGGGAGCGTCGTCGCCGCTCGGTCTGAGCTCGGCACGTGACCTGAATACATGCGGCCCCGCCTGAGTGATCGGGCGGGGCCGTACCGTCAGGTTAAGACAAGTTTACCAGTTGGATTGTTAACGATGAGCATCGCTGGCGCGACAAAGACCCTCAGCAACCTGCAGATCGGCGCGATGCTTGCCGCCGGGCTCGTTATTGTCGAGCTGTTCGTGCTGAGTATCCTGTACAAGCATAATTTCGAATTCACCTGCAACGCCCACGCCCCGCATGAGCTGTGCCAGTTGGCGGGTCGGATCGTGCCGCGCGCCCTGGGTGTCTTTGCCGGCCTTAGCCTGTTTGCATTGGCGCGCAGGCGCGCGCTGCTTGTCTTTGCAGAGCCGCGGGGCTCCAGCGTGTCCGGACTCGCGCTTAACCTTGCAGGCTTCGCGCTGATCATTGCGCCTTGGCTTTATATCAGTGATGCCAGCGCCCCGGCGCTGATGCTGTCGGCTGCCGTTTTTTGGGGCATGGGTCTGTGTCTGGCGGTCGCGGGCCTTTTGCTGCTGGTTGCACCCTGGCCGGTGTGGCGCGGGTTCCTGGTAGAGCATGGGCCGGTTCTGGGCCTTGTCGTCGCCGCCGGGATCCTGCTGCCCGAATTTGCCGATCAGTTTGGCTTGATCTGGCAACTGGGCTGGATCACCGATGTGACCTTCCGGGCGGTCCACTGGTTCCTCCTGACGCTGGGCTATGATGCCTATGCGGTCTCGGCGACCAAGGTGATCGGCAATGATTTCTTTGCCGTGGAGGTTGGTGCGCCCTGTTCGGGGGTCGAGGGCTTCGCGCTGATCACCGTCTTTCTGGGCATCTATTTTGCGCTCTTCCGCAAGGAGTTGCGCTTCCCGCATGCGCTGCTGCTGATCCCGCTGGGCATCTTTGCCAGCTGGTGTTTCAACGTCCTGCGGATCACCGTGCTGATAGCCATTCCCTATGCCCGTGCGCCCGAGCTGCCCATGAAGGGCCAAATCGTCCACCTTGATCACCACCCCATCGGTCTCGTAGTCCAGCTCACGACGACGATCCTGCCAGTGGTGGATATAGGCTTGTAACGCATCGAGATCCGAACAGCGT
>CAYGUB010000306.1:0-3847 GCA_964352845.1 uncultured Rhodobacterales bacterium | reverse complement strand
TCTTGATCCGGTGCGGCCTCTGGCTGATCGTCGGGCTTGGCATCTGCCTCTGCCGACTTGTCACCTGCGCCATCCTTGTCCGGCGAGGATGCTTCGCCAGAGCGCGCCTGATCCGCTTGCGTCTCGTCACGCTCCGACTGATTGCCTTTCGAGCGTCCGCGGCCGCCACGTCTGCGACGCCGCTTGCGCTTCTTGGGCTCTCCATCCTCCTCGGTGGGCTCGGCTGCTTCGGTCTCGACCTCTTCGACTGTCTCTTCTTCAAGATCGATATCGGCCATGTCGATGCTGTCCATCGACACGACATCGCTGCCTGCAACCGGCACCAAGCGGGTGGCGGTCTTGAATTTCTCGATCTCGAAGACCGGGCTGACCATATGTGGATCAGCCTCCATGCGGATGGCCATGCCATAGCGCGCCTCGATCTGGGCGATATGTTCCCGCTTGGCGTTCACCAGATAGTTGATCACATTGACCGGCGCTTTCAGCAGCACTTCGCGCGAGCGTTTGCGCGTGCCCTCTTCCTCCAGCTGGCGCAGGATCGTCAGGGCCAGACTGTCATCGGACCGGATCAGACCGGTCCCGTGGCATGATGGGCAGGGTTGGGTCGTGGCCTCCAGCATGCCGGGGCGCAGCCGCTGACGCGACATCTCCAACAGACCAAAGCCAGAGATCCGGCCCACCTGAATGCGCGCCCGGTCGGTCTTCAGCTTGTCTTTCAGCCGCTTCTCGACAGCGTTGTTGTTACGCCGTTCTTCCATGTCGATGAAGTCAATCACGATCAGACCAGCCAGATCGCGCAACCGCATCTGACGCGCGACCTCCTCGGCCGCCTCAAGATTTGTCTTAAGCGCCGTCTGTTCGATCGAGCCTTCCTTGGTCGCCCGGCCGGAGTTCACATCAACCGCAACCAGCGCCTCTGTGATGCCGATCACGATATAGCCGCCCGAGGGCAATTGCACCGTGGGGTTGAACATGCCCGACAGGTAACTTTCGACCTGAAAGCGGGCAAAAAGCGGCATCGGGTCGTTGTAGCGTTTCACATTCTTGGCATGGGACGGCATGATCATCTTCATGAAGTCCTTGGCGATGCGGTAGCCGCCCTCGCCTTCCACCATGACCTCATCGATCTCCTTGTTATAGAGATCACGGATCGAGCGTTTGATCAGATCGCCTTCCTCATAGATCGGTGCGGGCGCGATGGATTTCAGCGTCAGCGCGCGGATCTGCTCCCACTGGCGCTGAAGGTATTCGTAGTCGCGCTTGATCTCTGCCTTGGTCCGCTGCGAGCCCGCTGTGCGCACGATCAGCCCCGCGCCGCTCGGCACGTCGATCTCATTGGCGATTTCCTTGAGCTTCTTGCGGTCGGCCGCATTGGTGATCTTGCGGGAAATCCCGCCGCCACGCGCCGTATTGGGCATCAAGACGCAGTAGCGCCCCGCCAGCGACAGATATGTGGTCAGCGCAGCACCCTTGTTGCCGCGCTCTTCCTTGACAACCTGGACCAGCAGTATCTGGCGAACTTTGATGACTTCCTGGATCTTGTAGCGTTTCGGGCGCGGCTTGCGCGGTGCGCGGATCTCTTCGGTAACATCCTCCTGGGCGACGGATTCGAT
The DNA here is from genome assembly GCA_964352845.1 of uncultured Rhodobacterales bacterium. Lineage (GTDB taxonomy): Bacteria > Pseudomonadota > Alphaproteobacteria > Rhodobacterales > Rhodobacteraceae > Litoreibacter. The sequence continues at coordinate 2,234 of CAYGUB010000306.1, read as the reverse complement.
GCCGCTGTCTTCCCGGATCGCATCAGAGCGATCCTGGGCTTCGTTATCTACGTCATCATCTGTCTCGTCATCCGCATCGTCATCGGCTTCATCTGCTGCGGGTGTCTCAACCGGTGTCTCGGCGACCGTCTCCATCGGAGAGCTTGCCTCGCCCTCCTCGGCCCCGTCATCGAGATCGACGACATCCATTCCGGGGATTGCTACGCTGTCCTCGCCATCCACGTCCTCGGTCGCAACGGCGTCATCACTGACCGCCGTTTCCGGCTTGCTGTTCGATTTGGAACGAGACCGGCTGCGCGACTTGCGTTTGGGCTTTTCGTCCTCTTCCTCTTGCTGTCTGGCATATTCCAGCTCTTCGGCAATCAGCGCTTCGCGATCCGCCACCGGGATCTGGTAATAGTCGGGATGAATCTCGGAATAGGCGAGAAAGCCGTGCCGGTTGCCGCCATAATCCACGAAGGCCGCCTGCAAGGACGGCTCAACCCGTGTAACTTTTGCTAGATAGATATTACCAGCAAGCTGGCGCTTGTTCTCGGATTCAAAGTCGAACTCCTCAACCTTGTTTCCATCTGCCACCACGACACGGGTCTCTTCCGCGTGGGTGGCGTCAATAAGCATTTTCTTAGCCATGTTATCCATTTGCATCCGGCAATCCGCCCGCGACCCGAAGATGCGCAGAGTGTTGAGGGATGTCTTGTTAGGGCGAAAATGGACGGGCGGGTCTCAGGAATGGCACGCGCCGGGGCATGACTGCCCTGCGATCTATGTGCCTGTCTGTCCCTTGCGCGTCTCATCGCGTTCTTTTCTCCGACAGGCCAAAACCGGCTCTGTCCTTTTATCTTTGCCGAACCGCCAAAAACCTGGTCCTGCGATAGCCTCGAAACCAGAGGCCGACTAACCTGCCCGCCAGGGGCCTGTTTTGTCATGCAGGCCGGGGTGCAGTGAAACTTGTGAGCCCGCGATCATATGGATCGATCAGCGTGACTTGTGACATACATAGGAGGTTTTACAACGCGATTACAATAATTAAAGCAGCGATCAGCCCAGAAATCGGGCAGTCAGTCCATTTCCGGGCGTCAAAACCGCGCGTCTCAATGCTGCCGTCCGAGAAACTCCAAAACCGCGGCGTTGAAATTCACAGGCTGCTCGATATTGGCCAAATGCGCCGCCTGTGGGATCGAGACATACTCGGACCCGTTGATATGATCATGCAGCACCTGCGCCTGAGCGGGCGTGCAGGCCGGATCATCTGCACCCACCAAAACAAGCGTCGGCTGGGTGATATCTTTCAGGATCGCCCTTTGGCTCATATCGCGCACGGCGCTGGCACAAGCGATATAGCCCGGACCGGCTGTGTCGCGGATCATGCCTTCGACAAAGCCTACAGCTGCAGGCGAGCGGTCGCGGAAGGCGGGCGTGAACCAGCGTTCAATCGTGCCGGGCAGTAGCCCCTCGATGCCGTCGCGCTCGGCAATTGCGATCCGCTCATTCCACATCTCCAGCGTCGGCATCTCGCAGGCCGTGTCACACAGGCAGAGCGAGCGTACCAGATCAGGCCGGCTCGCCCCCAGTTTCTGAGCGATCATGCCCCCTTTGGAGAGCCCCAGAAAATGCACGGCGCCCACGCCAAGCGTCTCGATCAGCGCGGCCGCATCTGCGGCCAGCAAACCGATGGAATAAGGCCCAGGCGTCGTCTCACTGGCGCCATGCCCGCGCGTGTCATAGCGCAAGACACGGAAATTCCGGGTGAAATCCGTCATCTGCGGGTCCCACATCCGGTGGGTGGACATCAAACTGTTGGACAGCATCAAGACAGGCGCGCCCTCAGGCCCGTCGAAGCGGTAGGCCATTCGGACGCCATTGGCCGAAACAAAGTCAAGCATGGGGCTTCTCTCTTCCAGATAGAGCTTATGCGCTCAGCCGATGATCTCATTGAGCTTTGCCGACGGTCGCATAACAGCCGCAGTCTTGGCCGGATCGGTTCGGTAATAGCCGCCAACATCAACGGCATGACCCTGTGCAGCAGCCAGATCGGCGGTGATGGCACCCTCAACGAAATCGCCTTCTCCGGCAATCACCCCCAGCTTCTGGATGTCGGCGCCGAAGAACGGCCGCTTGCCGAGCATCATCTTGAAGCCGTTGTAGTCCGGCGGATTGTGGCTGCCGGTGATCATGATCCCGCCCTGCACCTGATCGAGCACGCGCGGCTGAACGGCCTCAAGCACTTCTGCCAG
>CAYGUB010000305.1:486-3855 GCA_964352845.1 uncultured Rhodobacterales bacterium | reverse complement strand
TTCGAGCAATATCTGGCCGCGAAGCTCATGGTAATAGGCATCGCGCGGGCGCAGCTGAAGCAGCTTTTCCATCTCTGCCAGCGCGCGCTTGGCATCGGGCTTGCGGTGATAGGCAATCGCGCGGCGCAGGATCGCGGTCTCGCCGTTTCCCTTGGCGGATTTGCGGCGCAGCAAATAGGCGGGCTTGCGCAGGAACCCTTTCAGCTTCGCATCCATACGGTTGAACCAATAGACCGTGGAGGCCGAGGCCGGGCTGGTTTGCCCCTTGAAACCAGCCACATAGCCCTTGATCGCGCGCAGCCGGTCGCGCGTCAGCGGATGGGTGATCGCATAGGGATCTTGCCTGCCGGGACGCAACGCCTCTTGCCCTCGAAACAGGTTCATCACATCGCTCATCGCATCCGGGTCAATGCCCGCTTGCGCCAGATAGCGCAGACCAGCCTGATCGGCCGATGCCTCTTCCGCGCGGGTATGCGAGAAAAACACGCGCTGCGCCGAACTTGCCGTCCCCGTAGCCAACCCGATTGCGGCCTGCCCCTCTCCCTTGATGGCGGCGGCTGTAGCCAGCGCAAAGCCCATGGCCGTGATACGATTGGCAATGCGGGCATTGGCGGCGCGCCGGGTCAGATGCCCATTGGCGATATGGGCAATTTCATGGGCAAGCACGGCCTGCAACGCTTCGGGACGCTCAAGCCGGGTGATCAGCCCGGAATGGATGAAAATATGCCGGCTATCGACAACAAAGGCGTTCAGGGAGCTGTCATGGATCACCAAAATGCGTATCCGGTTCGACCCCAGCCCGGCGGCGCGCAAGATTGGCCGGGCAAGCTGCTTGAGCGCCTGCTCGATCTCGGCGTCCCGGATCAGGCTGATGGCTTGCGCGCGCCCCGGAAATTCGCAGATGAGCAAAACGGCCAACAGGATCGCCGTCAGATGTCTTCTCATATCCATTGCCTCCTGCGCGCTGTCTGTCGCGCTCAAGCTTGACGGAGACGCGCGCCGCGCGCAACCGGCGGGGTCGCGATCCTGAGCCGATTGCCCGCCTGATGCGGCATCGCGCATGATCCACCTTCGCTCGGCCACGCAGGCAGAGGCTTTCCGCGCTCGGGCTTTGGTCACGTGCGGCGCGTGCCCGGGAAAAATGGCCGCTAACGCAGGTCCGGCTGTATGCGTTTTGCCGGAATCCGGCGGAAATCGTACAGAAGGCCAGCTTATGCGTGGCCGAGACCCCGTGCTGCCCTATGCGACCTGCTTGATGCTGGAATGCGCGAAGTCTGAGCGAAAACATCTTTTATTGCAGAATAATTCCGGCTGGAAAGACGCCTCCAATCGGCAATTTACCTCGCCTGATGGCGGCGATGGGCCATGTATTACGTACTTGACGCGCAACTGACCCACCCTAACCTTTGGATTACGGAGCAACTTTTGTATTAATTATTGGTTAAGGTCTTTTCGTCCACGCTGTTTTTGAACGAATCTGGTGGAATAGAACTTGGTCGACTTATCTGACATCGAACCTCGCGCAACCCGTGGAGCATCCTTGGTCGCCCCTCATGCGACCTTGCTGTTCTTTCTGGCTTTGGCGGTCGTCATTGGCGCCGTCTTGCTTGGGCCATCGGAAATCTCCAATCTCTTCGTTATTTTTGGTGCGGTCATGGCCACAACTGCGCTGGCTATCCGGTTTGTCTATCGCAATAGGCCCGAGCAGAGCAGCGCGCTCGATATTCCGCGATTTATTGCGCATGATGAGCGTCCCTTGTTTGTCAGCGACCTTTCCGGCCAGATCGTGGAACGAAATGCAGCCGCCCGGCGCAGATTTGGCGATATTGGCGGGGACAGCCTTGAGAAAGTGCTCGATTCCGTCTGCCCGCAGGCCGGTGCCGTGATTTTTCGGCTGCAATCGAAAGCCGTGCGCCAGAATGCCGCGCGTGAAGATGTTGTGACGCGCAAGGGTCGCTATTTGCTGGCCACCCATCAGATCGCGGATGATCTGTTGCTGTGGTCCATCGAAGATGCGGCAGAGCGCCAGTCGCCGGCGCGCAGTCTCGACAAGATCAGCCTGCCCATGCTGACCGCCGGCAGTTCCGGCACGATCTTGTTCATGAATGAGGCGATGCGCCGCGTGGTAGGTGGCCGGGTCAAGTCGCTGAACCTTCTCTTCGTCGATCCACCCACGCAATCGGGCGAGGTCGTCACGGTCTCTACCGAGGACGGTCCTGTCGAGATGCGGGCGATCATCGTGCCTGTCAGCGGTGGCCGGGTAGAGTATTTTCTGGCCCCCGTCGAGGATGGCAGTGGCGCTGTGGCCTCGCTGGACACGCTGGAGGAATTTCCGGTGGCTCTGCTGAAGATCGCGTCAAACGGCACAGTGCGAGAGGCCAACAAGCTCGCGCGCGATCTGCTGGGGCTGGATGCGCCGGTGGGATATCAGCTGAGTGATCTGGTCGAAGGTCTTGGCCGCCCGATTGCCGATTGGCTGGCCGATGCGTCCGAGGGGCGCTCCTTGCATAAACCCGAGGTCCTCAAGGCCAAGGCCGACGAGAAAGAGACCTACCTGCAGATCACGCTGGGCCGGATGATCCAGGATGGCGAGGTCTCGCTGCTGGCGATGGTCACTGATGCGACCGAGCTCAAGACGCTTGAGGCGCAATTTGTCCAAAGCCAGAAAATGCAGGCTATTGGCCAGCTTGCAGGCGGCGTTGCGCATGATTTCAACAACTTGCTGACGGCTATTTCGGGCCATTGCGACCTGCTGATGCTGCGCCACGATCCGGGCGATCCGCAATATGGTGATCTTGAGCAGATCAATCAAAACGCAAACCGGGCAGCGTCATTGGTGGGACAGCTGCTCGCGTTTTCGCGCAAACAGAATTTGCAGCTTGAGGTGCTCGACATGCGCGACACGCTGGCTGACCTGACCCATTTGCTGAATCGGCTGGTGGGCGCGCAGATCTCGCTGACCTTGACACATGATCCGCAGCTGATGTCGGTGCGCTCTGACAGGCGTCAGCTGGAGCAGGTGATCATGAACCTTGTGGTTAATGCGCGCGATGCGATGGATGGCGGCGGCAAGATCTCCATCGAGACCCGCAACCTCAAGTTGCAAAGCGAGTTGAAGCGCGACCGCGCCCTGGTCCCGCGCGGCGATTATGTCTTGGTCAAAGTGTCCGATAATGGTCGCGGCATCCCGGCCGACAAGATCTCCAAGATATTCGAGCCATTCTTTACCACCAAACAAACCGGCGAGGGTACCGGGCTTGGCCTGTCGACGGCTTACGGCATCGTAAAGCAATCGGGTGGCTATATTTTCGTCGATAGCGAAGTCGGCAAGGGGACGACCTTCACCATATTCTTCCCCTCATCTGAGGA
>CAYGUB010000305.1:0-476 GCA_964352845.1 uncultured Rhodobacterales bacterium | reverse complement strand
TTGCAGCATAGCGAATACAAGATTGACCCGACGCCGGCCGATGGTGTGGTCCTGCTGTCGAGGACGAGGCACCGGTGCGCGCCTTCGCCAGCCGGGCGCTGAAACTCCGCGGCTTTCAGGTCGTTGAGGCTGAGAATGCCGAAGAGGCCTTGCAGGTGCTCGCCGAGGGCAAGATCGTGATCGATGTGGTGGTCTCCGATGTGGTCATGCCGGGCATGGACGGCCCCACCTGGGTCCGGCTTGCGCGCGAGACCCATCCCGATCTGCGGGTGGTCTTTGTCTCGGGCTATGCCGAAGACAGTTTCGGCGAAAATCAGGCCAAGATCCCCAATACCGTGTTCTTGCCAAAACCATTCTCGCTCAACGAGCTTACCAATGTCGTGCAGGGCCAGCTTAGCATCGCGGCTTGATCCAAAAGGCTTGATCGGGCGGCTCAGCCTTCCCGCGGTTGCAAGGCCGCGCTGTGAAGTTCGAAA
>CAYGUB010000304.1:0-3876 GCA_964352845.1 uncultured Rhodobacterales bacterium | reverse complement strand
CCGCATCCCGCGCGATAGCGATGCGCCTGCCAAGCGCTTTGGGCAGAGGTTCGGATGGCGCGTCCGGCAGGGGTCGGGCGAGGGCTTGCAGGGCGTTCAGATCAATCCGCCCGGCCACGGTGGTGGCTGCGCGATCAAGGAAGCTGTCGAGATCGCGACGCTCGCCTGCGGGGATCAGACCCAGATGCCGTGCCGGTGTTTGCAGCGTCGGATCGCGCTGCAGCGCGCCCAGCACAGGCAGGTCGAGCGCGCCGCGCAGCATCGCCTCATGGCGCGGCGAGCCGACTTTATTGAGAATGACCCCCGCAAGCCTGACCTGACTGTCATGCCCGGCAAACCCGCTGACAAGTGCTGCCACGGATTGCGCCATATGCGAGGCGTCAACCACCAGAACCACTGGCAGACCCAGCAGGCGGCCCTGATCGGCGGGCGCCCCCTTGCCGTCAGGTGGCGCGCCGTCAAACAGCCCCATGGCGCCTTCGATGATCAAAAGCTCAGGGCCTGCGGCCAGCGCGCGGATACGCGCGGGCGTCATCGCCCAGGCGTCAAGATTGACGCAAGCCGCGCCGCAGGCGGCGTGGTGAAACATGGGATCAATGTAGTCCGGCCCGGATTTCGCGCCACGCACCGCCACGCCCCGCTGCGACAGCGCGCGCAAAATGCCCAGCGTCACGGTGGTCTTGCCGCTGCCCGATTGCGGTGCAGCGATGATCAGCCCGCTCATGCGCTTTCGGCCGGACGGCCTCTGCCCAATGGGTCGAGATTGCGCGGGGCGGCGCCTTCGGACTGTGCCTGCCAGTCAAGCACCTGACGCATCAGCACTGAGCGCCCGACGCAGATGATGGCAGGCGGTTCCAGAGCGGCCCGCGCGATGTCTTGGCAAATGGTGCCAAGCGTGGTCTCCAGCACTTGCTGCTCGGCTGTGGTCGCGGTTGTGACAACGCCCACAGGCTCATCGGCCGGGCGGCCAGCCGAGAGCAGTTTTTGGGTGATCTGGGCGATGTGCTTCATACCCATATAGATCACGATGACCTGAGAACCTTTTGATATCGCGTCCCAATCCAGCGATGACGGGGTTGCGCCGGATTGATCATGACCGGTTACGAAAGTGACAGATTGGTTCACATCGCGATGGGTTACGGGGATGCCCGCATAGGCCAGCCCGCCAATCCCTGCGCTGATGCCGGGGATGATGCGGATGGGAATACCGTGTTGAACGAGGCTCTGCGCTTCTTCTCCGCCGCGCCCGAAGACGAACGGATCGCCGCCCTTGAGCCGCAGCACCCGTTTGCCGGCGCGCGCCAGATCCACCAGCCGCAGCGAGATATCGCGCTGTTTTGCAGACGGTTTGCCGCCGCGCTTGCCCGCGAAGATATGCTCTGCCTGCGGGGCCCAGTCGAGGATCGCTTCTTGTACCAGCGCATCATAGATGACGATATCCGCCTGCCGCAGCGCATTGAGCGCATGCAGGGTCAACAGCCCCGGATCTCCGGGGCCTGCGCCGCATAGCCAGACCCAGCCGGGCTGCAAAACAGGCCAGTTATTGGCGGGCAGGGAAAACGAGTCGTTCATCCGCAGAATATGCCCGCTGAGCGCGCCGCGCGAAAGCGCAATCCCGACGCCAGATCATGCATTGGCGGCACTGGGCAGGCTGGCTATAGTCACGTGCAATGAGCAGCGAAGACCCACCCAGATTGCGGCGCGGATGGACCACGGGCGCCTGCGCCACAGCGGCTGTCAAGGCGGCGCTGGATGCACTTTGGGGTGCTGGGTTTCCGCCCTCGGTCCGGATCACCTTACCAAAGGGCGAGACGCCCCGGTTTCTGCTGACCCGGCATGCGCAAGGCCCCGGCTGGGCGGAGGCGGGGATCGAGAAAGACGCGGGCGATGACCCGGATGTCACCCACGGCGCGGTGATCTGCGCGCGGGTTGCGGCCTCCTGCGGTGGGGTCGTGTTCCGCGCGGGGGAGGGCGTGGGCATTGTGACCAAGCCCGGCCTGCCCATCGCGGTTGGCGAGGCGGCCGTCAACCCGGTGCCGCGCCAGATGATCACGGATGTCATCACCGAACAGGCCCGTGCCTACGGCCAGAGCCCCGATATAGAGGTCACGCTGTCGGTCCCCGGCGGGGCGGCGCTGGCGCTCAAGACATGGAACCCCCGGCTTGGGATCGAGGGTGGGTTGTCGATCCTTGGCACGACAGGCATCGTGCGCCCGTTTTCCTGCGCGGCCTGGATCGCCTCGATCCATCGCGGCATTGATGTGGCACGCGCCTCGGGGCTCGCGCATGTGGCCGGCTGTACCGGTGCCACGTCCGAGCGGGTGGTCCAGGAACTTTTCGCGCTGCCGGACCACGCCATGCTCGATATGGGCGATTTTGCCGGGGGATTGCTGAAATATCTGGCCAAACATCCCGTGGGGCGCATCACGATCGGCGGCGGTATCGGCAAGATGAGCAAACTGGCGCAAGGCGCGCGCGATCTGCATTCAGCCCGCTCTCAGGTTGCGTTCGACACGCTGGGGCTGTGGGCGCGGCAGGCCGGGCTGGCGGATGTCTCGGGCGCGAATACAGCACTGGAGGCGGTGGACATCGCGGGGCCGGGCCTTGCGCAGATCGTGGCGGCGCGCGCTTTGGATCATGTCCGGGAAATGCTGTCGGGCACCCAGATCGAAGCAGGCATCGTCATTATTGATCGGGCCGGCACTGTTCTTGCGCGGGTGGATCGATGAGGATCCTGCTGCTGGCCGGCACCTCCGAGGCGCGCGATCTGGCCCGGTTGCTCTCAGACAGGGGCCACCGGGTCACAGCCTCTCTGGCCGGGGCGACGCGCGCGCCGCGCGCTTTGGGCTGCGAGACGCGGCTGGGTGGCTTTGGCGGGCGGCAAGGCTTTTTGCGCTGGCTGGATGCCAATCGCGTCGATCTGGTGGTTGATGCGACCCACCCCTTTGCCAGCACGATCACCGCGCGCACAGCCGAGATCTGCGCCGCGCGCAAGCTGCCCTATATTCTGGTCCAACGCCCCCCCTGGCCGGTGGAGGCCGCCGATAGACAATTCGAGATCGGCACGGCGGCAGATGCACGCGCGCATCTGTCAGGGGGCGCGCGCGTGTTTCTCGCCACGGGGCGCCAGACGCTGGACAGCTTTCATGTTCTGGCCGATTGCCAGCTGTTCTGCCGCCAGATCGACCCGCCCGATGCACCGTTTCCCTTCGCCAACGGTGAATATGTGATCGGGCGGCCACCCTTTTCGGTTGAGGAGGAAGTGGCCCTGTTCACAAGGCTCGGGATTGATGTCTTGATCGTCAAGAATTCGGGCGGGGCGGCGTCTGCGTCGAAACTTGTGGCGGCCGGATCGCTGGGATTGACGACACTGATGATGCGCAGGCCTGCGCCGCCGGAGGTGCCGCTGGTCCACGATATCCATGCGGCACTTCACTGGGTAGACAGCCATGCGGATCATTAAATCTGACGCCTGCGTGTCCGAGGGCGCGGCGGCTCTTGCCGCGCGTGAGCCGCGCTTTGCCAAGGCTTTGGCGCTGACGCAGCCCCTGCCTTTGCGCCTGCGCCCCGACGGATTTGCAGCCCTTTTGCATGTGATCATGGGCCAACAGGTCAGCGTGGCATCAGCCGATGCGGTCTGGGGCAGGCTGGAGGCGGCGGGCTTGACCCATGCCCGTGCCGTCGCATCAGCCAGCGAGGAGGAGTTGCGCGCCTGCGGTCTGTCGCGCCAGAAGATCAGATATGCCCATGCGCTGGCCCGCGAGGGGCTTGCCTTCGACAGCCTGCGGCAGATGGCCAGTGATGAGGTGATCGCAAGGCTCACCGCTCTGCCGGGCATCGGGCCCTGGACGGCGGAGATCTACACTATGTTTTCGC
>CAYGUB010000303.1:0-3910 GCA_964352845.1 uncultured Rhodobacterales bacterium | reverse complement strand
TGACAGGTCTGGGAACAACGATCCTTGGCTTGACCTTCGCGCTGATTTTCACCCGCACAGACTTTCGCGCCAAGAAATTCTTGCGCGTTCTCACCGTGCTGCCGATCATCACACCGCCCTTTGTCATTGGTTTGGCCCTGATCCTGCTCTTTGGCCGCGCCGGCACCGTGACAGAATTCTTTGCAGACCTTTTTGGCTGGGAACAAACCCGTTGGGTTTATGGCTTCTGGGGCGTCTATTTCGCACAGCTTTTGTCCTTCACCCCAATCGCCTTCTTGGTTCTGATCGGTGTCGTTCAAGGCGTCAGCCCGTCGATGGAGGAAGCGTCACAAACATTGGATGCGGACCGTTGGCAGACCTTTCGCTATGTCTCACTGCCACTCATGCGCCCGGGCCTTGCCAACGCGTTCCTGCTGGGCTTCATCGAAAGCCTCGCTGACTTCGGAAACCCCTTGGTTTTAGGAAGTGGGTATGAGGTGCTCTCGACCCAGATATTCTTCGCGATTGTCGGCTCTGTCGCAGATCCAGCAAATGCCGCTATCCTTGCTATCGCGCTTTTGTCACTGACAATGGCGGCCTTCATCGCACAACGCATGTGGCTTGGGAAAAAGTCCTATGCCACGATCACAGGCAAGGCTGACAGCGGACAAAATGCGGCTTTGAACCCTGTGCTGAAGGGGATGTGCTATGCCATCGCCTTGCCGTGGGCAGCGCTGACCATGATCGTCTATTCGATGATAATCTTCGGCAGCTTCGTGAAACTCTGGGGCTATAACCACAGCTTCACGTTTGACCACTACGTCCGTGCTTTTGGCGTTGATTTTGCCAATTGGCGGCTGACGGGGGTCGCGTGGGACAGCTATTTCACGACCCTGACGATCTCGTCCATCGCAGCCCCGCTGACGGCGATTGTGGGTCTCGCCACCGCCTACCTTCTGGTGCGTCAGAAATTCGTCGGCAAGGACGCGTTCGAGTTCTCTACGATGCTCAGTTTTGCCATTCCCGGCACGGTGATCGGGGTCAGCTATATCATGGCATTCAATTTCCCCCCGATTGAGCTGACTGGCACGTCGATTATCCTGATCGTCGTCTTTGTCTTCCGCAACATGCCGGTGGGGGTGCGCGGCGGGATCGCAGCAATGAGCCAGCTGGACAAGAGTTTGGATGAGGCCTCCATCACCCTTGGGGCGAACAGCTTCACCACGGTGCGCCGCGTGATCCTGCCATTGATGGGCCCTGCGATACTGGCCGCGCTCACCTATAGCTTTGTGCGGGCGATCACGTCAGTCAGCGCGGTGATCTTTCTGGTCAGCGCCAAGCACAACATGGCCACGGCGTTCATCGTCGGTCGAGTTGAAAATGGTGAATTTGGCCTCGCCATTGCTTATTCGGCTGTGCTGATCGTCACCATGCTGGCTGCCATCCTTCTAATGCAACTTCTGGTCGGAACGCGTCGCCTGCGCCGCACTGACCGCGTCCAACAAGCCGCAAAACCGGCGTGAGGAAATGAACATGACTGATACACAAACAGGCTCTGTCCGCTTTGAAAGCGTCGTCAAGAAATACGGCGAGGTCACAGCGCTGAAGAAACTGGATCTGGCGATTGAGCCTGGCAAGCTTGTGACCCTGTTGGGGCCAAGTGGCTGCGGTAAGACCACGACTCTGCGTCTGATCGCGGGGCTGGAAATGGCGACGGAAGGCAAGATCTTGATCGGAGGCGAAGACGTCACGCACCTGACTGCCACCTACCGCAAGGTATCGATGGTGTTCCAATCCTATGCGCTGTTCCCGCATATGACCGTGCGCGAAAACGTGGCCTACGGGCTGACGGTAAAATCCATGCCCAAGTCCGAAGCGAACGCAAAGGCCGAAGAAGGGCTGGAGCTTGTCGGCCTTGCCGGGTTCGGTGACCGCCTGCCAAGCGAATTGTCCGGCGGGCAACAGCAACGCGTCGCCGTGGCCCGCGCCATTGTGTTGGAGCCCGAGGTCCTATTGCTTGATGAGCCGTTGTCCAACCTTGACGCAAAACTGCGCCGCCACGTGCGCGAAGAAATCCGCCAAATCCAGCAGCGTCTTGGCCTGACCGCCGTCTACGTGACCCATGATCAGGAAGAGGCGATGGCGGTTTCCGACCGGATTATCGTTATGAAGAACGCTGAGATCGCGCAGGAAGGATCGCCAAGCGATCTGTATGAGGCCCCACATTCCGCCTTTATCGCTGACTTCATCGGGGATGCCAATCTTGCGAATTGCGCAATTGAGCGTGTGAACAATGGTGCAGCAACTGTCCGCATGGAAGATGTGACCTACGAAGTCCAAAGTGGCGGGCTTTTGCCTGGTGCGGCCCAAATGGTGCTGCGCCCCCACAACCTGAAGCTTGCCGCCCCAGAGCAGCCCGGCATCAAAGGTGAGGTCACCTATGCAGCCTACCTTGGAAAGGAAATCCAATACACTGTTGAAAGCGCAATCGGGTCATTGTTTGTCATCAGCAGCGTGACCGCAAACCCATTCAAGCAAGGCGATGCTGTATCCGTGCAGTTTGATCAAAACACGGCACGCCTTGTTGCGGCCTGAGTCATAACGATGCGGGGCATCCTTTTCGCGAACGGCACTGAGCAGGTTGTCCTCCCGACCGACTGGCAGGCCATGATCATTGCGCGGGACTACCGCGCGGTTATCTTTGACAACGATGGCACGCTTGTTGACAGTGAAGAGACGCATTTCCAGTCACTGCATTATGCACTCAAATCACAGGGTCATGACTTGGCCCGCGACTGGTACTTTGCCCGCACAGGCCTTGATCGCGTCTCGCTTCTGACGGCCTTCGCGGCGGACGTTGACGGTTATGTTGACATTGGAAGGGCGGTGCAAGACAGCATTGCCGCTTTTGTCCTCAAGGCCGACGCCGTCCAGCCTATCCCCGAAACGGTTGATCTTATCAGCAAGTTGGACCCACTGATGCCGATGGCGGTTGGGACAAATGCCGAGGTTTCGGTTGCAAAGGCTTCGCTACACGCCATCGGCTTAATCCACCGCTTTGCACATATCGCGACTGTTTCAGACGGGCTTGCCCCGAAACCAGCGCCCGACATCTATCTAAATTGCGTTCGTCACCTTGGCGAACCGATTTCAAAAACTCTCGTGTTTGAGGACTCTGACAGCGGGGTAGCAGCGGCGCTGGCTGCCGATCTTGACGTCGTTCGCTTCATTCCGAATTGACAGGCAACTCCACGCACAAAAGGCGATTTGGTTAACAAAGTTACAGGCCCGGGCTCGAAAATGGAAAATTTGAAACGCAAGGCCCCGCGGCAACAAAGCGAATGAGGCAGGCGCAAGCCTGAATGGAGGTACCACGTGTATAGGATTGGTATTCTTGATGACGACATTGGTGTGCGCAACGCAATCTCTGCGCTTTTGAGCAAGAACCATTTTTTGCCCGTCCCCATGTCGCGGATTTCAGAGTTCTATGAAGTCCAGAATTCTGTCGGCCTTGACCTTGTTCTGATCGACTTCCGTCTGCGCGGCGAAAGCGGATTGGACCTGACCCGCGACATTCGCAAGTCTTCGGGCGTCCCGATCATTATGATCAGCGGTCATGCCGACACCACAGACATTACAGTTGGTTTGCGTGTTGGTGCTGATGATTTTGTGCGAAAGCCATTTGACCCGAAAGAGTTGATCGCGCGGATTCATGCTTTGCTGCGGCGTATACGCGCCAAACCCTTAAAATTGTTGGAAAATCCGGGGATAATTACTTTTGGCGGTTTCACTTTGGATCGGGAACGCCCGACGCTATTGGATGGGGCCAAGACTGTAATCAGCCTGACAAAAACAGAGTTTGACCTTCTTGATTACTTGGTTGGAAATCCCAATCAGATCATATCGCGGATGGATTTGGTCTGTGCGCTTG
>CAYGUB010000302.1:0-3915 GCA_964352845.1 uncultured Rhodobacterales bacterium | reverse complement strand
GGCGGATACCCCTGTCGCGCAGGAAGACTTTGAGGCGGTCGTGGAGGAAGGAGAGAAGGTCGGCAGCCTTCTGATAACTCCTCTTTCTGTCCTCTGCTTGTCGCTCATCGCTAAGCTCAGGGAAGTCAGAAAAATCGTAGATTGTCGAGTCGTCTTTTTCAAAGCTTTGACCGCTTGCAATTGCCCGTCTGACAGCAGGCAAGTCCGCTGAGTCCACACCAATGCTGCTAGCTGCCATCTTATTGCTCTCAAGCCGTTCTTGGATTGCTGGCCATAGAAGCAACAAGTCGTGATGATATACTTCGTCCTCAAATCTTCGAAGCAAACCTACGCATATGCTATTCTCCAAAACCAGCCGAATAACTCCCAACGCGGCACGTCTCAACGCGAACGGGTCCTTGCTGCCGGTGGGCTTCTCGTCGATGGCCCAGAACCCCGTCAGCGTGTCGATCTTGTCGGCCAGCGCCACGGCGACCGAGACCGGCGCGGTGGGGACGGCGTCGCTCGGGCCCAGGGGCGCGTAGTGCTCCTGAGCAGCGGCGGCGACTTCAGCGGGCAGCCCTGCGGCATCGCTGTAATATCGCCCCATAAGCCCCTGTAATTCAGGGAATTCGTAAACCATCTCGGAAGACAGATCAGCCTTGGCGACCTTTGCGGCCTGCTCAGCCAGATCGGGGTCCGCCCCCACAACCGGCGCGATCTCACGCGCCAGAGCGGCGACGCGGTCCATCTTGTCTTTGACCGAGCCGAGCTTGTTGTGGAACGTCACTTTCTCCAGCGCCTCGATCCACGGGGCCATGCCCGCCCTGGCCACGCGCAGGTCATTTTCCCAGAAGAATTTCGCATCGGCCAGACGCGCCGACAGAACCCGGCTGTTGCCTTCCAGAATCGTCGCGCCCTGATCGGCGGTCTCGATATTGGCGACGGTGACAAACCGCTCGATCCGGCCCGATTTGGGATCGCGGACCGAGAAGAACTTCTGATGCTCGCGCATGCTGGCCGTAAGTACCTCCGGCGGCAGGTCCAGATAGGCCGCGTCGATCTTGCCCATCAGCACGACGGGCCATTCCACCAGCCCGGCAACCTCGGCCAGAAGGGATTTATCCTCGATCACTTCCAGACCGCTTGCAAAGGCCTGATTGGTGGCATCGGCCCAGATATGTTCGGCCCGCTCAGCCGGGTCCAGGACCACATATGCGCGCTTTAGCTTTGCGGCGTAATCATCGAAAGACGTAACCGAAAAATCATCTGGCGCCAGGAAACGGTGGCCCTGCGTCGTGTTACCGCCGGTCATGCCATCAACCTCAAGCGGGACGATCTGCGCGCCGGCCTCATCGCTCAGGATACACAGGATGCTGTGCAGCGGGCGGACCCAGCGCAGCGAGCCTGCCCCCCAGCGCATGGATTTGGGCCATGGGAAGTTGCGAATGGCGGCCTCAAGCACCTCGGCCACAATATCGGACGCAGCCCGGCCCGGCTTTTCGATCACCGCGAACCAGACCTGCCCCTTCTTGTCGTCGCGCGCCTCAAGCTGGTCTTTCGCCAGCCCGGTGGAGCGCAAAAACCCCTCCAGCGCCTTTTCGGGCGCATCAACGCGCGGGCCCTTGCGTTCCTCGCGCACCGCAGCACTTTCGCCCGTCAGCCCCTGCACGGTCAGCCCCAGCCTGCGCGGGGTTGCGAAAGCCGCAGCCCCCGCATAGGTCAGACCCGCCTCGACCAGCCCGTCCGTGACCAGCTTTTGCAGATCGGACGCGGCTTTGGCCTGCATGCGCGCAGGGATCTCTTCGGAGAAGAGTTCGATCAGAAGGTCGGGCATTATTGAGATCCTCTTGGCGGGCAGGCTTCGCCCACAGGGCTGCCATCATAGGCTTTCCGCCCGCAATTATTGAGCTGATGCCAGGCAAAGCCGCGCCCGTCCTCGTGGATGACGACGATCCGGTCCACGCCGTATTCGATGTTTTTCTCGCCCAGAAAGGCCAGCGCCGTGCCGTCCTCCAGAGCCTCGCCAAGGGCGTCGGCATCAAAACAGTCAAACCAGCCCGGAGCCGTCAGCGGCACGGCCTCTTCATAAAGCACATAGGCCTCGGTCAGCAGGCCGTGGCTCATGGGTGTGGTGAAACAGGCGCGAAACCGGATGGGTGAGCTTTCGGCGTCAATCGCCTGAATATCATCGACGATGATCTCCTCGGCCTCATTGCTGGCCACAGAGGTCAGCGAGATCGTTTCGGCCTGTACCGGCTCGTAGAAATGGTAGACCTGCAGATAATACATCCATGCGCCTGCGATGATCGAGATCATGGCCAGTCCTATCCCAATGATTTTTCCATTCACGCGGCTTGCTCCGCGCCACCAGCCCCGGTTTGCACAAACGCATCCGCGCAGGCTTTGGTAAGCGCCCGCACCCGGCCGATATAGGCCTGACGTTCGGTGACAGAAATCACACCGCGCGCATCAAGAAGGTTGAACACATGCGAGGCCTTGATCGCCTGATCATAGGCAGGCTGGGCCATAACGATGTGGCGCCCGGTCTTGGGGTCCTTGGCAGGCAGATCGAGGATGCGGGCGCATTCGGCCTCGGCATCCTTGAAATGCTGCAGCAGCGCATCGGTATCGGCCACGTCGAAATTCCAGCGGGCATATTGCGCTTCGGCTTCGCGGAACACGTCGCCATAGCTCAGCGGGATAGGTGCATCGGGCGCGTTGAAGGGCATCTTGTTGCCGTCATCAAAGCCCAGCACATACATGGCCAGCCTCTCCAGCCCGTAGGTCAGCTCACCCGAGACGGGTTTGCAATCATGCCCGCCAACCTGCTGGAAATAGGTGAATTGCGAGACCTCCATCCCGTCGCACCAGACCTCCCAGCCAAGCCCCCAGGCACCCAGCGTGGGGCTTTCCCAGTCATCTTCGACAAAGCGGATATCATGCAGCGCCATATCAATCCCGATCGCCTCAAGCGAGCCCAGATAGAGCGCTTGCAGATCGGGTGGGGAGGGCTTCAGGATCACCTGAAACTGGTAGTAATGCTGCCAGCGGTTCGGGCTGTCGCCGTAGCGCCCATCCGTGGGGCGGCGACAGGGCTGGACATAGGCCGCAGCCCATGGCTTCGGCCCCAGCGCGCGCAGGGTGGTGGCAGGGTGGAACGTGCCTGCGCCGACCTCCATGTCATAGGGTTGCAGCACCGCACAGCCGCGACTGGCCCAATAGGTCTGCAATCTCAGGATGATCTCCTGAAAACTGGTCGGCTTTTCTACCTGCATGCTCATCGCCCGTTGGTCCCGCTTTGATGTGTTGCACTCAATAGGCAAGCTCCCGATGCGGGTCAATTGCGCAAACGTGGCCACGGGTCAGCAAAATACGCGCCACGGACTCGCATCGCAGCCGCGAGGTGATAAGTTCGGGCAGGGATTCGAAACTCTATTGCCACCTTGGGAAATTGGATGACCTATTACGGCTATTTGGCGGCGATGTTCATCGTCGTTCTGAGTGCATTTGGCGTGTCGGCGCAGGTTTTTGTTCAGGTAGAGGCGCACCCGACCCTGAAAGAGGCGCAGGATCGCGCCCGGAGCTATTCCACAGCCCTGCCCGACGTCAACGGGTTTCGTCTGCGGCGAGGCGGCTGGTACGCGCTGGCGCTGGGGCCATATTCCCGCGACGACGCGCGCAGGCGCCTTCTGGAGCTGCGCCGCGGCGGGATTATCCCGGGCGATGCCTATGTTTCCGATAGCAGGCCCTATGGCGAGCAGTTCTGGCCCACAGCCGGTACAACCGCCAAGCCCGTGAGCCCGGCCCAGCCCCCCATTGTCAGTGACGAGACGCCCACTGAGGCCCGCGCCTCCGAAGCACAGCTGACCCGCGATCAAAAGAAGGGCCTTCAGACGGCTTTACAATGGTTTGGCTTCTATACAGGGGCGATTG
>CAYGUB010000301.1:0-3924 GCA_964352845.1 uncultured Rhodobacterales bacterium | reverse complement strand
GCCGCTCTGCGCGCCACAGTTTCGGGAAAATTTGAACGAAATTGCCCGTAGAAAGGTCATTCTGAAGCCCGATTTCGCTGTGATCTTAGGAAGGGCTCAATCGCGCGCAACTAAAGTGATGAGGCGTCGGGAACTGAACGGCCGGAAAGGGGATCACCATGACCAAGAAAAATCTCTGGATGAAATGGGTGCTTGAAGAAAGCGCGCAAACGCCAAATCTGCTGGCCCGCAACCGTCAGGCCCGTGCGGCTGCCAGTGCCGGCCTCCGGGCGGATACGGCGAAGTTCGCAGAAACTAAGGCGGCCTGAGCGCTACGCCAGGACGCCGCCCAGGCGCTGATATTCTTCAGTGAATGGTTTCAACTCCTTCTCAAAGGCGCGCCAGGCGCCGCTGGAGGAGCTGTAGATCGGCTGGCGCACCTGCGCAGATGACAGTGTGTCGACCCGCCGGTCCGTCTCGTAAAAGGACAGGCAACTGTCCTCCCAGGCCAGTCCACAAGCGTCGATCAGGGCGCGCGACTGAGCCTCGGGCTCGGCGATCAGTTTCTCGTAGCTGATCTGGTGAAACGGGGTCTCCAGCTGATCGGCCCAGAACGCCACTTGATCCTCAAACAACCGAAAGAACCGCGCGATGTTGCGCAGATTGGTCGCGTAACGATGCTGACCGAAAGCAAAGAGGTTCTTGTAGATCGACAGCGCATTGTCGCGCGGATCGCGCCGGACCATGATGATGCGGGCCTGCGGCAGGGCTGCCTTCACGAAGCCGAGGGGCGCATAGGTGCTGATACTTTTATCTGTGACCACGCGGGCACCGGCAAATCGCGCATCGAGATCGTTCAGATAGCCTTGCGCTGCTTGCCCCAGTTGATCGCCCAAAGCGGCCCAATCAGGTGCCGCGCCCAGAGCCTGTGTCAGGGGTCGGCCCAGAAGGCCAAGCTCTCCCCCGCCGCTGACGCTGGAATGCGACGCGATGATCTGTTCGATCAATGTGGTGCCGGAGCGCGGCATGCCGGTAACAAAAACGGGGCTGGGACCGGTGGCAAGAGGGCAGCGTATCCCGGAGGCCGCGAACCCGGCATAAACCTCCCGGTAGTCATGTGCCTGCACTTTATCCTTTGCAAAATCATATGGATAGAGCTTCTCGTTTACCTTGTTGGCCGATCTCAGATAAGCAAAGACCTGCTCCACCTTCCCGGTATCCTGCGCCGCCTTTGCCAGGGCTGTATTGAGAAAAATCGCCTCGTGACCCGCCAGTTTGCGGGCGGCGTGCAGTTTCTTCATCTGGGAAATCACCGGATCATCCGCGTCGAGCCTGGCTATACTGGCATAGGAATAGTAGAGCCCGCCCGCCTGCGGGTTTTGCGCCAGACCGTCCCGGGCCAGCGCGCGGGCCTCGTCAAACCGTCCCATATTGCGCAGCAGATCACATTTGCGCGCGATCACGACCGCATCACCGGCGGCGATACTCAGCGCGCGATCAAGGACCGCCAGAGCCTCCCGGGTGCCGAGTTGGTCCGCCAGTTCCGTCAGCCCGCGCGGATCGGGCCAGCCGCCTTCCGCCGCCCGCTCCAAAAGCGCGCGCCCTTTTTCTGTCTGGCCGTCCCTGACAGCCGCAAGCCCGCGAAAGAATGCAGTCCCCGGCGCGGTCTCATCCAGCTTGCCCGCGCGAGCCAGAAGCCTGACCAGAAGGCTGGTATTGGGATGGCGCGAGGCAAGATCGAAATAGGCCAGCCAGATCGCAAGCTCCGATGGGCGCAGCTTCAACGCTGCCTCGAAATGGTGGGCTGCGGTCTCGAAATCGGGTTTCAGGGCCGCGATCCGGGCCATTTGGAAATGTGGCTCCGCCAGACGCGGATTGGCGCGCAGCAGCTTGGCATAACCCTTGGCCGCCTCGGCGTGTTTTCCGGCGTTTTGCGCGGCCAGAGATTTCGCGTAGAGCCGTTTAATCTGATCGGGCGTCATGAGCCTTACCCTGTAGCCTGTCTGAGCGGGGTAGCGCGTTATCCCGGCTTGGCCAAGAGCAGGGCTGCCGGAGAACGCGACATGTGCCGCCACACCGGCGCGAAACTGCGCGCGGACCGCCAGCCTTGCATCGGGCGCGCCCTGAGGATCTGGCGCAGCCCCCGTTTGATCAGCGGTGGATCGACCTTGATCGCCCGCAGCCCGTCGAGCCGATGCGCAAACGGGGCTTCGCGCAGGAACGCATAGAGCGCAGTCATCACGCCGTCGGGATCGCTCAGCAGGCGCGAGCGCTCGATCACGATGATCCGCTCGGCACAGGGCCCGGCGAGCGCTGCTCTGATAGCGGCCAAGGGCGCGCCGATCGCGCCCTGCTCGGAGACAAGCTGGCGTGCGAAATCAGGCTGATCGACGGGTGACAGATCACGCTCCCGCGCAAGCTGCGCGATGATCTGGGCCGGGTCGCGCACCACGAAAACAAAGCGCGACAGCGGCATCAGCCCCGCGATCTGTCCCATCTGATCCATCCAGCGCGGGTGGTTGTCAAACACCACCGCATCCAGCGGACGGCGGGTGTGGACGGCGTCCAGTGCGCCGCGCAGCAAGGCCCGGCGCGCGTCCCCGTCAAGCCTGTGCATGGCAGAGGCCGGATCATCGCAAGCGCCAAGCAGCTCGGCGCAGATAGCCGCGGCCGGGCCGTCATCCTGCACGACGAAGCGCGGGTTCTGCGAGAGAATGGCGGTGAGCGCATCTACCTCGGACCGCGGCAATCCGGAGATGAAATGAAACCTGGTGAGCGCGACCACACGCCGAAAATTCTCCTGAGAAAGGAAATCCATCTGCTGCCTCGTTCTTATTATAGTTTTATTAACACATCTTCGCAGAGTGATTCGCGCCTGTCTATCCTTTTGGCGGTGAGACCTATGTCACGAATGTGGCCGACCTATCGGGGCCGCGTAACAATCCGCAGCGCCGGACCGGCATTGATACAGGCTGGGCGACAACAGCATCGAAATCATTGACAGTACAGGGTCAATTGGTGCTAAAACATTCATTCTACATAGTAATTTGCTACATGACGGTGGGGTTCATGATGGCGGGCTCGTGTGCTGAGCCTAGACCTGAGAAGGACGTCGCATGACTTACCCCCAGAATGCCGCCAGGCATATGCCGAGCTATTCCCACAAGATTTCTCCATATGGCGCGCCGATCCCTGCGCGCCGCAAACGCAGCCCCCAGCGTGCCTATTCGGTCGCCTGGATAGGGGCGCGTGGTCATGCAAGCTATGAGACGATCCTCGGCCCCGCCATCCCTGTGATCGAGAGCAGCTTCTCCAATCTGGTGCGCGGCTCGGTTGTGACCACGGATAATGGCCCCGTCGCCGTGGAGGATCTGGAACCCGGCATGATGATCGTGACCAGCGATCATGGCCTACTTCCGCTGGCCTGGGTTGGCTCTTACGATATCACCCCGCGCGAGGCGCAGAATTCCGAGCGGGTCCGGCTCTACCGCGTCACGTCAAACGCGTTTGGCCTCGCCAAACCCGGCCATGACCTGATGCTCGGGCCCGCGTCGCATCTGCTGATGCGCCATGCGGGCTGTCAGGCGCTTCTGGGCACCGATATTGCCTACGCGCCGATCGCAGGCTTTGAGGATGGGGAGAACGTGATAGCGACGCGGCCCATGTCAGCCGTGACGGTCTTCAACCTCGCCTTTGACCGTCAGGCCAGCTTTTTCGCCAATGAGCTGGAGGTCGAGAGCTTCCACCCGGCGAGCTTTTCGGAGACGCTGCTGGATCTTGAGCTGCGCGACGCGATTTCGCGGCTGTTCCCGCAGGCCCGCTCTCTGGAGGCATTCGGCCCCGCGCGCATCGACCGGCTTTCCATCACCGAGCTTCAATCCCTGCGCAGCGGCGCCTGACGGGCGCTAAGGTGTCAGGCGATCTGGGCCAGACGCTGTTCGAGCA
>CAYGUB010000300.1:0-3928 GCA_964352845.1 uncultured Rhodobacterales bacterium | reverse complement strand
CACGCCCAGATCAATAGTCTTCTGCAGCCCGGCAACGGTCTGGATGTTCATCACCTGAAAGGTCTCGGATTGCCTGAGGCCATAAGCCTCCAGCAGCCAGTCGATCTGGTTCATCTCGCAGCCCAACCCCACCATCAGCACACCCGCATGGTTGGGATGGCGCGCATAGCCCCACATCACGCGCTGCAAGGCCTCAAACCCGTCTCCGCTGCCAGCCATCCCACAGCCCGTGCCGTGCACAAATGCCACGACACCGTCGACATTGGGAAATTCAGCTAGTTCCTCGGGCCCGAACGCATCGGCGATCCGCCGCGCCGCGGTGGCCGAGCAATTCACCGATGTGACGATGGCAATATAGTTGCGCGTCCCGACCGAGCCCGTCTGGCGCCGGTAGCCCATGAATTCATCGCCCGAGGCCGGCGTCACTGCGCGCAGATCGGTGCCGAACTCATAATCCTGCGCGGTGGCGGTGAAGGCGCAGTTTTGCGTATGGACATGATCGCCCGGCGCAATATCTTCCGAGGCCAGCCCGATCATCTGGGCGTATTTTCGGATCTCTGCCCCTTTCGGTATCGCGCATGTGGCGATCTTGTGGCCCGAGGGGATCAGACCTGTTGTCATCACCCCCTCTACGGTCACGCCTGCCTCCAGCGCGGTTGCGGCGGTGACGACATTATCCGCCGGGTCGAGCCGAATTACCTGTGCCATAGTCTCACATCTCCGAGGCGCAATAGCGGGCCTTTGGGCTCCAACGTTGGGTATCATTGTGCGGCCTGGGCGCGCGCTTGTCGCGGCATTC
The DNA here is from genome assembly GCA_964352845.1 of uncultured Rhodobacterales bacterium. Taxonomy (GTDB): domain Bacteria; phylum Pseudomonadota; class Alphaproteobacteria; order Rhodobacterales; family Rhodobacteraceae; genus Litoreibacter. Next base: position 3,129 of record CAYGUB010000300.1, on the reverse strand, counting down.
ACCGCACAGCGCGCGCCAGCGCCGCCGGGCGGGCCGTTGATCTGCGACCACATCCTCGACGGCCACAAACCCAGCCTTCCGGTATCGCGCGATCTGGACAGGGTTCAGCATCAACCGGCCTTCCTATGGCAGCAGAAAGGTGATGATCGGCGGATAGATCAGCAGGACCGCAAGCGCACAAAGCTGGATGGCGATGAAGGGCAGGAAGCCCTTGAAGATATCTGTCAGCGAAATCTCTGGCGGGGCCACGGATTTCAGATAGAAGGCGGCGGGGCCGAAGGGCGGGCTGAGAAAGCTCACTTGCATGTTCATACAGAACACCACGCCGAACCAGATCGCGACATGTTTGGCCTCGAGCTGGCCAAAGACGCCGATCTCCTCGATCGGCAGCCGCAGCACGATGGGCAGGAAGACCGGGATGATCAAAAGCACGATGCCCACCCAATCCATGAACGCACCCATGAAAAGCAGGATCACCATCATCACCAGAATGATCCCCATGGGCGGTACGTCGAGCCCGACCACAAGGTCCGCCACAAAGACCGGCCCACCCGCGATCGTGTAGGCCCCCGCAAGCGCAGCCGCCCCGATGGTCACCCAGATGATGGTGCCCGTCGATTTCAGCGTCCGCATGAGCGAATCCCAGACCAGATCAAACGATGCCTCGCCACGCAAAGCGGCCATGACAAACACCGCGAAGGCCCCCATGCCGGCGGCCTCAGTGATCCCGGTGATGCCCATATAGATGGAGCCCAGCACCACGCCGATAATGATGATAGGCGGGACAAGCCCCTTGCCCATGGACCAGCCTTTTGCCGTCCGCTCCCGTCCGACAACAAAGAATATCAGCGCCAGCGCCACGGCAATCGTGCCCAGAAACCACGGCAGGTAATCCATGGTGCCGAAGCGGATCGGGTCGCCGGTGTTGGACGCGTTCTGGCCGGAATATTCGAAAAACAGCAAGCGGGCGGTGAAGAAGCTCCAGGCGCCTGCGACAACCACGCATAGGAACCCCAGAAAGAGCAGCCATTTCTCGCGCCCCTCGGGCTCACCGGGGATGGGCTCTGGCAGGGGTGCGTCTTCGGGGCGCAGCCTTGTGCGTACCAGAATGTAGATGATGAAAAAGGAGGCCAGCATGAAGCCGGGCAGGAAGGAGGCGGTAAACAGCGCCTTGATCGACGTCTCCGTGACCAGCCCATAGATGATCAGAACAATGGAGGGCGGGATCATCGTCCCCAGGCTTCCCGAGGCGCAGATCGTGCCTATGGCGAGGTTTTGATTATACCCCAGCCGCAACATCTGCGGCAGCGCGATGAGGCCCAGAAGCACCACCTCACCCCCGATAATGCCCGACATCGCGGCCATGATCACCGCCATGATAGAGGTCACAACGGCAATGCCGCCCCGCGTCCGGTTCAGCCAGATATTGAGGGAGGAATACATGTCCTTGGCAATGCCGGAGCGTTCCAGAAGTGCTGCCATGAAGATGAAAAGCGGTATGGATATGAGCACATAATCCGTCAAAAGCCCGTATATTTTCTGCGACAGGATATTGAGCGGACCTGATCCCGGCCGCCCGGTCAGAATACCGTCGCCAAAGGTCCAGGGCGCCCAGAGCAGTTCGGGCTCAAACTTCATCACCAGAACCAGCACCGCGAGTATGGCAGAGGCAAAGCCCAGAGGCATCCCGATGGCCAGCAGCACAAGCAGCCCCAGCAGCAGGACCAGCGAGATCGTTCCGATATCCATGTCAGTCCGCTCCAACGGCTTTTTTCAGCCGCTCGATTTCATCTTCGTCAATATCATCCGAGGCGGTGTGGATGACCGGTTCATTATTCCAGTCGGAAATCAGGTTGATCACCGCCTGCATCGCCACGAGTGCCACAATCAAAAGCACCATCGGCTTCAGCGTGGCGGGGATGGGCGGGTCAAAGGCTGTGCCGAAGGTCTCCCAACGGCCAAACTTGGCGAAGGCCTCGCCATATCCGCCATAGATCAGGAAGAAGGCGAAGGCCACGATCAGCGAGGTCGACACGATATCGCAGACCCGCTGCAGCCAGCGGGGGAACATGTCATAGATCAGGAAAATGCGGATATGGGAGCGTTGCTGCATGGCGTAGAGCCCCGCGCAGAGAAACACAAAGCCCGCCAACCAGAGCGACAGCTCATTGGCCCATTTGGTCGGCGCCTCGAATATGTAACGCAGCAGAACCTCGTAAAGCATGACGCCTGTCAGCAGCACGATCAGCACCATGGTGACACGCCCGATAAAGACAGCAGCGCGGTCGATGGTGCGCCAGCTTTCATATTCCATCGGGGCGTGCCTGACCGTGCGGATGCCCAGAACCAGCAGGATCGGCATCCCGATCAGCGCCAGATAGTCAACCCAATCGGCCACGCCGCCGAAGGGTCCGCCCATCTGTGGCGTGACATCATTGCGCAAATGCAGCCCGCGCAGGTTGTCGGAGGCGCTGGTTGCGCCTGCGCCGGACCAATCAAGGATGAAGGCCGGTGCATGCCAGGCCAGCCAGGCCACACAGACAATAAACAGTGAAGGTACGATGACCTCGACAGCTGAAACGGTTTTTTGCATCGGCCCCTGCCCCCCCATTCTCTTCATCGGCGTATCGACAAAAAACCGTCCCGCCATCCTTCTGGCTGGCGGGACGATGTCTTAGCCGCAGTTATGCGTGGCTTTAGTCGACCAGGCCCAACTGCTGGAGGTAGCTCCGGTGGCTGGCAACAAGCGCCTTGGCCTCGGGAGTGGTCGCGAAATCGTCCCAAGCGCCCTGCGCCGCGTTGCGGAACTTCTTGAGCTCTTCGGGCGACCATGTGTGGATCGTCACGCCCTGCTCTTTCAGCTCGGCCAGCGCCTCTGTATTGGCGATCTCGGTCTGCAGAGCGGTTTGCAGCGCGAGGCTTTCCATGCCAACCGACAGGATGCGGCGGTGATGCTCGGGCATACCGTCCCATACGGCTTTGTTGCAGGTCAGGTGGTCTGAGGGCATCGAGTGGAAGCCGGGGTAGTTTGCATGCTTGGCGAGGTCATAAAGGCCCAGACCCTTGTTATTGGCCAGACCGGACGCGTCGGCGCCGTCAATGATGCCGGTTTCGAGAGCGGTGAAGATC
>CAYGUB010000299.1:0-3943 GCA_964352845.1 uncultured Rhodobacterales bacterium | reverse complement strand
TGTCGGGATTGAACATGGTCTACGAGGCGGCGGGGATGCATGCCTCGCTGCTGGGCTTCTGTCACGAGTCGCTCATTCTGGGCAATGATCTGATCGGCCAGGCGCAGCGCTGCGTGCGCGGGATCGAGGTCACGGATGAGACCTGCAGCGTCGAGGTGATCCGCAAAGCCTGTCTGGGCGAGGATGGCAGCGGGCACGGTGTGGGTCACTACCTTGGCATGGATCAGACCCTCAGCCTGATGGAGAGCAATTTCGTCTATCCCGAGTTCGGCGACAGGACCTCGCCCAAGGAATGGGCCGAGAATGACAAGCCCGATCTGATTGCCAAGGCGGTCGCGCGCAAGGAACAGATCCTTGCCACACAACCCGCCGCCGCGTTTGAGGCGCAACTGGATCGCAGCATCCGCCAGAATTTCGTGATCCATCTGCCCCGGACTTAACCGAGTCCGGCCGCCTCGCGCGCCAAGGCTTCGATCCCGTCCCAATCACCTGCGATCATCCTCTCTTTCGGCGCGACCCAACTGCCGCCAACGCAGATGACATTGGGCAGGGACAGATAGCTTTGCGCGTTGGCAAGGCTCACCCCGCCGGTGGGACAAAAGCTGACCTGCGGGATGGGCGCGCCGATCCCTTTGAGCGCCGGGGCCCCGCCAGAGGCCTCAGCGGGGAAGAATTTCAGCATGGAATAGCCGCGCTCCAGCAGCCGCATCGCCTCTGTTGCAGTGGCAGCACCGGGAAGAAGCGGCAGATCGGCATCCTCGCAAGCATCAAGCAGCCGGTCCGTGGCGCCGGGCGAGACGCCGAACAAGGCCCCTGCCCGCTTGGCCGCCACGACATCTTGCGGGGTCAAAAGCGTGCCTGCGCCGACGATACCGCCTTCGACCTTGGCCATCTGTGCGATCACCTCGAGCGCGGCTGGGGTGCGCAGCGTCACCTCCAGCGCGGGCAGCCCGCCTGCCACCAGCGCTTGCGCAAGCGGTTCGGCATGGGATGCATCATCGACCACCAGAACCGGGATAACGGGGGCTTTCTGGCAGATGTGACGGGCTTTTTCGCTTGCCATTCCGGGGGTCATATCTCGGTCCTTTGTTGGTCTGTGTTCAGACGATCACGCCTGCGCCGGTATCGGCCCGACCGGCGGTCTGGCGAAACAGCTCAAACATCTCGCGTCCGGTGCCAAAGAAGTTGTCCGACAAATCAGGCGTGGCTGCAACACGGGCTTCCACCCCGTCAGCCAGCACATCGAGCGTGCCACGGATTGCGTCCAGCCGGATCACGTCGCCATCGGCAATCTTGCCGATCAGCCCGCCATCGACCGCCTCCGGGCAGACATGAATGGCCGACGGGATCTTGCCTGACGCGCCGGACATGCGGCCATCGGTGACAAGGGCCACCCGGTGGCCACGATCCTGCAAAGTGGCGAGGATCGGCGTAAGCCCGTGCAATTCCGGCATGCCATTGGCCTTGGGGCCCTGATGGCGAATGACCAACACCATATCACCGGCAAGCTCTCCGGCCTTGAAGGCTTTCTTCGCGGCATCCTGAGACGAAAACACCTTTGCAGGCGCCTCGATCACATGGCGATCCTCGGCCACGGCGGAGATCTTGATCACCCCGCGCCCCAGATTGCCCGACAATTGCCGCAGCCCGCCCACAGGCGCGAAAGGATCGCTTGCCGGGCGCAGGATCCGGTCGTTCTGGGTCTCGCGCGGGCTGTCTTCCCAGACCACGGCACCATCCTTGAGCTTGGGGTCCCTGGCATAATCCGCCAGCCCTGCACCCATCACCGTCTTGGTGTCAGGGTGCAGAAGCCCTGCCTCCAGAAGCTCTCCGATCATGAAGGCCAGACCGCCTGCAGCATGGAAATGGTTCACATCGGCCAGCCCGTTTGGATAGACCCGCGCCATCAGCGGGGTGGCATCCGAGATATCGGACAGATCCTCGATATCGAGGATCACCCCCGCCGCCCGCGCCATGGCAATCATGTGAATCACCAGATTGGTCGAGCCGCCAGTGGCCATGAGCCCGACCAGACCGTTCACAAAGGCCTTCTCATCGAGAATGTCGCAGACGGGGATAAACTCATTGCCCAGATGGCTGATCTGCAGGGCGCGGGTCGCGGCCTTGCGGGTCAGCGCATCGCGCAGATCGGTATCGGGGTTCACGAAAGAGGCGCCGGGCAGGTGCAGCCCCATGAATTCCATCAGCATCTGGTTGGAATTGGCGGTCCCGTAGAAAGTGCAGGTCCCCGGCGAATGGTAGCTGGCCATCTCTGCGGCCATCAGCTTGTCGCGCCCGACCTCGCCATTTGCAAATTGCTGGCGGACTTTCGATTTCTCATCATTGGGAATGCCCGAGCGCATGGGCCCTGCGGGGATGAACAGCCCCGGGATATAGCCAAAGGTTGCCGCAGCGATGATCAGCCCCGGCACGATCTTGTCGCAGACCCCAAGATAGACCGCCGCGTCAAACGTGTTATGGCTGAGTGCCACACCTGCGGCCAGCGCGATTACATCGCGCGAAAACAGCGACAGCTCCATCCCCGCCTGACCTTGCGTGACCCCGTCGCACATGGCCGGAACGCCGCCCGCAACCTGAGCGGTACCACCCGCTTGCCGGGCCGCCTCCTTGATCATGGCCGGGAAACGCTCAAAAGGCTGATGCGCTGAGAGCATGTCATTATAGGCCGTCACGATCCCGATATTGGGCGCGGTATCGCCCAGCAGCGGATCCTTGTCCTGGCCCATCGCCGCATAGGCATGGGCCTGATTTCCACAGGTCAGATGCGCGCGGCGCGGGCCTTCTTCGGCGGCCCGACGCATCCGGTCCATGTAGAGATCACGGGTTGGTTTCGACCGCTCTATTATGCGGTCAGTCACAGTCAGAATTGTATCTTTCATGGCTTCGCCCACCTGAGTTTCGTGTTTGAGGATGCTATACGATGTTAGCGCTAACATAGCCAGTGCATTCTCGGTTCGTCCGCACGGGTACGGACGACCACGGCTCAACGATATAGCAGGGATCGGCCATCCATAAAGATATGCACCTTGGCGGGATCGGCGCCCAGATGCATCACCTTGCCGCGCAGATCGCGGTGAATGCCGGGCAGTTTGGCGATGACCGTATCTGTCTCCTCACCCGGGCGGGGCGGCTCGAAATAGAGCTGTGTGACCTCGCCGAGCGCCTCGCTGATATCGACCTTGCCGGCGAAAGCGAAATTCTCCCCATCCGTGGCCCGCATATCCTCGGGCCTGATGCCGACATTGACCTTGCGGCCCTGATCGTCCGACCGCGTGGGCACGGCTGAGGTAATCGTGCCCTGGCCATCCTCAAGGCGCAGGGTGGTGACATCTCCGGTCCCGGTGATCTCGCCTGCCAGCAGGTTCATCGCGGGAGAGCCGATGAATTGCGCCACAAACTCATTCTCGGGCCGCTCATAAAGCTCCAGCGGCGTGCCCACCTGCGCGATGCCCTTATTGGCCAGACCCACAATGCGCGAGGCCAGCGTCATCGCCTCCACCTGATCATGGGTGACATAGATCATCGTGCTGTCGGGCATGCTTTCCTTCAGCTGCGCGATCTCGATCCGGGTGGCCACGCGCAAAGCCGCATCAAGGTTGGAGAGCGGCTCATCGAACAGATAGACTTTCGGGTCGCGCACAATCGCGCGCCCGATGGCAACGCGCTGGCGCTGCCCGCCCGACAAGGCCTTGGGCAGACGGTCGAGATATTCCGTCAGCTGCAACTTGGCCGCAGCGCTCTCAACCGCCTTATTGATCTGCGCCTTGTCCATCTTTGCTATCTGCAGCGCGAAGGCCATGTTGTCGCGCACGGTCATATGCGGATAGAGCGCATAGCTTTGAAACACCATCGCGATGCCGCGCTGTGCAGGCGGGACATCATTCATCGGCACGCCGTCGATTTCAAGCGTGCCGATGAATGA
>CAYGUB010000298.1:0-3946 GCA_964352845.1 uncultured Rhodobacterales bacterium | reverse complement strand
TCGCCCTGATTGGCCATGGCATGGTCGCGCCGATCTATCTGCGCGCGATAGCGGCCTCTGACCAGCTGAACCTGTCGGCGCTGATGGGCCGCTCTGCCGCGCGACTGGCGCGGTTTTGCCAAGAACATGACTGCACGGCCCTGCCTGTCACTGATCTGGCCGAGATCGCCGATGATCCGCAGATCGATTTCGTCATTATCGCCACGCCACCCAATGCCCGCAGCGCGTTGGTGGCGCAGCTGGCAGATAGCGGCAAGCCGATCTTGATGGAAAAGCCGCTTGAGCGGACGCTTGGCGCGGCGCGCGACATCGTAGCGGGCTGCGAGGCGGCGGGGACCCCCCTGGCCGTCATGTTCCAGCACCGCGCCCGCGCGCCCGCACAGCACCTGCGCCAACTGATGGAACAGGGCACCATCGGAGAGATCGGTGCGGTCGAAATCACCGTCCCCTGGTGGCGCGATCAGGCTTATTACGACGCGCCCGGTCGCGGAAGCTACGCGCAGGATGGCGGCGGCGTGCTGATCACGCAGGCCATCCATACGCTCGATCTGGCGCTGCATTTGCTTGGCCCGGTGGACTTCGTTCAGGCCATGGCGCGGCGCAGCAAGCTGCACAGAATGGAGGCGGAGGATTTCGTCACCGCCGGTCTGGAATTTCGCAACGGCGCGGTGGGCAGCCTGTTTGCCGCTACGGCCGCCTTCCCCGGTCGCGGCGAAGAGATCATCATCCACGGCACCAAAGCCAGCGCGCATCTGGAGGCGGGCGGGCTGCGCCTGCATTGGCGCGATGGCCGGGTGGAACAGACGGGCGGGCAGGCGGGATCGGGCGGCGGCGCTGATCCCATGGCATTCACCCATGCCTGGCATCAGGCGGTAATCGAGGATTTCGCCAGCAGCCTCACGACGGGCGCGCCGCCGCTTTGCCCGGGTCGGGAGGCCTTGCAGGTTCACGCGCTGATCGACGGTCTGATCCGCTCCAGCGACACGGGCAGCAGGACGGAGATTGCGCATGAGCAGGGTTAGAATGGCGGCTGTCGGGCTCGATCACCGGCATATCTATGGCCAGTTGCAACATATGATCGACGCAGGTGCCGAGCTCCGGACATGGTGGACGCAAGGCACGCCCGAGACGCTGGAGGGCTTTCTAAAACGCTTCCCCGACGCGCCACGCTGCGAGGCGCTGGAGGATATTCTGACGGATCCACAGATCGACCTGATCGTGATCGCCGCCATCCCCGAAGACCGCGCCGCGCTGGCTATCCGTGCCATGGAGGCTGGCAAGGATGTCATGGTGGATAAGCCGGGCTGTACGACGCTTGCCCAGCTTGAGGCACTGCGCGCCGCGCAGGCCCGCACCGCTCGCATCTGGTCGGTCGATTTCTCCGAACGGTTCGAGGTGCCCAGCGTCACCCGTGCCGCAGAGCTTGTGCGCGCCGGGCAGATCGGGCGCGTGTTGCAGACGGTGGGGCTCGGGCCGCACAGGCTCAACCGCGCAACCCGGCCCGCGTGGTTTTTCGACCGGGCGCGCTATGGCGGGATCCTGACCGATATCGCCTCGCATCAGATCGACCAGTTTCTCTATTTCACCGGCAGTCAGGATGCCGAAATCACGCTGGCCACGGCTGAGAACATGGCCAACCCCGATGATCCCGGCTTGCAGGATTTCGGCCAGATCGCGCTGCGCAGCGAACACGGGCATGGCTATATCCGCGTCGACTGGTTTACCCCGGACGCGCTGCCCAATTGGGGTGACGGGCGGCTGACGATCCTTGGGACCGAGGGCACGATCGAGCTGCGCAAATATGTCGATGTCGCCGGGGCGGTCGGCACCGATCATCTGTTTCTCACCAACAGGACCCGCTGCGAAAAGATTGAGTGCGCGGATGCCGGTCTGCCCTATTTTCCCGCGCTCATGGCCGATATTGCGCACCGGACCGAGACCGCGATGCCGCAGGCCCATGCGTTCAAGGTGATGGAGCTTGCCATCCGCGCGCAGATGATGGCCGAGGCGTGATCCGCGTTGCAATCCTTGGCGCCGGGATCGGGGCAGAGCATCTGACGGGCTACCGCGTGCATGCAGACGCATTCCAAATCGCCACGATCTGCGATCTTGATCAGAAGCGGGCGCAAGCCATCGCGCAAGGCATTCCCGTCACCGGTGATCTCGATGCGGTGTTGCGCGATAAGGCCATTGATCTGGTCGATATCTGCCTGCCGCCGCATTTACATGTGCCGGTCACGCTTCAGGCCCTTGCCGCCGGCAAACATGTCATTTGCGAAAAGCCGCTGGCCGCGTCGCTGCGGGAGGTCGATCAGCTGGAACAGACGACCCGGCAGTCAGGGCTGCACGTATTTCCGGTGTTCCAATACCGGTTCGGGGCGGGGCTCGCCGGGCTGCGTGCCTTGCAGAAGGCCGGTCTGACCGGGCGGGCCATCGCTGCCAGTCTTGAGACCCATTGGCATCGTGATGCGGCCTATTATGCCGTGCCCTGGCGCGGCACTTGGGACGGAGAGCAAGGCGGCGCCATCATCGGGCACGCGATCCATATCCATGATTTGATGTGTTGCGTGTTGGGGCCGGTGCGCGCGGTTCAGGGCCAGCTCGCGACCCGGGTCAACAGGATCGAGACCGAAGACACCGCCGCGCTGGCCTTCGAGATGGAGAGCGGCGCGCTTGTGACGAGCTCGGTCACTTTGGGGGCCGCGGAGGACCAGTCGCGCCTGCGCTTCATGTTTGAGCATCTGACCGCCGAAAGCGGCACCGCGCCTTACGCACCGGGCGACCAAGGCTGGCAGTTCCACGCCCGTGGCGCGGCCGATCAAAAAGCCATCGACGCGGCGACCGGGGCGCATAAAGCGGGTCAGGCCGGGTTCAGCGGCTATCTGGCCCAGATCGCCCGCGCCCTGAACGGCCAGCCCCATGATGCGGTCACGCTCATTGACGGGCGCCGTTCCATCGAACTAATTACGGCCATCTACGCGGCCGCGCGCAGCGGCCATCGCGCGGCCTTGCCGCTGGAGCCTGACCATCCGCTCTATGCAGGCTGGAAGCCATAGGTTCGCAAGAAGGGGGCAGGGATGAGTGACGCAATCACTTCACAGCAACTGGCGGCCCGTATCGAGGCTCTGCCTGGCGGGCGCAGGCTGATTGCTATCGCCGGACCGCCTGCCTCGGGCAAATCGCATTTCGCCGAGGCGCTTTGTGCGCGACTGAATGCCCGCGCGCCGGGTCAGGCTGCCGTGGTGCCGATGGACGGGTTTCATTTCGATGACGGGCTTCTCGCGGCGCGCGGTGATCTGGCGCGCAAGGGGGCTCCGCACACATTCGACGCGGGTGGTTTGCGGCATCTGTTGCTGCGCCTGCGCGACAGTGCCGGGGAGGATATCGCGATCCCGCTCTTTGACCGCGCTCTGGAGATCTCGCGCGCCGGGGCGGCGATTGTGCCGCCGGAGGCTCGGTTCATCCTGGTCGAGGGCAATTACCTGCTTTACCGCGACCCGCCCTGGAGCGCGCTTGCAGGGCTGTTTGATCTGACGGTTCGCATCGATGTGCCGATGGAGCTTCTGCGCGCGCGACTTGAGGCGCGCTGGAGCGGGCATGGATTTGATGCGGCGGCGATTGAGGCGAAGCTGGAGCAGAACGATCTGCCCAATGCCCGCGTAGTGATGGACAGGAGCGCACAGCCTGATCTGGTGATTGATGGCACGGCACCCGTGTGAGCGGCGTTTCGCGACCCTCTGGACAGCGTTGTAGATTTTCCACAATAGTGTCGGGCAGGGCTGTTTCAGTATCGGGCGGGGCTGGCTAAAGCGTCATGCGAAAAACCTCAATCAGGTAACACTGCCTGACATCAGAGATTGCGGGCGCCTTACGTGATGCGGGATTTTTCAGGTATTTCGTCAGACGCTATAGGCGCGCTCGGAGCGGTTGGATCACAGGTGGGGGG
>CAYGUB010000297.1:0-3959 GCA_964352845.1 uncultured Rhodobacterales bacterium | reverse complement strand
AAAGGACAAGTGCGATGCATGTGGTGATCATCGGCGGGGGCATCATCGGGGCGGTAGATCAGGTCCTGATGCTCGCTCACACACAGGCTCTGGCCCTGCCTGACCTCGTGATGCAGCGTGACCAGCGCGAATGGCCCGGAGCGGCCTTGTTTGCGTTCCTGAGCGGCCAGTCGGGTGGTTTTGCGCGCGCTGTGTCCTTGCTTGAGTGGTGCGTGAAACTGCAAATGTCCGCCCGCCCAGACGCGGCGCGGCAGGCCCGTGTCAGGGATCAGCCCGCCGGTCTTCGGATGGCCATCGCGTCCCAATGCCTCGGGCGGCGCGACGGTCCAGAAAAACACTTGATGTGCGAAAGGGTGGACGGCCCCATCTGTCAGCCCCAGCGCTGCATTCAGCGCGGCAATCCGGGCCTGGTCGATCATATCATCAATGGTTTGCATCTGTGCCATATCCGGGCGATCATCGCGCGAGGGTCCAAGAAAGCAAGCGCAATTCCCAAGCTCAGCCATATCGACCATCTGGTTCTGACAGTCGCCGACATCCCCGCGACCACGCGTTTCTATGAGCAGGTGCTAGGCATGCAGCCCAGGCCGTTTCAGGCCGCCGACGGGTCTGCGCGCATGGCGCTTGGCTTCGGGGCGCAAAAGATCAATCTGCATCAGGCGGGCCGGGAGTTCGAACCAAAGGCCAGGGCGCCTGTGCCCGGCTCAGCCGATCTGTGTTTTCTCAGCAATACGCCCTTGCAGGAGTGGCAGGACCACCTGCGCGCCCTTGGAACAGAGATCGAAGACGGCCCGGTCGCGCGCAGCGGTGCCACGGGGCCGATTATGTCGATCTATCTGCGCGATCCCGATGGAAACCTGATCGAAATATCCATAGCGTCTGACGAAATACCTGAAACATCCCGCATGACGCTCTAACGCCTGAGCGCCACCTCTTCCCGCAAGGCCTTCATCAGAGCGCTCAGCGCTTCGGAATTGAGCTCATTTGTCAGCTTTCCGTCGCCATCAAACTGATCATGGCAAGAGCCCACCAGCACATCCGGTCCCGGCATGACGCGCGGGCCGAAGGGGACAAGTGCAAGCCGCAGATTTGCGACGGCCCGCTCTCCTCCCGAACGCCCGGCGGTTGCGGCCATCACCGCCACGGGCTTGTGTGACCACACGCCACCCTTGGTGCGGCTGACCCAATCAAGCGCATTCTTCAGCGCGCCCGAAATGCCCTTGTTATATTCCGGCGTCGAGATGATCACAGCGTCATGGGCGGCAATCTGATCGGCAAGGGCCTGTACAGGTCCGGGGATCCCCGTGGCGTCTTCATCGTCCCCGTTATAGAGGGGGAAGGTGATCTCGGCCTGTGTGAAGCTGTCCACTTCACCTATCCGCGCGGCCTCCCGCAGCAGCATCCGGTTGTGGGAGCCCCTACGCAAAGAGCCCGATATACCAAGCAGTTTGAAATCGGTCATATCCAGTCATCCTTTGTCTTTGCCCGTCGAGATAGGGCAGCGCCTGCGCTTTGTCATTGCATTTTTGTGATCCACTCGAAAGGATTGCGCCACGCAACGGGGGGATAGTGATCATGGCGCTGCGGCATGGCGGGAAAATTCTGGCCGATCAACTGAAGATTCAGGGTGTTGAGCGAATTTTCTCAGTCCCAGGCGAGAGCTTTCTGGCCGCTCTGGACGGGCTTTATGACAGCGGGATCGAGAATATTGTTTGCCGTCAGGAAGGCGGCGCCGCGATGATGGCGGAGGCGCACGGGAAGCTGACCGGACGGCCCGCTGTGCTCTTTGTCACGCGCGGGCCGGGGGCTGCAAATGCCTCGGCCGGACTGCATGTCGCGATGCAGGACAGCACGCCGCTGGTGGCTTTTGTGGGGCAGATCAACCGGTCTCACCGTGATCGCGGCGCATTTCAGGAAGTCGCCTATCGCGAATTCCTTGGCACGCTGGTCAAATGGGTGGCGGAGGTGGATCAAACAGAAAGACTGCCCGAATATATCGCCCGCGCCTTTCATCTGGCGCAATCGGGCAGGCCGGGCCCGGTCGTGCTGGCCCTGCCCGAGGACATGCTCTCGGCCATGGCCGATGTAGCCGACCGACCGGCCGTGGTGCTGCCGTTGCAACCCGCCCCGCCCGAAACAGGCAAGCGGATCGTGAGCCTGATCAGCCGGTTCAAACAACCGCTGGTGATTGCGGGCGGACCCGGTTGGTCACAGGCGGCCGCACAGAACCTGCACAGCTTTGCCTCGGCGCATGATCTGCCTGTCGCAGTGACGTTCAGACGGCAGGACTACCTTGACAACAACTCGCCGCATTATGTGGGCGATCTGAGCGTCGGCATGAACCCCAAACTGGCCGAGATGCTCCGCCAGTCCGACTTCCTGCTGCTTTTGGGCGCGGGGCTGCGCGATATTGCCACCAATGGCTACGAGCATGTTGATCCGTCCGAGAGCGGCAAAATCATCTGCGAGGTGCATCCAGACCCCGACGCGGTCGGGCAGGTCTATCACGCCGATCTGTCCGTGGCCTGCTCGGCGTCCGAGATGCTGCACACGCTTTCCCAACTTCCCCCAAGGGTCAATCCGCCCTGGGCCGGATGGCGCAAACAGGCGCGCGAGGCCTATGAGAGCTGGCAACAGCCGCAGGCCACGCCCGGCGCCGTTCAGATGGAACAGATCATTCCCTGGCTGTCGGAAAACCTGCCGCCAGATGCGATCGTGACCAACGGCGCAGGCAATTATGCAGCCTTCTTGCATCGCTACTTTCGCTTCAAACAGGCCCGCACCCAATTGGGGCCGACATCGGGTAGCATGGGCTACGGGTTCCCGGCAGCCATTGCCGCGAAACTCGCGCATCGTGACAAAACGGTGCTTTGCGTTGCAGGCGACGGTTGCTTCCAGATGACTTGCAACGAGATGTCGACCGCCCAGCAACATGGCGCGGCTGTAATCGTCATCGTGGTCAACAATGGCAAATACGGCACGATCCGGATGCATCAGGAGAAAACCTATCCCGGGCGCGTCAGCGGCACTGCACTCACCAACCCCAATTTCGCGGAATTGGCCCGCAGCTACGGTGGGTTCGGCGTGGTCGTAACAGAGCAGCACACATTTGCCGCCGCATTCGAGCAGGCACTCAGCTCCAAAAAACTTTCTGTCATCGAATTGCGGCTCGACGATGAGGTGATGTCAACCGGGCTCAGCCTGTCACAAACCCGGGCGCTGGGATCTTCCAAGACCGCGCGCTGAGCAGCGTAGTCGGTCATGCACTTCATTCTGGCCCAAATATTCCCGCCGGAGGCATCTTCGTGAGAAAACCAGCGCGGATTGCGAATTTTGTAGCCTCCGGCGGGAATATTTTTACCAGAATGAAATCTCATGACCTTAAGCGCGTCGTCACGGTACAGGGTGGAAACCCGATGACCGTCCAGTGTGAAGTCATCTATGCGATGTCTTTTGCTTCAGGGGGACTACGTGTGCCCCCTGAAGGTTCCTGCCTGTGGAGACAAAACAGCCATCGAGAGGGTTAAAACTCGACGCCGATCTGCGCTTTGACGCCGGTTCGGAATGGGTGTTTGATCAACTCCATCTCGGTCACCAGATCTGCGATCTCAATAAGCTCCTCCTTGGCATTCCGGCCTGTCAGGACGACATGGGTTGTGTCGGGCTTTTGTTCCACGAGGAACCGGACGACTTCCGCCAAATCGATATAGTCGTAGCGCAGCGCGATATTGATCTCGTCTAGCAGCACCATCTTGTTGGAAGTATCGCGGATCAGCTCTTTCGCTTTCTCCCAGGCGGCAGAGGCCATCTCGATATCGCGCGACTTGTCTTGTGTCTCCCAGGTAAAGCCCTCACCCATGGTGTGAAAGGCACAGATGTCGGAAAATTTGTCCAGGATCAGGTCGCGCTCTCCGGTGCTCATGCCGCCTTTGATGAACTGGACGACGGCGCATCTCATG
>CAYGUB010000296.1:0-3964 GCA_964352845.1 uncultured Rhodobacterales bacterium | reverse complement strand
CGGTTCTGTCACGCGCTGCCTGGATTGACGGGTTGGGGCAACTGGTCAAGACGGCTACGATATTTCCCGGAAATCAGGCTCTGAACCTGCCCAGGATAAATGGCGGCGTCATGCTGTTTTCAGACAGGACGGGTGAGCTGGAAGCGGTGATCGACTTCCACCTTGTGACTAAATGGAAAACCGCGGGGGACAGTCTTCTGTCGGCCAGTCGCCTCGCCCGAAAGGACGCCAGGAACATCCTGCTTGTCGGTGCCGGCACGGTCGCGCGATCAATGATCAGCGCCTATGCCTCCCTCTTTCCGGATGCCCATTTCACGGTCTGGGCGCGGAGCGCGCATAGCGGGCAGGAGTTTGCTGCACAGAACAATGCGCAGTTTATCCCCGACCTCGAACAGGCTGTGGGACAGGCTGACATCATCTGCAGCGCAACCATGACCACGGAGCCGATTATCAAAGGCGCGTGGCTGCAACCCGGTCAGCATCTCGACCTGATCGGAGCCTACCGTCCCGATATGCGGGAGGTCGATGACGAGGCCTTGCAACGCGCCCGGCTCTTTGTCGATAGTTTCGACACCACGCTCGATCATATCGGAGAGTTGCAGATCCCGCTGGCAAACGGCGCCATCACGCGTGCGGATGTGCTGGCTGATTTCTACACGCCAGAGGCCTTCATGCGGCTCAGTGCAGATGAGATCACCATCGCCAAGAACGGCGGCGGAGCGCATCTGGATCTGATGGCCTGTCGTTACCTCGTGGATGCCTGGGCTGCCCAATGATCAGCAGCGCGCAAATTGCAGCCTTCCAGCGCGATGGGGCCGTTATGCTGCCGGGTATTTTCCGCGATTGGATAGACACTATTGCAGCTGGAATCGCGCGAAATATGGAGGCCCCGGGCAGTTACGCGTCAGAGAATGCAGTCACAGAGGGCCGGTTCTTCGATGATTACTGCAACTGGACCCGCATCCCGGAATTCGAGGATCTGATCCGCAACAGCCCTGCGGCGGAACTTGCTGCCCGCGCGATGGGCTCCGAGACCGCGCAGTTTTTCCACGACCATGTGCTTGTGAAGGAGCCGGGAACCCCGAAACCAACGCCCTGGCATCAGGACGCGCCCTATTACTTCGTGGGCGGCCAGCAGACCGTCAGCATGTGGATCCCCATTGATCCGGTGGATCAGGCCAGCCTGCGCTTTATCGCTGGCTCGCATAAATGGGAAAAGCTGGTTCGACCCGTCAGTTGGGCCGATCAGAGCGACTTTTACGAAGGTGGCACCGAGTGGATCCCCGTGCCCGACCCGGAGGCCAATCCGCAGGGTCAGACGGTGCTGGAATGGCCGATGCAACCCGGTGACGTGGTGTTGTTTGACTACCGGACCGCTCATGGCGCGCGCGGCAATCATTCGAAGACACGGCGGCGCGCGCTGTCTTTGCGCTGGGTGGGGGATGATGCGCGCTATGTGGAGCGCCCTGGCCGCACCTCACCGCCTTTCCCGGGCCATGCCATGCAAGCCGGGCAACGGCTCAGGCAGGATTGGTTTCCCGTGATCTGGCCACGGTCTGCATAGGCCTCTCGCGCACTGGCAGATGCACGATCGCGCTGAAGGCACCGACGCCAACGCCAACCCACCAGACCAGCGTGTAATCTCCGGTCAGATCATAGAGCCTACCGCCCAGCCAGACCCCCAGAAACGACCCTAACTGGTGAGAAAAAAAGATGATCCCGTAAAGCGTGCCCATATAGCGCAGCCCGTAGATATGCGCGACAAGCCCGCTGGTCAGCGGTACAGTCGCAAGCCAGAGCGAGCCCATGGCAAGGCTGAACACAATCACAGAGCCGGGCGTCATCGGGATCAGGATAAACAGCGCCGCGATGATCGTCCGGCCCGTATAGATCGCAGCAAGCAGGTATTTCTTCGGATAGCGCTTGCCCAGATAGCCCGCATAGATCGTCCCCGCAATATTGGCGACCCCGATCAGAGAGATAGAGACCGCCCCGAGGGCGGAGGTGGTCGTCACCCCCAGACCCGCCAGAATGCCGCCCGCAGCAATGGGGCCGCAGGCCTCTGTGATGAAGGCCGGAAAATGCGCGGTGACGAAAGACAGCTGGTAGCCGCAGGAAAAGAAGCCCAGAAAAATCAGCGTGTAGGAGGGGTCCTTGAAGGCGCGTTTGAGCACTGTTCCCATACTCTCTTCCAGCTCCGCCTTACCGGCCGTCACAGGCGCGCGCATGAAGGGCAGCACGAAAAGCGCGGCAAGGATCACACAGGCAAAGATCACAAAGACGGTCTGCCAGGGGAAGTACCCCAGCAGATACTCGGCCATGGGCGCCCCGATTACCTGACCGGCTGAGCCCGCCGCAGTTGCAACGCCCAGCGCCATGGAGCGGTTCTCGTCCGACGCAGCCCGCCCGACCATCGCCAGGATCACCCCAAAGCCCGTGCCTGCAATCCCGAAGCCCACAAGGATCTCCAGAAACTGATGCGCGCCCGGCGTCACGGCAAAGGAAGACAGCACCAGCCCCGCCGCGTAAAGCACAGCCCCAAGGATGATCGCCCGCCGGTCGCCGAGCTTTTCGGCGATGGCACCAAAGATCGGTTGCCCGATCCCCCAGGCTAGGTTCTGGATCGCAATCGCCATGCTGAATTCCGCACGCGGCCAGTTGAACTCGGACGCGATCGGGATCTGGAACACGCCAAAGCTGGCTCTAATCGCGAAACCCAGCATCATGATGATACAGCCGCCGATCAGAACGGGGGTAAAGATTGACTGGGATCTGCTCTGTTCCATCGCGCCACGCTGACCAAAAAACACCGGCGGGTCAAATGCGCATTGTTGCTCTGAGCCATCACGTTTCATAATGGTAGCGCGGTATGAGTTTTGCAAAGATATATGGCGACCTGGTCGCGGCGGGCACGCTGACCCCGGACCCCGCTCAGCTTGCCGCGATCCCGTTGTTCGACCGGGTTTTGGATGACCTGGCCAAACCGCAAAAGAAGCCCGGGCTTTTCGCGCGGTTTGCTGGCGAAACAGAGCCTGTTCGCGGGCTCTATCTGTGGGGCGGGGCCGGTCGCGGCAAATCCCTGCGTATGGATCTGTGCATTGAACACGCGCCTGAGCCGCGCAAGCGCCGCGTTCATTTCCATGCCTTCATGCAGGAAATCCACGCCGCCATGCATGAGGCGCGCAAAACCGGCGTGGATGATGCGATCCTGCCTGTGGCCAAGGATGTGGCCGGTGAGGCCCGGCTGTTGTGTTTCGACGAGATGCAGATCACCGACATCACCGATGCGATGATCGTGGGCCGTCTGTTTGAACATCTGTTCAAGGCGGGCGTCGTGATCGTGACGACGTCAAACCGAGTGCCTGATGCTCTGTATAAGGACGGGCTGAACCGCGATCTGTTCCTGCCATTCATCGCGCAGATCAAGGAGCGGCTCGAGATCCATGAGTTAAGCAGCGCGACCGATTACCGCCAGAACCGGCTGGAGGGCGCAAAGACCTATTTCAGCCCGGCCAATGCTGCGGCGCGTGCAGAGATAGACCAGATCTGGCAAGAGCTCACACAGGGGCAGGGCGCGGCCCTGGTGCTGAAGGTCAAGGCCCGCGACGTGATCCTGCCCCGGTTTCACAACGGGGTCGCGCGGGTCAGTTTCTTTGATCTCTGCGGCAAGCCGCTGGGCCCTGCCGATTATCTGGCCGTGGCAGAGGCCGTTCGCGTGTTGATCATCGAGGATATCCCGGCCCTGTCGCGCAACAACTTCAACGAGGCCAAGCGTTTTGTGACCCTGATTGACGCGCTTTACGAGGCGCGGGTGCGGCTGATCTGCTCGGCTGCGGATACGCCCGAAAGGCTCTATCTTGAGGGTGAGGGCGCGTTTGAGTTTGAGCGCACTGCGTCCCGTCTGCGCGAGATGCAAAGCGAAGGCTGGGGTACCCATAGCGTCTGACGAAATACCTGAAACATC
>CAYGUB010000295.1:0-3971 GCA_964352845.1 uncultured Rhodobacterales bacterium | reverse complement strand
CTTTGGCCTTGAGAATCATGGCGACGCCCTCGGAGCTTTGCCAAGTGCGCGCAACAAGTCATCATCACGCAATGCGCGCACCTCGCGGCACGCCTCCGCGAGTTCTTCATCGGTTTCGGGGTGTGACTGGCAGCGAGCCTCTATTCACCGCCTTGGCCAGTTGATTGAGGTTCGAAGACAGGCGCGATGCCCCAAGCGCTCCAAGCACGCAGCCCAACGCTTCAACATCCTTTATCGGACTGTTGCCAGGCTTTTTGCGCGGCGAGACTTCATCGCCGAACAGACGTTCGCGAATATGCGCCGAGAGAGCTTTGCGCCCACGCGCAACATCCAGCCGAGCGCGTTCTTCAAAGGTGAAACGGATAGAGTAAGGCGGCGG
This sequence comes from uncultured Rhodobacterales bacterium, assembly GCA_964352845.1. Lineage (GTDB taxonomy): Bacteria > Pseudomonadota > Alphaproteobacteria > Rhodobacterales > Rhodobacteraceae > Litoreibacter. The sequence goes on along the minus strand of CAYGUB010000295.1, from coordinate 3,592 downwards.
ATACTTAGGCTCATCGGAACCCGGCTTCGCCTTACTTGGGGCTATCTCATTGAAGTTATGGTCTAAAGTGCTCATCTTCGCACCTCAAACACTCTGGGTCTAAACGTGCGAGATGGTATTTCCACTCTTGGAGGGTTTCGAACAGCTTGTTCAGTTCCTCAGGGCTGAGGGAATCGAACTGGGAGTTCAATCTTTCTCCCGTCCGCTGCACCATTTCTTTATCTTCCGTCGAGACCGGTCTGAAACTCTAGCCTGGCAGTTTGCCGGTCTCGACATAAGTCAGGATCTCCACTACCTGCTCAGGTGTTGAGGTGACGGCGAGCGCCGCCGCGTCGATTTCCTTGAGCGCGTGTTGGTGGTCGTCTTGATGCATCACGATCAGTGACTTGCCCAGAGCGGACGCGATGCCTGCGTCAAACGCGGCGTTCCATTGCTTGTATTGCTCACCGAACCGGACCACGACGATATCAGCATCTGCCAGCCCCTTGCGCGTCCGGATCGCGTTGAGCTTGGCACCTTTATGATCATGCCAGAACTTGGAGCTTTCGGCCCCCATGATCGCCACGCCGCAATCATCCGAGGCTGCATGATCGGTCACTGGGCTTGAGAATACGACATCCAGTCCCGCCGCCTTGCAGCCATCTGTGATTTCTTCGCGCCAGGAGGTATGAATTTCTCCCGATAGATAGACCTTGAGTGTCATGCACCTCTCCTCGTTTCGTGATTTTCAACTTATCCGTTGTATATGACATTGATGCACAGACCGCCATCAGCGCGTGGGCGCCCAAGCGGCTGGCTACTCACCGCTAAACGAAAAGGCTCCCCGAGATCGGAGAGCCTTTTGTCATTTGCATCTCTGAGCCGGCTCTAGCCGCGCTCCTCCACGATCTCTACGAGATGGGGGATCGAGTTGACCATGCCGCGCACGGAGGGGGTGTCCTCCAGCTCACGCGTACGGTGCATCTTGTTCAGGCCCAGGCCTACAAGCGTTGCGCGTTGTTTGGCAGGACGTCGGATCGGGCTGCCGATCTGCTTGACCACAATTGTTTTCGCCATGAGCTCAGGCCTCCGCTTCTTGGGTGGCTTCCGCTACCGGAGCCTCGTCACCCGTGCGCAGGATATCGGCAACCTTCTTGCCGCGACGTTGTGCGACCATGCGAGGCGAGGCCTCCTTGGTCAGACCGTCCAGCGTGGCACGGATCATGTTGTAAGGGTTCTGCGAGCCGATGGATTTGGCAACCACGTCCTGAACGCCCAGCATCTCGAACACGGCGCGCATCGGACCACCTGCGATGATCCCGGTACCTTGCGGCGCGGTGCGCATCACAACCTTGCCGGCGCCGTGGCGGCCAGCAACATCATGGTGCAGGGTACGGCCTTCGCGCAGCGGTACGCGGACCATCTGGCGCTTGGCTTGCTCTGTTGCTTTGCGAATGGCCTCGGGCACCTCTTTTGCCTTGCCCTTTCCAAAGCCCACACGACCCTTCTGATCGCCCACAACGACGAGCGCTGCGAAGCCGAAGCGCTTACCACCTTTTACGGTTTTCGAAACCCGGTTGATCGCAACCAGCCGGTCCTGGAATTCCGGTGTCTCGTCGCGGTCGCGACGGCCCCGTCCTTGCTCTCTTGCCATGTGGCAGTCCTTTATGTCCTGGGCTCTGGGCCCGTTCACTTCAATCGCAGTGAGCGCATGCGCCCCCCGATCATCGAAGGGGCACCGAAGCGGGCGCCCCTCACACGTATCAGATTTTCAAACCACCTTCGCGGGCAGCGTCGGCAAGCGCCTTGACCTTGCCGTGGAACAGGAAGCCGCCCCGGTCGAAATAGGCCTCGGTCACGCCGGCTTTCTTGGCACGCGCGGCGATCTCTGCGCCGATCTTGGCGGCCGCTTCGACATTGTTTTTGCCGACCAGGCCCAGACCCTTCTCCAAGGAGGAGGCAGAGGCGATGGTACGACCGGCAACATCGTCGATCAGCTGAACGCTGATATTCTTGTTCGAGCGGTGAACCGACAGCCGTGCGCGGCCTGCATTGACCTTGCGAAGCTTGTTGCGAACGCGCAGGCGGCGCTTGATGAACAGATCTCTTTTCGAGTTTGCCATTACTTCTTCTTCCCTTCTTTGCGGAAGATATATTCGTCCTTGTACTTGATACCTTTGCCCTTGTAGGGCTCGGGCTTGCGCCAGGCGCGAATGTTCGCAGCAACCTGACCAACCAGCTGCTGGTCGATGCCTTCCACGACGATTTCGGTCTGCTTTGGTGCGGTGACCGTCACCCCTTCGGGGATCGGGAAATCGACATCATGGCTGAGGCCAAGGTTCAGCTTGAGCACATTGCCCACCATCTGAGCCCGGTAGCCAACACCGTTGATCTCAAGTTCTTTCTTGAAACCATCGGTCACGCCGGTGATCAGATTTCCCACCATGGTGCGCGACATGCCCCATTGCTGACGCGCGCGTTTTGACTTGCCGCGCGGCTCAACCGTGATCGTGTTATCTGCGACCAAGATGGTCACATCATCTGTCGCCGTGAAGCTGCGGGTGCCTTTCGGGCCCGTCACTTCAACGGTTTGACCGGATACGGACGCCGTCACACCAGAGGGCAGATCGACCGGTTTTTTACCAATTCGAGACATCTCAGACCCCTAGAATACTGTGCAGAGCACTTCGCCGCCGACATTCTTGGCGCGTGCATTTGCATCCGACATCACACCTTGCGGCGTGCTGACAATCGACACGCCCAGACCCTGACGGACCGTTGGAATGTCTTTGGCACCCATATAGACGCGGCGACCGGGCTTGGAGACCCGCTTCAGCTCACGAATGACGGGGGCGCCTTCGTAATATTTCAACTCGATCATCAAGGCCGGGTGTCCGTCCTTGCCGGTGGCTTTCTCATAGCCCCGGATATAGCCCTCATCGACCAATACATCGAGAACCCAGGCCCGCAGCTTTGACGCAGGCGTTTCCACCTTCGACTTGCCGCGCAACTGGCTGTTGCGGATACGAGTGAGCATATCTGCGATTGGATCGTTCATATCATACCCTCCTTACCAGCTTGACTTTACCATACCGGGGATCTGGCCGTTGGAGCCGAGGTCCCGCAGCGCGATCCGGGAAACCTTCAGCTTGCGGTAGTAAGCATGCGGGCGGCCGGTCAGCTGGCAACGGTTATGCAGACGTGTCGCGCTGGAATTGCGCGGCAGCTCAGCCAGTTTCAGGCGAGCCTTGAAGCGCTCTTCCATCGGCTTTTCCTTGTCATTCGCGATCTCAAGAAGAGCGGCACGTTTGGCGGCGTATTTCTTCACCAGACGCTCGCGCTTCTTTTCACGCTCGATCATTGCTTTTTTAGCCATGTCTAAATTCCTCTCCGCGGATCAGCTGTTGAAGGGCATGTTGAAATGCTTCAACAGCGCCTTGGCTTCCGCGTCGGTTTGTGCGGTGGTGCAGATTACGATGTCGAGACCCCAGTTCTCGTCGATCTTGTCGAAATCGATCTCGGGGAATACCAGATGCTCTTTGAGACCCATGGCGTAGTTGCCACGGCCATCAAATGACTTGCCCGAGACGCCCCGGAAGTCACGCACACGCGG
>CAYGUB010000294.1:0-4018 GCA_964352845.1 uncultured Rhodobacterales bacterium | reverse complement strand
GCCAGCAGCGTCTTGCCGCAGCCCGTCGGGCCGATCAGCATGATGTTGGATTTCGCCAGCTCGATCTCCGAATTCTTGGCGGAGTGATTGAGGCGCTTGTAGTGGTTATGCACCGCCACGGAGAGCACACGTTTCGCATGCCCTTGTCCAATCACGTAGTCATCCAGAACCTCGCAGATTTCCTGCGGGGTCGGCACACCGTCAGAGGCTTTGAGCCCTGCTGATTTGGTCTCTTCGCGGATGATGTCCATGCACAGTTCAACACATTCATCACAGATAAAAACGGTCGGGCCCGCGATCAGCTTGCGCACCTCATGCTGCGATTTACCGCAAAAAGAGCAATAGAGTGTGTTCTTATTGTCGCCTGAAGAATTTGCCATTAAGCCCAAAGCTCCCTCGGGGTTGTCGAAATCAGGCGCCACCCACCAACACGACCAATCAGTTTCGATGCAAGATTAGGCCAGCAATCCAGTCGGCACAACGCCAAAATCATCACAACGTTGCGTCTGACCGGTTTTGTCCAGCCAGACGCATTAATCACCATCAATCCTCAGCTTTCGCCCGGTTTTCGACGATCTCGTCAATGTGACCCCAGTCTTTCGCCTCTTCGGGCGACATAAAGTTATCGCGATCAAGGGCTTTCTCGACCGCCTTTTTGGTCTGACCGGTATGTTTGACATAGATGTCGTAGAGCCGGTCTTTCAGCTTCTGGGTCTCTGCCGCATGGATCATGATGTCAGAGGCCTGACCCTGATATCCGCCCGAAGGCTGGTGGACCATGATACGCGAATTGGGCAGTGAGAAGCGAAGCCCCTTTTCGCCGCCCGCCAGCAGGACCGATCCCATCGACGCTGCCTGACCGATGCAAAGGGTAGAGACCTTGGGCTTGATATATTGCATCGTGTCGTAGATCGACAGACCGGAGGTTACGACACCGCCCGGAGAGTTGATATAGATACTGATCTCCTTGGCCGGGTTTTCGGCCTCCAGATGCAGCAATTGCGCTACGACCAGATGCGACATGCCGTCATGGATCGGACCATTGATGAAGATGATCCGCTCTTTCAGCAGGCGCGAGAAGATATCGTAGGCACGCTCGCCACGGCTTGTTTGCTCGACCACCATCGGGACGAGGTTCATATAGGTTTCTACTGGATCGTGCATGGGAGCCTGCCTTTGTTTTTAGGGCGTGTAGTTTGCAAAGATGAAGATGACGTTAGTTGGCGTTAAAATGAGGTGCAAGAGCCCGGGGGCTCTGATCCATCGGGTCTCTTGAAAGTGGTGCCCCGCGGCATAGGATCAACCCTTCGTTTCACAGATCACACCGAAGGCGCAAGATGCAGTTTGAACCGACCCGCAGGCAGGCCGAGGAAAGGCTGGCGCAATTTGTACCGAAGGCCGGTCACGATTACGCCCAAGCGCGCAATTTCGACGTTCCGGGCCATGCGTCCGTCTCCACCCTGTCGCCTTATATTCGCCACCGCATCCTGACCGAGCAGGAGGTGATCGCCGCCGTCTTGCAGCACCACAGCCGCAGGCAAGCCGAGAAATTCATTCAGGAGGTTTTCTGGCGCAGCTATTGGAAAGGCTGGCTGGAGCTGCGCCCCGAGGTCTGGCGCAGCTATCAGGGCGCGCTTGGATCACTGCTCAACCGCGTCCAGACCGAGGCCGGGTTCAGAGCCGCATTTGAGCAAGCCTGTCTGGGCCAGACCGAGATTGACTGCTTTAACGCTTGGGCGCAAGAGCTTGTATATACAGGGTATTTACACAATCACACCCGTATGTGGTTCGCCTCAATCTGGATCCATACACTGCGCCTGCCCTGGCAGCTCGGGGCGGATTTCTTCCTGCGGCATCTGCTCGATGGCGACCCGGCCTCCAACACTTTGTCCTGGCGTTGGGTTGCGGGATTGCAGACGGCAGGGAAAACCTATCTAGCCAGCGCGTCCAATATCGAACGTTTCACAAAATCCCGCTTCCGCCCAGCGCCGGGCGCATTCGCCTCAGAGCCTGTGATCGTGCCGCCCGAGCCGGCTTACTTGCCCCGGCCCTGCCCGAATGGCGACAGCGTGCCGCAGACAGGCAAGACTGGGCTGCTGCTTCACGAGGATGATCTGAGCCCCGAGCATATCCTGGCGCAAGGTCTGCAGCCCGACACGACGATCAGCGTGACCTGCATCAGCGACAGATCACCGCTCAGCATGGGCGCATTGCCGCATGCCTTCACCCAAGGCGCCATGGAGGACGCAATCGCGCGGCACCACGATCAGCTGGGCCATATCGCGCAAGGCGATGACGCAGAGCCTGTCGCGCGACTTGCAGGTTGGGCGCGCGAGGCGGGTCTCGATCATGTGGTGACGGCCTATGCGCCGGTGGGCCCGGTTGCGGATTTGCTGGACCGGCTCAAGCCCGCGCTGGAGGCTCAGCGTATCGCGCTGCACCGCATCCAGCGCCCCTTCGACGGTGCTGCCTGGCCCTTGGCAAAGGCGGGGTTCTTCAAGTTCAACAAATCGATCCCCGATCTTCTCAACCGGCTGTCCTAGCTGCACAATTGCGTTTGCAAGCCGCCCCCGGCCGGCTAGGCTGAGGGCAGCCAACAACCGTCTGGTTTTCGCATGCGTCACCTTCTGATAACTGCCCTTTGCGGGCTCGCCCTGCCTGGCGGCGCGCAGCAACTGCCCGCCCCGCTGACGCCGGCCGATTTCGCGCCGGTTGACCTTCGCGAGGCAAAACTGGGCCAATTGCTGTTCTATGATCCGATCCTGTCGGGCAATCGCAACGTCGCCTGCGCCACCTGTCACCATCCGAAATTCGGCACGAGTGACGGCGTCTCGCTGTCTATCGGCGATGGCGGCACGGGGCTGGGACCCAACCGGGTGGCAAACCCCGACAATATACCCGAACAACGCCTGCCGCGACATGCCCAAGCGCTGTTCAATCTCGGCGCGCGCGAATTTACCGTGCTCTTCAATGATGGCCGGATCGAGGCGGACAGCACAAGGCCCTCCGGCCTGCGCACGCCGCTTGAGGATGAAATGCTGGAGGGCTTTGCCTCGCTCCTGTCGGCGCAAACCATGTTTCCGGTGCTCTCGGCCGATGAGATGGCGGGCCATTACAGCGAGAACGAGATCTCTCAGGCGGTGCGTCTCGGCCGTATCACGGGAACAGACGGCGCCTGGGATCTGCTGTCGCGGCGCGTCGGTGGCATTGCTGCCTATGCAGATGAATTCATCGCAATCTTTCCACATATCACCGCGCCAGAGGATATCGCATTCACGGACATATCCAATGTGATTGCCAGTTTCGTGGCGCATGAATGGCGCTCTGATACCAGCCCGTTTGATGCCTATCTCAGGGGCGAGGCAACGCTGCCCGAGGACGCGCTGGTCGGGCTCAACCTGTTTTACGGCAAGGCCGGTTGCGCCCGCTGTCATTCCGGCGCGTTTCAGACCGATCACGGCTTTCATGCGATGGGCCAGCCGCAATTCGGCCCCGGCAAGGCGGCGCGGTTTGAAAGCCACCAGCGCGATACGGGCCGGATGCGCGTGACGGGCGATCCGCAGGATGCCTATGCGTTTCGCACGCCATCCTTGCGCAATGTCACCCTGACCGCACCTTACGGTCATACGGGTGCCTACCCCAGCCTCGAGGGTTTTCTGGCCGCCCATGGCCGGGGCGTGGACCCGGGCTATGACCGCGCCCTTCCGATCCTCCCTGCGCTTGAGGCGGGGGATTGGTGGGTGCTTGACCGCCCCGAGGAGATAGCCGAGATCGCACAGGTCGCGGAGGTCTTCGACCACCAGACATCAGCGCGCGAGATTGCGCGAATTGTAGCCTTTCTTGAAACGCTGGAGGATCCCGTGGCACGGACCGGACGGCTTGGCGTGCCGCGCACGGTGCCCAGCGGCTTGGCCGTTCCCGACTAATCCTGCGGGAGCATGAGGCCATTGCCGTGCCGGGTGATCTGCAGATGCCCCGAGCCCCGGACCTCGCGCCACTCAGAGACCTCGCCATCGGG
>CAYGUB010000293.1:0-4019 GCA_964352845.1 uncultured Rhodobacterales bacterium | reverse complement strand
GGCTTGGGCTCCGGCTTAGGCTCTGGCTCTGGTTTAGGCTCTGGCTCGGGCTCAGGGCGGGGCTGGACCACAGGGGTCGGTTCGGGCTCCTGCGCGACCGGCTGCGACGTCGGGGCAGAGCCTGTATCGACATCCACCTGTCCTGCAGTTCGCGCGAAATTCTGAGTGACGATGACAGATTCAAATTCCCGCGTGCCGAAATCAAACCCCCCAAGCTCGATCCCGATCCCGACATATTCCAGATCCGGGTTGAGAATATTGGCCCGATGCCCCGGGCTATCCATCAGCGATATATGCAGGTTCAGCACATCATCGCGAATGCCGATGGGACCACGCTCGCTTTGGACCGCGATATTCTCAGCCGATGCCCAGCTACCGTCAAAATCGAAGCCCGCCGCATTCATCCGCATCGTGGGCGAAGAGCCATCCACGCCGGTATGCGAAAACACATCCGTGCGCAGCATCCAGTCGGAATGGTCCTGCGCTGCCTGATTGAGGTTTTTCTCCAGCTTCAATGGCTGCGCGCCCACCTTGGCGCGCTCCTCATTGATCAGCTGGAGCATGTAGCGTTCGTATTGATCGGCCGTGGTCATAGTATCAGTTCCCCAATTTGAGTGCCCGGATGCACCCAGATCGGCGCAACGTAGCTAGGACAGAAGTTTCACAGATCGAGAAAAGGGTAAACAAAAGGTTAACAACCCGGAGGGGACACAGGCGAAGAACCGCCAACCATGCCCCCCTGTATCGGCACAAACCCCTACACGCCCGGGGGCCGGCACGCAGTCACCTGGACGGATAGCCAAGCCCGTTCAGCGCCTGCGCGATCTCAACCAGAACCTCCGGATCATCAATCGTGGCAGGCATTTTGTAGTCCCGCCCATCTGCAATTGCAGCCATGGTCGCCCGCAAGATCTTGCCCGAACGCGTCTTGGGAAGCCGCTCGACCACGCAAGCCAGCTTGAAGGCCGCAACCGGTCCGATAGTCTCGCGCACCCGCGCCACACATTCCGCCACCACGTCGCCATGATCCCTCTCGGACCCGCCATTGAGACACACAAACCCCATCGGCAATTGCCCCTTGAGCGGATCACTCACCCCGATCACCGCACATTCCGCAACATCGGGATGCCCGGCCAGAACTTCCTCCATCGCGCCGGTGGACAATCTGTGACCGGCCACATTGATCACATCATCGGTCCGCGCCATGATATAGACATAACCGTCCTCATCGATCATGCCCGCATCACCGGTCTCGTAGTAGCCCGGAAACGTCGTCAGGTAGCTTTTGACGAACCGCTCCTCCGCATTCCAAAGCGTCGGCACCGTCCCGGGCGGCAAGGGCAGCTTGATCGCAATCGCGCCCAGCGTTCCCGCAGGCACCGGATGCCCACCTTCATCCAGGACCTGCACATCATAGCCCGGCATCGGCACGCTGGGGGAGCCTATCTTGACCGGCAAGGCGCCCAGCCCCACCGGGTTGCCCACAATCGTGTAGCCCGTCTCCGTCTGCCACCAATGATCGATCACGGGCTTTCCAAGCCGATCCTGCATCCACTCGATCGTGTCGGGATCGGCCCGTTCCCCGGCCAGAAAAAGCGTCTTGAGGCAAGAGAGATCATATTGCTTGATGAACGCCCCCTCCGGATCAACCCGTTTGACGGCGCGAAAAGCGGTCGGAGCGGTGAAAAAGCTCTTTACCCCATGCTGGGAGATCACGCGCCAGAATGTGCCCGCATCAGGCGTGCCCACCGGCTTGCCCTCAAACACGACCGAGGTCACCCCCGCAATCAGTGGCGCGTAACAGATATAGCTGTGCCCGACGACCCAGCCCACATCCGAGGCCGCCCAGAACACCTCTCCAGGGCCCACATCATAGATGTTCTGCATCGTCCAATGCAGCGCCACAAGATGACCAGCGGTTGGCCGCACAACGCCCTTGGGCTGCCCCGTTGTCCCGGACGTATATAAAATATAGGCCGGGTGGTCGCCTGACACCGCCACGCATTCCACAGGCTCCACACCCTGCTGCACCTCATCCCAATCGAAATCGCGCCCCGCGATCATCTGCGCGCGCGCCTGATCACGCTGATAAATCACACAAAACTCAGGCTTATGCGCAGCCAGCTCAATGGCCTGATCCAACAAAGGCTTGTATTCTACAACCCGCCCCGGCTCGATACCGCAAGAGCCCGCAATGATCGCCTTTGGGGCCGCATCATCAATCCGCACCGCCAGCTCATTGGCCGCAAACCCTCCAAACACGACGGAATGAACCGCCCCGATCCGTGCACAGGCCAGCATCGCGACAATCGCTTGCGGCACCATCGGCATATAAATGATCACCCGATCCCCAACAGCAACCCCCCTGGCCACAAGCGCACCAGCAAGCAAGGCCACCTGAGACTGAAGCTGCGCATAGGTGATCTCACGGACCACACCCGTCACCGGACTGTCATAGATCAGCGCCACGCGCGCACCATGCCCCGCTTCAACATGACGATCGACAGCATTCCAACAGGTGTTGACCTGCGCATCCTTGAACCACTCGTAAAGCGGCGCCCGCTCATCGAACAAGGCCTTGCTGGGCTGCTTGACCCAATCAATGGCACCGGCCTGAGCCATCCAGAACGCTTCCGGATCGGCCTTCCAGGCATGATAGGTTTTCGCGTAGCTCATACCGTCTCTCCCAACACATCCCCACAACAAATACCCAAAGCCGCGCCAAAACCGCAAGCCGCCAGCCCTCCCCGCACCGATTTCTTTTGGCGAGAAATATTCCGGGGTTTGGGGCAGAGCCCCAAGCTCTCAGTCACGCCGGGGCGCAGCCCCGACAACCCGGCCACCTAGCCATATTGCGCCACAGGCGTCCCGGCGATGGCCGACATGTTCAGCAATCCCCGTGCCGTGATCGAAGGCGTGACGATATGGGCCCGGTTGCCCATCCCCATCAGGATCGGCCCCACTTCGAGCCCCCCTGCCTTCATCTTCAGAATATTGCGCACGCCTGAGGCCGCATCCGCATTGGCAAAGACCAGCACATTGGCCGAGCCCTTCAGCCGCGTGTCGGGAAATATCCGTGTGCGCAAGGCCTCATCGAGCGCCGCATCGGCATGCATCTCCCCCTCATAGCAAAAATCGGGCGCCATCGCGTCCAAAATCTCCATCGCAGCGCGCATTCGCCGACCACTGTCACTGTCCAGATTGCCGAATTGCGAATGCGAGCACAAAGCGATCTTGGGCTCCATCCCGAAACGGCGCACGTGACGTGCCGCGCCCAGCACCGTCTCGGCGATCTGGGCGGCATCCGGCTCGGCATGCACATGGGTATCGGCCACAAAGAGCGGACCGTCTTCCATAATCATCAGCGACAGGGCCGCAATCGGGTGCAGCTCCAGCGTGCCAAGCACCTCGCGGATATATTTCAGATGCCAAAGATACTGCCCGAATGTCCCGCAAATCAGACTGTCAGCCTCGCCGCGCGCCACCATGACGGCCCCGATCGCGGTGGTATTGGTGCGCATGATCGCGCGGCTGAGCTCGGGCGTCACGCCGCGCCGCGCCATGATCTTGTGATAGCTCTGCCAGTAATCGCGGTAGCGCGGATCATCTTCCGGGTTGACCAGCTCAAAATCGCGCCCTGCCTCGATCGACAGCCCCGCCCTGTCGAGGCGCGCGGCGATCACATCCGGCCTGCCGATCAGGATCGGCTTATCGGTCATCTCCTCGATCATCGCATTGGCCGCGCGCAGCACCCGCTCATTCTCGCCTTCGGCAAAAACAATGCGGCGCACGGCGGTGGCTGCCGCCTCAAAGACCGGCCGCATGATCATGGCCGACTTGAAGACCGACCCATCGAGCGCTGCCTTATACGCCTCCAGATCCTCTATCGGTCGGCGCGCCACGCCGCTTTCGACCCCGGCCCTGGCCACAGCACTTGCAACAACCCCCATAAGGCGCGGATCGAAAGGTTTGGGGATCAGGTAATCCGCCCCAAAACTCAGCTGCTCGCCCTGATAGGC
>CAYGUB010000292.1:0-4029 GCA_964352845.1 uncultured Rhodobacterales bacterium | reverse complement strand
AAATCCTCCGTTACGAAAACCTCAAATCTGTCCCATTGGCGCTGACGTCAGACATTCCAAAACCTCGACGTCATTGATGTGTTGCTTCGGGAACTGGGAACTAAAGCAGCAAGCCTCCTTTCGGCAGAACTAGGAGAGCCCGACCTAAGGCAACCGGTGGTTGATTTTACAGCTGCCTATTTGAAGGCAGTACAAGCCTCAAACGTGCCTTTTGGGAAGATTGTTCGTTCTAACCTTGGCAAGGCGACGGGACGCTTTATCGCGACGGACCAGTCTGGGCTGCCACGGTTCGATGAGGAGTTTTCGGATGATGAGAGTATTCCGGATCGCTTCGAAATTGAGATACGAGAACGCCCGAACGGGAAGAGCTACCTACGCTGGAAGGGCGTCTTCATCGGGGACCCGCTGACTGACAATATCGGCGATCCAGACGGATACCGCTTCCATGATGTTTTTCATTTTGGCTACGCAGCAATATTGCATTGGTCGCCGACGTTTAGGGCACTGATCAAACACAAGCGGAAGAGCCAGCCTGAAGTGGACGAAGCGCAAGATAGCGGTAGAGCAATCGTAATCGAAGAAGGCCTGTCAGCTTATATTTTCTCGTGCGCGAAGGAGCTTCGTTTTTTCGAGGGGCAGTCTACGGTTTCGTTCGACATCCTTAAGACGGTCAGTCATTTTGTGCGTGGCTACGAGGTCGAGCAGTGTCCGCTCCACCTTTGGGAAAGGGCAATCCTGCAGGGGTTTGAAGTATTCAGAAAGATCAAGAAGAACAATGGTGGCGTTGTGGTTTGCGATAAGATCAAACGAGAAATTTCTTACAGGCCGTTGTCGTGACCAAACTGTCAACTGCCAATCAGATTGTTGAAGCTCTGCAAGGGTACCATTTCGACAACGCTTTCAATCCGTATCGAGATTTGTGCGAGGTCTACGATCGTAAGAACTCGGCGGAAATCAGGGCAGAAATTCTTTTTGGCATGCTTGAACGTGCCGCATCTGAAGAGGTCGATGCAATCTGGATTGGTCGTGATCTCGGGTATCGCGGTGGGCGCAGGACAGGCCTAGCTCTAACCGATGACGTGAGATTTTCCGATCATTTGGAACGCTGGAATCTGAATGCCAAACGTCCCACGGATGGTCCCCCAGTTGCGGAACGCACGGCTACTATGGTTTGGGACTACCTAGATCAGATAACTGCAAACATTTTCCTGTGGAACGTATTTCCGTTCCATCCGCACGCACCAACTGATATTTTTTCCAATCGGACACACAACGCGCGGGAACGACGATTTGGAGAGTTCATTCTTGCATCAATTTATGAACTGCTTCTTCCTTCTAAAGTGATCGCAATCGGGAATGATGCAGCCAAAGTGGCTGTTCAACTATTTCCACATGCCGAGGTCGAAGCGGTAAGACATCCAAGCTATGGTGGCCAGCGAGAATTTTCTGAGCGCATCATGGATATCTACTCGCTTGAAAAGGCTGAAAAACAACGTCGGCTCATTTAGTGGAGCTTGAGCCATCTCCAAGCGCGTCTATTCCAGACGCCTCAACTTCCAAAAGGGCTTGCGCACGTATCACGCCTTGACACACGTATCTTTCGCTGATACACCGCTCACATGATCCTAGGCACCAAGGGCAAACTCGCGGCCAACGCCGTGAAGGGTAAGTATGGCAAAGGCTTCCCGGGTGACTTGGTGAAGCGCACGCGGGCGATGCTTTCGGCGCTGGATGCTGCGGTTGTTGTCGAGGATTTGCGGTTCCCGCCCGGCAACCACCTGGAAGAACTGAAAGGGGATCGGGCCGGGCAACACTCCGTGCGGATCAACGGGCAATGGCGCATCTGCTTTGTCTGGACGCCGAATGTCCCCGCCGATGTCGAGATCGTGGACTACCATTGAGAGGAGACGCTGATGAGCTTGCTTGAAGACCCAATGCACCCCGGTGAAGTCCTGAAAGAGCTTTACCTTGATCCTCTGGAGATGGGTGCCATCGCGTTTGCGCGGCGTCTGGGTGTGCCTCGGACACGGATCGAGCGGTTGATCAAGGGTACGACGGGGATCACGCCTGACACGGCACTGCGCCTCGCTCGTGTTTTCAACACGACCCCGGCCTACTGGGTGAACATGCAGACGAATTATGACATGGCGCTGGCTGCGAAAGAGATCGATGTGTCTGATATTGAACCGCTGGTTGCCGCCTAGCTGTTTTTGGTTACTCAAGACTATCAAGAAGTTCTGTAAAACGAGCTAAGTCAGCTAGCGAACTCAGGTCCTCATCATCTTGCACAGTTTTCTTCCCCGGAGCGACACCTTCGACGATGCAGGATTCAAGTTCGTTTAGCGCTTCTTCTTGCTTGCCGAGCAGAGCCAGCACACAAACCAAGTTATAGCTTGGCAATCCAGAGATTTGCCGACCAGAGCTGAATTTGCTCGCCGCCTCGGACAGTCGCTCCGATCGATCTTCGCCGGTCAGCTGATCGGACTCGTCCATCAACGCAATGCCCCAATTCTCGAAGGTTCTTCGGTTCTCAGGAGAGATTTCTATGGACTTAGAGTACTGATCATATGCCGACTGAAAGAACTCCCTCGCCTCATCATCAGATAAGCGCCGTGCTTCTTCTGCGAGCATCAAACCCCAATTGTTCAAGACTTCGGGGATGTCAGCGCGATAGCTGAGGGCACGTTCATAGTGCTTCGCAGCTTCCGAAAGCAGATCGTGTCGCTCCTTCTTATCTTCAGTGCTTTCCGCTCGTTCTGCTAGGTCGTCACCATATCGAACTTCAAGCCAAAGTCGTGACTCCAACTCACTTTTGGTCACATTTTTCCCAGGTTCACCAATGGCCAGTGGCTTACGACTCAAGAACGCTTCCTGGACAAGGCTTTCGTCGTCCTTTTTTGAATCCCAGACTTCACCAATCTGTTCCAGTCTTCGGCGTGCAGCGGTAAGAACGTCGATCTGCTTTTCACGGTGGACGGGGTATTCAACGACTTCGCTCAGCTCGGCCAGAACATGGCGCGGTGGGTTGGTAACGATTTCTGGCGGCCAGCAGCCGAGTTCGTCAGCAATGTCGATCATTGTGCGATCAAAATCGCATGAGCCAACATAGTAGGCGTAGTCCTTTGCCAATAGTGCATTCAAACTCGATGCGGGTTCTTGACTATGACCCAACCAGATCAGGTTTGTGTTCGAATTGAACTCATCAGCCATCACCTTGAACGCTGGATCGGCGTTGCCGCTGTAGCCGATAACAATAGTTGTGTGGTTGCGCACGCTGTCGGCAAGTAACGGCCGGAGTCTCTCCTTGTGCGTTTCAGTTTCAGTTTCTGAGTTCATCAGCCGAAGCCCATAGCTCTGACCGTGAAGATGAAAGATTGCAGGGGAAGCCAGTTCCGCAATGTCTCTTGTCGGTGCGACGCCAAAATCATAAACTGGAAGGTGCATACCGAGCAGTGCGGCAGACCTTTCGAGAAGCAGATCGAAATTGAAGGTCAGTACCCGCTTTACGCTTGCCTTTTTAATAATGCATGCCAGAGCAATGTGGCCCCAATTTATCTTAGAATTTTGCAAGAGAGGCTGTATTAGAGCCTTCCTATCGCCCGGTGAGAGCGCACCCATGACTTTCCCATAGTCTCCCGAATCTTTTTGCGCCACTCGAGACAAGCAGTGCGGAAATTCATCTTTGACTAATTCTACAAGCTTTCCGGCCGAGGGAATTCCACCGCTAATGGATGCGCCCGCACCCACCACAACACTCACTGCATCTGATCTTCGAATATAACCGGCCACATCCTTTATTCTCATTTTTGCGTTATGCCTTTCACAGAAGATCTAAAGAACTGGGTTGGCGCATTTAGTCTTTGCCAGCTTGCCATGCCGCGCTAAAGCGTCATCGAACCTTCCCTCATGATCAGATTCAATTCAACAGATACTGCCGCTTCATCCTGTATTCTCAATGCCGCACCCCCCTTTCCGCATGCGCCTCCTGGCTGTCTAGCTGTCCCTCAATCTCTCGGCGGCGGCCTTCGC
>CAYGUB010000291.1:0-4034 GCA_964352845.1 uncultured Rhodobacterales bacterium | reverse complement strand
GGAGAGCCGCCTTTATGCCGAGGATCCCTATCGCAACTTCCTGCCCTCTATCGGTCGGCTGACGCGTTACCGCCCGCCGCAGGAAGTGGCCAAGACGACCCGCGCCGTGCGCAATGATACCGGCGTTTTTGAGGGTGGCGAGATCTCGATGTATTACGATCCGATGATCGCGAAGCTGTGCACCTGGGGGCCTGATCGCGCGGCTGCCATCGAAGAGATGCGCACAGCGCTTGACGGGTTCGAGGTCGAAGGGATCGGGCATAACCTGCCATTTTGCGCAGCCGTGATGGATCATCCGAAATTCACCTCCGGCAATATGACGACGGCCTTTATCGAAGAGGAGTTTCCCGACGGGTTTGAGGGTGTCACGCTGGGGCAGGACGTTCTGGCGCGCATAGCCTCGGCTGCGGCGGCGATGCACCGGGTGGCGGAAATCCGGCGGGCGCGTATCTCTGGCACGATGGACAATCACCGCCGGAAGGTTGGCAAGGATTGGGTCGTCACGCTGCAGGGCGCGCGGTTTGAGGTCAAGATCAAGGCCGACACGAAGGGGGCGACGGTCAAGCATGCGGATGGTACGAAGCACCGCGTGACCTCTGACTGGACGCCCGGTGACGCGTTGGCCCGGCTGAAGGTCGATGGCGCGCCTCTGGTGCTCAAGGTTGACAAGATCTCGGGCGGGTTTCGGCTCCGCAACCGCGGCGCGGATCTCAAGGTTCATATCCGCACCCCGCGCCAGGCCGAGCTTGCCGCGCTCATGCCCGAGAAGCTGCCGCCCGACACCTCGAAACTGCTGCTTTGCCCCATGCCCGGGCTGATCGTGAAGCTTGATGTAGCCGAAGGGGATGAGGTGCAGGAGGGTCAGCCGCTCTGTACGGTGGAGGCGATGAAGATGGAGAACATCCTCCGGGCCGAGCGTACGGGCGTGGTTGCCAGGATCAACGCGGAGGCAGGCGATAACCTGGCCGTGGATGATGTGATCATGGAGTTCAAATGATCTGATGGGCGCGCGCTTGATCTCCTGCCTGAAGCGCTTTGGGTTTAGCCTGAGTTTCGCGTTCGAGCGAAGGCAGAGGCAGTGGATAAGCGATGCAGGTGTAATCCCAGACGCTGTCGTGGCGGGTATGTGATGCGCCACCGCCTGATCACCACGCTATGCTATTTCGCAGGGCTCGCGGTGCAGTGGGTCTGCTCTTCGCTGCTGGTCCGTCTGGGCGCGGCTGAGACGGCGGTCGCCTCGCTTTTCACGGTCATCGCCACAATTGGCGGCGCCATTGCGGGGTTTGCGTTGTGCTATGGCAAGATCACCGGAGATTGGCTTGCCCCCGGTTTCTGGCTCAAGGCCTTTATCTTCACAGCGGTGATCTTTGGCGCGATGCTCGGGGCCGTGGCGCGCGGTGTCGCCAGCCCGGGCACGGCCTTCACACTCGCCTTCATCGTCCATTTCACCGCCACGCTCATCACCATGCAGCGCGCGAGATGAGCGGGATGGCTGATATGATCCATGGCTTGCAAAATATCGATGCGCGTATCTGGCAGGCGGTGATTGCAGGCTTGTTTGTTGCGGGCGGGTGGGTCTTCAATGGCTGGCAGAACCGCCGTCAGGAGACCCGGCTGCGCGCGGAGAAGCTGCGCGACACGCATCGGGCGATCTATGCGGAGATCGACTCGAACCTGTCCAACCTGTGGGATGCGCAATCGCTCGATGACTATTGTCAGGGCATGGTCGAGCGGATGCAGCAGGACGCTAATTTTATCCCGCTGATCCCGCGCGAGCGCAACGACCGGCTGTTTGAATCGATCCAGAGCAACATCCACATCCTGCCCCGCGTCACGATTGATCCGATTGTGATGTATTACAGCCAGCTTGACACATTGGCAGCGCATGTGGGTGATATGCGCGGCCAGGCCTTCAAGACATTAAGTCCCGAGCGCAGGATATTGATGTATATGGATTATATCGAGATGCGCAAACAGGCGCTCGAATTCGGGCGCATGGCGAATTATCTCATTGATGTCTATTCGAAAGATGGAAAGGCTGCCGCAGAGGCAGAAGCCGCGCGTCTGGCGCGACCTGCGGTCAGTAGCCCGATCTTGGGCCGGTCCGACCCGTGACAGGCCTTGGGGTATATGGAATGTCGTTTGCCGGTAGTTTGACAGGTTCTGACATATTTGGTCCTCCTGATCCTTATATAGAGGCTATTTCGCTGATATTCAATGAAGATCAGCCGCCACTGCCCAGCCGCCCGTCGCGGATTTCGCGTTGTCGCATGGGCATTTTGTCGATGACACGGCTCAGTTCGCGCACGTCCCATGGCAGCGGTTTGCGCAATTTGACCTGCCCGTCCTTGCCCAGAAGTGCCAGCATGAAGCCGCGTGGGCGCAGTTTGAGCCGGATCTCCGAGCGCGCATCGGGATCGGTATCCGTGATCAAGACGACGTCGCGTTCTGCCAAAGCATCCAATCGCGCGGTCAGAAGCTCCATCTGCTCGACAAAGGCCGGATCATTGGGGCTGTCTGCAAACACGATAACGGGCCGTTTTTGCCAAAGAAAATCACTAAGATTTGTCTCAATTGCCTCTATAACGGCCATTTCCTCCCCCGTCTCAGCCTGCTCCGGCTCGGCAGTCTGCGCGCGTATCGGGGTCAGGGATAGCGCCAATAGAATAAGGGGTATCAGTTGTCTCATAAACTCTCCGTTCGGGCCACATATAGGGCGGGTGTACGAGGTTTCTAAGGGCTTGTGCAGCCATATTCGCGTGATCTGCGCAATTAAGAGCTTTGTCACAGATCATGTGCCATCCCTCTCCACCAAGGGTGATCGGAAGATCGTTACGGGTGAAAGGGTCGGGACTATGGAAATTTCTCTGCATATCGGGGCGCACAGGACGGGGACAACGACCTTCCAGCGCTTCATGACGCAAAACAGGTTTGGCGACATATGGGGGCGCGATGGCGTTGCGTTCTGGGGGCCGATGCGCACCCGGCGGGGCCTGTTTTCCGGGCTGATCCGCAATACCGACACCACGACCCCGCGTGACCGTGCGGCAGCACAGCGCTCCTGCGGGCGCATCAAGATGGAGATCACCCGGCTGGGCCATGACGCTGTCTCGCATCTGGTGGTCAGTGACGAGAACATGATCGGCTCGATGCGTCAGAACATGACGGCGCTGCGGCTCTATCCACAGATCCGCCCGCGTCTGGGTGCATTCGCCCCGGCCTTTGGCGGTCACCGGTTGCGCATCACGCTGAGCGTACGGAGCTATCATTCCTACTGGGCGTCCTCGCTGGCCTATCTGATCAAGGCCGGCCACCATGTGCCGGATACCGATATGCTGGATCATCTCGTCACCCAGCCCCGGCGCTGGCGCGATGTGATCTGCGATGTCTCGCATGTCTTCCCCGAAGCCGAAATCACGGTCTTGCCCTTTGAAGGCGTGATCGGAGATACGCAGGAGCAATTCGAGACCGTACTTGGCCTGAAATGGCCCTGCAGGCTGACCGATAGCCCTGACATTTGCAACGCCTCCCCTACTGCCGGTGAGTTGGCGGGTCTCTTGCGGTCTTGCGGGGACATGAGGAACGCGGCGCTGCTGGAGGCGATGCCAGATCGTTACATGCCGTTTGACGGGGCCCAAATCGCCAAGATGCGGGCCGATTACGACGCGGATATCAACTGGCTGCTCGACGGCGCAGAGGGGCGTGCGCGCTACATAGACCCGATCGAAGGGACATTCGACGGGATATTCGACACCGAAGGAAGTTGTGATGACAGATATGAAGAAAGACTGGTCCGAACGGGCTGAAAAAGAGCTCAGAGGCAGGCCGATTGATGATCTGACATGGCACAGCCCTGAGGGGATTGCCGTCGCTCCGGTCTATACGTCAGACGATCTTGAGGGGCTGGCGCATCTGGGCGGCATGCCCGGCCAGCCGCCTTTCACACGCGGGCCCCGCGCCACCATGTATACCGGCAGGCCGTGGACGATCCGCCAATATGCGGGCTTTTCCACCGCCGAGGAAAGCAACGCCTT
>CAYGUB010000290.1:0-4055 GCA_964352845.1 uncultured Rhodobacterales bacterium | reverse complement strand
GTAATGTCGTTGAGGACAAAGAACACCAAAAAGGTCATGACCGCTGTCAGGACAAGCGAGCCGAGCATCAGGCCGAAACCAAAGACGGACATGGTCGAAAACAAGTACAGAGGATGCCGGCACATGGAATACGGGCCATCACGCATCACCAGAGCGTTCTTGCGGCTGCCAATGTAGAGGATGGACCAGAAACGTCCCAAAACGCCGCCTATCACAAGCAATATTCCAACACTTTCAATGGCATCCATAAGACCACCGTTCAGAGGTAGACCCCGGCGCGTAAACAGAATCAACGGGACCATGACGAACATCACGGCCCGGAGTGTGTTGATACGGCGCTTTTGATTTGCGGGTAGAACGGCAGGGTTGCTCACTGAACTGACCATGTTTTTGAATCGCATTACGCTTGATCAGATCTATCGGCAAGACGGATTTCGTTGCCCAAACAGGCCTAAATCAGACCCTGACCGCGATTGGCCCGGACGACCGCTTCCACGACTATTTTGTCTTGGGGCCTGTATCGTGACGTGAAGGTCACGGTCATCCGACGTTCGGCACGGTTTTCTGGCGATCCCGGGAGGACTCGAACCCCCAACATCCTGATTAGAAGTCAGGTGCTCTATCCAGTTGAGCTACGGGACCGCTCAGATGTGTTTTGCGGGTCTTGGGCGGGCTTGGCAAGGGGTTGTCACAGGGCCCCTTTTCTTTTTTGACCAGCTTGCCTATGCCTGACCACAGTTCAGGAACCCGAGGCCCCTATGGCTGGCAAAGTCGAACAGAAGCGTGCCGATCTGAAACTCAAACTGGTGGATATCGCGCAGGACCGCATCAATGAGGGCGGAATCGATCTGATCCGCGCGCGCGATCTGGCGCGGGATGCCGGCTGCTCTGTCGGGGCGATCTACAATGTCTTTGGCGATCTGAACGATCTGGTCATGGAGGTAAACGGGCGGACCTTCAAACAGCTTGGCGCCCAGGTGACGCAAACGCTGGGCAGGCAGGAAGACAAGGACCCCGTCGAGATGCTGATCACGATGGGTCATGCCTATCTCGACTTTGCGACCACAAATACAACCGCCTGGCGAACGCTGTTTGATCTGGAGATGTCAACCGACCAGCAAGTGCCCGACTGGTATCTGGCCGAGCTTGAAAAACTACTCGCCTTGATCGCCGCGCCCTTGATGCGCCTGCATCCCGAGATGGACCGCGATGAGGCGATGTTGACGACCCGCGCCTTGTTCTCATCGGTGCATGGAATCGTGCTGCTGGGGCTGGAGAAACGGATCTCCGCCGTTCCCGTGGATCAATTGAAAAGAATGATTTCCTTGCTTCTCAGACGGTTAGCCTGATCCCTTAAAATTTCCTGAACTTTGTTCAAATTTATTCTTGAACGCCGTTCAAATCTGCGTATATTTCACCTTGAACGATGTTCAAATTAGTGCGGTAACGAGGAAACTTGAATTGGATCAGGCGCTTAACGAGGGGCTCTTCTCCGAGCTTGCGCGTAAGCACGCCACCACACGCCTGCTCCATAGGCCGCGCCTCGGCTCCCTCCGGGGCGCGGCCGACGAGTTTGACTTGCCCGCGCGCTGACAAGGCGTCACGCTAAGGCAGAGGGAGATGCTCAGAATATGCGCAGAATGATCGGATCGGTAACGGGGCAAATCCTTGCGCTTTTCTCGCAATTCCTGACGGCGGTCCGTGCGGACTGGCAGGGCTGTGAGCCTGTGCCCGTGCAGCGCATTTACTTTGCCAATCACACTTCCAACGCCGATATGCCGATCATCTGGACGGTTCTGCCCCCTGCCCTGCGCCGCCAGACCCGCCCGGTTGCAGCCGCTGATTACTGGCTGAAAAACAAATTGCGCGCCTTTGCGGGGCCGGAAGTGTTCCGCGCGGTTCTGATTGACAGACGGCGCGACCATCAGACCGAGGACCCGATCGCAAAGATCATCACGGCACTGGATGAGGGCTCCTCGATCATCATATTCCCCGAAGGCGGGCGCAATATGGGCAGTGAGCCGCTGCTGCCTTTCAAGGCGGGGCTCTATAATATTGCCCGGGCGAGACCGCAGATTGATCTGATCCCGACCTGGATCGACAATATCTCGCAAGTCATGCCCAAAGGAGAGGTGATCCCGGTTCCCCTTGGATGCACCGTTACCTTTGGTGCGCCGCTCCATGTGTCAGCAGGCGAGAGTAAGGACGCGTTCCTCGCCCGCATGGCCGGGGCACTCACCGATCTGATCCCACGCCGAGACGCCGCATGAGCGAGACCTCCGTCGACCTGATCTACCTGTTTCTCGCAGCCTGCGGTCTGTTATGTCTCGCGACAATAATTGGCGAAGTGCTGCGCATGCGCATGTCTGGTAACAACACGCATCCCACGGTCGAGACCTATCTGACCCGGGTGCATTCCTGGTGGGCGATGACGATCCTGACCACTCTGGCGCTGCTTTCGGGGCCGGGCGGCGTTGTCGCCCTGTTTGCCTTCTGCTCTTTCGCCGCGTTACGGGAATTCCTGACGCTCACCACCAAGACCCGGGCCGATCACTGGTCGATGGTGGCGGCTTTCTACCTGATCCTGCCTGCGCAATATATTCTGGTCTGGCAGGGGCAAACCGGGGTCTGGACCGTGCTGATCCCGGTCTATGCCTTCTTGCTGCTGCCCATCCTGTCCGTGCTCAGAGGTGGCGGCAAAAAGTTCCTGGCCCGCATTTCAGAAACCCAATGGGCATTGATGACCTGTGTCTATTGCGCAAGCCATATCCCGGCACTGATCACGCTGGAGATCGAGGGATACGGGCAAAGGGTCGTGCTGCTGATTGCCTTTCTCGTGGTCGTGGTCCAGCTGGCCGATCTGGCGGATTATTTCATCGGGCGCAGGGTCGGCAAACACAAGATCGCCCCCGACCTCTCACCGCGCAGCTGGGAAGGCTTTGCCGCTGCGGCCCTGACGGCAGCCGTGCTTGGCGCGTCACTGGCCTGGATCACACCATTTGGACCGATTTGGGCAGCGGTGATGGCGGTCGCAAGCTTCGCTGTGGGGGCTGGCGGCTCGCTGGTCCTGCGCGCCATCAAACGCGATCTCGGGGTGAAGGATTGGGGTCATCTGATCCCGGGACAAGGCGGGCTGATCGACCAGCTGGATTCGGTCCTATTCGCAGCCCCGATCTTTTTCCACCTGACCCGCTACGGCTGGACCTGAGCCCACGGCTCAATGCGTCCAGGCACCCCGGCGATTGGTCGCGAAATTCTCGCCATAGCCGCCCGGGCGGATATTGGGCTTGCGCTTCTTGGGCTCTGTCACGACGGTCTCAAGCCCCTTGTCCCGTGCATAATCCAGCGCCGCTTCCTTGCTGTCAAAGCGCAACCGGATCTGCGTCTGGGTATCGCTTGAGGAGGTCCAGCCCATCAGCGGATCGACCTCCCGCGCGCTGTCAGGCGCAAATTCCAGCACCCAGCCCTTGGTCTTGGCCTGACCGGAGGACATGGCTGTCTTGGCAGGTTGATAAATCCGGGCGCGCATCTGAACCTCCAGGCATGTGACTTGAGCATCTGTATCGGCAAAGCGGCCCGGCTTGGCAAGTTGGTTTTACGTCGCATTTGAACAGCACGGGCAGTGACAACTGACATGGTCTGTCAGCAGTGCCGCTCAGGGGTTGAAGCGCTCCGCGAACAGATCATCTATGGTGAGACAAAGGGGGAATCGCCCATGCATAACAACTCGCCCGAGCTGATGCCCGCACTGGCCCATGCAGCACCGGATGTCGCGACCCGGGAGAAGCTGGAAGGCGGTGTGCAATTCCGCCTGCACACAGAGTTCGAGCCCGCCGGTGACCAGCCCACCGCCATTGCCGAGCTGGCTGCAGGTATCCATAGCGGAGAACGCGATCAGGTCCTGCTTGGCGCGACAGGCACGGGCAAAACCTTCACCATGGCCAAGCTGATCGAAGAGAAAAAGATCGACGCGATCATTCTGTTGAACAACAAATCGCTCGCCGCGCAGCTCTATGGCGAATTCAAAGGCTTCTTTCCGGATAATGCGGTCGAAT
>CAYGUB010000289.1:0-4065 GCA_964352845.1 uncultured Rhodobacterales bacterium | reverse complement strand
CCCTTGAATTTCTTGTTGATCAGATAGGCCAAGGTGAAGCCGATCAGCACCTGAAAGAAGATCGTCCAGAACAGAAAATGCGCAGTGGCCTGCATGTTCAGCCAGATATCGGTGTCAGTCAGGATCCGCTCGTAATTGCGCAAGCCGACATTCTTGACCTCCCGGTTCGGACTGTTGGCCTTGAAATTGGTAAAGCTGAGATTGATCGTCCAGATCAGCGGGAAGATATTGATCGCCAGCAGCAAAAAGATCGTCGGGCCCACGAATATCCAGGCAATGGCGCGGTCGCTGAGCCCTTTGATCTTGCGCGCAACACGCGGTGGCGTAGCGGCGGCAGCTCGGTTGACAGGTGTGTTCGCGCTTGAACCAGGCATTGGACAAATCTTCCTCGGGGTAAGGCGGGCTTAAGCCCGCCCTACTGACAATGGGCGATGACCGGAGTTGTAAGGCGGGCTTGAGCCCGCCCTGGTTGGCTTACAGCTTGCCTTCATCCTCGAAGACTTCGGTCCAGTCCTCGATCAGCTTGTCCAAGGCTTCCTGCGCGGTGCCCTGATCGGCCACCACATAGTCATGAACACGCTTTTGCATCGCCAGAAGAAGCTCCGCATAGGCCGGCTCCTGCCAGAAATCCTGCACCGCGCTCATCGCCTCGAGGAAATCGCCTGCAAATGGCGCGCTCTGCTTGAAGTCATCGGCATTCAGCACCGAGTTATGGGCCGAGTAGCCACCCAGCGACCACCATTTCGCCTGAACCTCCGGATCAGCAAACCACTTGATATATTCAAGCGCCGCATCCTGCTTGTCGGAATAGGACACGACCGAGATGCCCTGCCCGCCGAGCGTCGAGCCTTCCTGATTTTGCGGCGGGTTGACGAAGAAATCGATCTTGTCACCGCCGGTATTGGGGTCGGCGTAAAGGCCGGGGAAGAAGGCAAACCAGTTCATCGCCATGGCGACCTGACCGGATTTGAACGCATCCAGACTTTCCCCCATATAGGAATTGGTATAGCCCGGAGGCGTTGCCGTTTCGTAGAATTCCTTATAGAATTCAAGCGCCTCCACGGCCTCGGCAGAATTCACCGCACCTTCCATATCATAGGAGCCCGGGGTATTTTCATATTTGAAACCCCATGGATAAAGCGCCGAGGTCACGCCCATGGTGATCCCTTCCGAGCCCCGCTCTGTAAAGATCGCAGCGCCATAGACGGTCTTGCCATCAATCTCGCGTTCCTGGAAAAACTGCGCGGTCTCCAGAAGTTCTTTCTGGGTCTTTGGCTCCGCCAGCTCTCGCCCGGTAGCTTCCTTGAACGCTGCCTTTATATCTTCACGCTCGAACCAGTCCTTGCGGTAGAACCAGCCATTGGCATCCCCCATCGCGGGCAGCGCGTAGTAGTTGGGCGTCCCCTTGGGCCAGGTCGAATAGGCGTAGACCGTTGCTTCGGCGAAATCATCCATTGAGATGCCTTCAGCGTCGAAGAAATCGTTGAGCTTGACGTAATGGCCATTCTCGGCCCCCCCGCCGATCCACTGGCTGTCGCCGATCAGAAGGTCGCAGAGCTTGCCGCCGGAGTTGAGCTCATTGAGCATCCGGTCGGCGAAATTGGGCCAGGGGATGAACTCAAAGCTCATCGTATGGCCAGACTGCGCCTCGAACTCCTTGGACAGCTCGACCAGCGCATTGGCCGGATCCCAGGCAGCCCAGCAAAGCGTCAGATCCTCGGCCTGGGCTGCGCCTGACAGTGAGGCCGCGGCAAGGCTCAGGGCGCTGACGGATGCCAGTTTCAAACTCTTCATAGATTTTCCTCCCAGTGTGGACCCGGCCCCTCTTCTCGGGGGCCGAATCGTCAATTCGATGCAGAAAGGCTATTTGAGGTGCGCGCGTTAAGTCCATTGATTTTTGAGGGGCGTACCTCATCCATGATCGCACCTCACTCTAAAACGCTGTTGTAAAATCATATTTTCTACTTGATGCGCCAAAACACGGGCATCGCAGCGCAAATGACCTGAGCGACGCACCACCGCCCGCACTGCAAAACACCCAAACGACGCCACACACGCAGGTGACATGTTTTGGTGCGGGGCCCAGAGAGGCGGGGGCCGTCTTCGACACCCGTCCACAAGCCGTCGGAACGTGCCATAACGCCGAGCCCCGGCGCGATATTGCGCCCGGGTGCAGGAAATACCCTCCGCGCCGGCGCGGCCTCTTTCACCATCTCCCAGCCCAATTTTCAGGCAGGCAATCGGGGCAATCGCGGCAATCCGGCAAAATTCCGCGCAAAACCAACGGGTGATCATCCCGGGCAGGTTCTAAGTCTCGCCCGCCATGATTTTGTCAAATTTCACGCACAGGGTTACCCCCGCGTAAACAAAACTCTAGTCAGTTTCTGTCCAGTTACAAAGTGAGAGTGCAATGCCCGATACGTTCTTTACCAAATATGCAGGTCATTCCGACGCAGAGATCATCGTCGGATCAAATCAGGAACTGACCGACGCCATAGCGCAGCTTGAAGCCGGAAGCGGCGGGACCATCAGGCTCGACCAGGCCGGCGGCCCCTATCAGCTAAGCGGCTTTGGCATCGGTGCCCAAGCCACCCCAATCCTGTTCACCAGCCTTGATCCGACCACGCCAGCCGAGATTGATCTGCTCAATATCCGAAACGGGTCTCACCTGACATTTGACCGGCTCTCCTTCGTCAACACGCGCGACACGCCCGACTACACGCTGTCGGATTTCACCATCCGGGTGCTCGGCTCGGACCATATCGAATTTACCAGCAACATCATGACCGGCTCAGCCAGCGAGACGGCGCGCGACGAGACCAATAACGGAGGCAGCCTGGCCATTGTTAAGGACAGCTCATATATCGCTTTCATCGACAATGAGATCTCGCGCTATTTCCACGGGCCGACCATCGTGGACAGTAACGCCATCGATCTGATCGGCAATGATCTGACCGGGATCCAGGGAGACGGCATCCGCGGTGGCGGGCTGGCCGATGTCATCATTTCGCACAATCTCTTCTCGGACTTTTTCGGCGCAGTCCAGACCGTCACCCATAATGACATGATCCAGCTTTGGGGACGCAATACCAGCTCCGAGAATCGCGACATACTGATTGACAGCAATATCATGAATGCCGGCGGCGGCGAGGCCACCCAAGGCATCTTCATCCGCAACGAGACATTTGGTCAAGGTGGCGGCGCCTCGGGCTTTTTCGAAAACATACAGATAACAAACAATATTCTGCACAATGGCAGGCCGCAGGGGATTGCCATCCGCGATACATCCGACGCGGTCGTTCGCAACAATACCGTGCTCTGGAATGCCGATGCGACTCATCAAGACAGCATCACCGCCCCCGCAGAAAGCTTCCCCCCCACAATTCTGGGCACCAATCTGCGAAACCCCGACGTTGCACGAAATATCGCAGTCCAGATCTCGATCAATTCAGAGCTTCTGCATAACGACAATTACGCGGTCAATTACGACAATGCGGACGCCTTCGAACTCGTCAGCAACCATATCGTCAATCCCGATGTGGGCGCGGGGGCCACGCAGGATGACCTGAGCGTTCTGCCCTCCAGCCCGTATTTCGGCCGATTCGGCGCCGGCCCCATCGAAGACGCCCCGCCCCCGCAGGTCGACCGGGTCATCGACGCGCGGTTCGGGACGGATGATGCCGGCGCCTTCCGGCTCGACGGCACCAGCCATATCGACTTTGACGAGGCGCCCATCGCCATTTCGGGCGTCGAGACGCTCCAGGTATCGCTTGGCTTCAAGATGGATCAGACCCCGGATGCAGATGGCCATGTCTTGCGATTGCCGGGGCTTATGGGGATGAATGTCTATGATCATGGCGGGTTCCAGTTCCGCCTCGTGACCGAAGATGGAACATTTCAGATCGCGGCCCCACCCGGCACCTTGTCCGATAACGAATATCACGACATCGAGATCAATTATGACGCGGCCGCAGGCACGTTAACGCTGCTGGTTGATGCGATAAGCGTCGCACAGATCGCGGCCAGCGGGGCCACTGTCAACGCCAGCAATCAGGACGTCATTCT
>CAYGUB010000288.1:0-4096 GCA_964352845.1 uncultured Rhodobacterales bacterium | reverse complement strand
GATAAGATACCGGCTATTGGCAAATCAGGCATCAATCATGGGACAAATCTGGCTTCATATCGGCTCTCCCAAGACGGGCACGACGGCTATTCAGGGCTTCCTCAGCCAGAACGAGGCCGCGCTGCGGGACGGCTCCGGGCTGAATTTCGTGCGTGCCGCGCGCAGCCATATTGCGCATAATCATGTCGTGGCCGCCACCCGGTCAGGAGAGGTGGCAGCCGTTCTGGAGCAGATCACCGCCGAGGTCGCAAGCCTGCCCGATCATACCCATATCATCAGCTCGGAGATGTTGTTTAACCCCGAGACCGCGCGCAAACTGATCGCCGCCATGACGCCCGATATGCAGGCGTGCCTGAAGGTGATCTGCTATATCCGGCGACAGGACAGCTATCTGGAAGCGCTCTACAAGCAGCTTTTGAAAAACAGCCGCGTTGCGCCTGACAGGCAGCTCTTTGTGGATCAGGCGGCGCGGCGGGTGCGGTATCTGGATGCGCTTAACGCCTATGCTGCGGGACTTGGCGATGACGCGATCCGGCTACGCCCTTTTGCGCGCGATCTGTTGGTTGGCCGCGATGTGATCACAGATTTTGCCGCGCAGGTGGGGCTGGAGATGAGCGATGCGCTTGTGCTGCCCGATCCCGGCGTGAACAAATCTCTGTCGGTCGAAACCTCCGAGATGCTGGCCACGCTGGGAACGCAGACGCAGTTCAACCCGCGCGAGGTCATCCGCGAGCTGATCCGCATTGATCACCCCGGAACGGTGCGCTCAGGCGATGTGTTCACGAATGCCCAGCGGCTTGGCTTGATGAAGACGATGGCGGAGGAAAACCGCGAGATTATCGCGCGTTTCGGGATCGAGACCCCGGAATTTTTCGACATAACCGATCTGGAAGGCGCACCCGAGGGTGACCCGCTGACGCGGCTGCAATCCGCGTTGGAGGCCAGACAGGCCGCGCAGGAAGCCATGCTGACAGCCATTGGCAACCTGCAAAAGCGCGCACAAGAGCGCGCGGCGGAAGCGCCAGAGCCCGACGGCCCGCCCACATGGTATCACGAGATCTACCCCGCCGGGCCAAATCGCGGCTGGTATCACAGCTTTGGCGATTACAGCTGCTCTTTCGTGGATCGCGGCGCGCATCAACTGGTGGTCAGTTTCGACAACCTGTCTCAGGCGGGCAACAAACTGCTCGCGCGCGAGCCATGGGCGCAGAAGGTTTGCAGCGATTGGGGCTATTCGCATCTGGGGGTCTATGCGCAGAAATCGACATGGTTTCGCGATGTCGGCCTGATTGCGCATCTGGAGAGGCTGCGCGATGACGGGTTCTTCGCGCGCTTTGACCGCGTGGCGCTGACCGGTACCTCCATGGGCGGGTTCGCGGCACTGG
The DNA here is from genome assembly GCA_964352845.1 of uncultured Rhodobacterales bacterium. GTDB lineage: Bacteria > Pseudomonadota > Alphaproteobacteria > Rhodobacterales > Rhodobacteraceae > Litoreibacter. Next base: position 2,711 of record CAYGUB010000288.1, on the reverse strand, counting down.
CCTTCGCCTCACTTGCGCCGGGCTGCACGGTGGTGACTTTCAGCCCGCAAACCACGCTGGACACCGATCTGGTGCCTTGGGAAAGCCGATTTGCCAAGGGTCGGGCCGCCGACTGGTCGCTGCCCTTTTCGGATGCCGCCAAGGAGATCGCACCGGCCGGCAAGGTCTATGCGATCTATGACCATTTCCATGCAGGCGACCGGGCCCATATCGACCGGCTGTCAGGCGACAATGTGATCCGGCTCAATGCGATCGGCTTCGGGCATAAATCGGCCATGGTGCTCAAACGGATGGGCGGGCTGAAGACCGTCATGTCCCGCGGCATCGAGGGCAGCCTGACCGCGCCCGATTTCTACGCGATGATCCGCTCGCGCAAGAATGTGCTGTTATGGCGCAAGGAGGTCGAGCAGCATCTGACGGCCCGCGGCCATCCGGAGCGGGCCTTGCGCTTCTCAAAAGCCTTCAAGCAGCGCCGAAAACTGACCCGTGCGGCACAATAGCCTGACCTTGCGCCCGGCGTGTCAGATATAGGAGATATCGCGAAACACGACGCGCGCGATGTCTTCACGCTTCAGGCCCATCTCTGCCAGCTCCGCATCGCTTTTCGACGACAGTTTCTCGATCTTCGCGATGCGTGCATTGGCTTCGGCCACGAGCGTCAGGGGCTGGAACAGGCGCCAGATCGCGTTGCCCAGGCTCTCGAACAGAGCGAAGGGTTTGGGGGCGTTTGATGAGACATAAGCCATGGGCTTTCTCCTTACTATGGCGTCGGGTGACATACCTTAAGCGTCAGGCATCACGTAACGCATTGAAATCCTTGATCTCAGGCAGCGTTATGTAAGTGAGGTTCTTCGCATGACGCCGTAAGATCGTTTACGTCATAGAGATAGGTACCCGTGCGTGCCCGTACGATAGCCATTCCGACAACCCCGCCTTGCACGGGATGCATAGCGATGTTTATAGCGTCTGACGAAATACCTGAAACATCACGCATCACATAACGCGCCCAAAATCTCTGATTTCAGGCAGCGTTATGTGATTCAGGTTTTTCGCATGACGCTTTAATGGTTTGCAAAGAGAAGGGTCTTGGCGTGGCACGAAATATCTAAGCGACGTCAAATATATGAGCGACGACGCGCTGCCTGAACTCAGAGATTTCACCGCATGACATGGATCAGGCTTTCTGCGTGACCTGTTACCCCTCGTTATCGGCGCAACGATAGACCTTTCCGGGCAGATCGAACACCTCTTCGCCTTCGGGCAGCGGGTCAAATACCACCGTATCGCCCCCCTGCTCTTTGGCGCGCTCAAGTGCGGCCCGGCGGGCATCGCGCAGGCCTATATCGCGCAGCGGGCCAAAGACGCCGGGTTTGCCCGTGACAATGCCGATCAGCGTGCAGCCTCCGACCTCGCTGGCCTGCGCCTCCCTGACGCCCGGCACCTCGTAGATGACGGGGGTGCAGGCGGCCAGCAAGGCCGCGAGCAGGGCGATGCGCTTCATCACCGCGCTAGACCAGAGCAAAGATGCGCGCAGGCCCGCCAGTGCCCCCTTTATGCTTGGGCGCGCCCACGACCAGCGTGGACCCAGACGCGGGCACCTGATCGAGCCCGGCGAGATTTTCGATCCCGTATCGGCCGGCGGGCAACCAGGCGTAATGCGTCGCAAAATCGCCCGAGGGCCCGTGATCAAGCGACAGCGTATCAACCGCCATGCAGGAGGCCGAGCTGGTCTCCAGCAGCATTTCCGTAGCCTCGATGTGAAAGCCCGGGAAATGCAGCCCGCCCGCATCATCAGCGCCCCGATAGGCGGGCGTGGCGGCTTTCGGGCCCCAGCCCGAATTCATCGCAACACAGGCCCGGTCGGGGATGTCGCCATTGGCCGAGATCCAGGCCTCCAGATCCTCGGGCGTGACCTGCGCATCAGCGTCAGCTGCGGCCTTCTCGCGAATATCGATGACGCAAAGCGGCACAACCAGATTGCCCACATCGATCTCATCGACTGATTTGCCATCCTTGGAGAAATGCAGCGGCGCATCGATATGGGTGCCGGTATGTTCCCGGATCGTGAGGTCAAACAGATTGAACTTGTGCTCATCCCAATTAAAGATCTGTTCATAGGAAATTCCCGGCTCGTTGAAAAAGGTCGGGAAGTCGCCGTCATAGCTATGGGTCATGTCGCGCACCGCCCCGTGACCATCGGCAAGTGCTGCCGTCCCGGTTCCCACTGTGGCGGCGGCCGTGACCGCAGCGCCCGCCTTGAACAGATCACGGCGCGACAGCATCCGCTCTTTGACAGAATTCATAATGCAGATATCGCACATGGTCCGACCTTTCCTGAGCTTGTCCTGCCCTCACCCTAGCCGCGTTCGGCCATGATGCAAATCTCGTAAAGGGCGCTGGCAAATACCTGCCCAAAGCGCTAAGCGATGCGCCATGACATCTTTGACGATCCGCCGCCCCGATGACTGGCATCTCCACCTGCGCGATGGCGAGATGCTGAAAGCCGTCCTGCCCGAGACCGCCCGCCATTTCGCCCGCGCGATCATCATGCCCAATCTGGTGCCGCCCGTGCGCACCGCGCGTGATGCGGCGGAGTATCGCGACAGGATCATGGCGGCCAAACCGCTCAATTCCAAATTCCAGCCGCTGATGACGCTCTATCTGACCGAAGAGACAGATGTCGCGGATCTGCGGGCGGCACCAGATTGGGC
>CAYGUB010000287.1:2446-4117 GCA_964352845.1 uncultured Rhodobacterales bacterium | reverse complement strand
TCGAGATGGGACTAACGGTTCCAGAAGTGGCTTCCATCAGTGGGCACAGGGACACAAGAATGCTGCTCAGATATGCCCATGCTGACAGAGGCCGAATTCTCGAAAAGTTTGCAGAGTAGTTAGAGTCCATGTCCACTCCTTCTGCAAAATGCGAAGACTTTTTAAGAGCCTCCGATTGGATCCTTGCATCTGCAGTTTCGGGCCCTTGCGGACTTTAGCCCAATGCCTGATGCTGCACCGCAGCTTCACCAGACCAGCCGTTGGTGCTTCGCGCAGCATTTTGGCAGCCCAAATGGCAGCGTGCGGATATAGCGGCAAGAATTTGACTGGCGATAGGCTCCTAGGAGTCAGGAATCAGCCATTGGTTGCCGAGCGAACAACACTGTTGTGTGCACCAGAAGCAGACTTTGACTAAAGGTCCATTTCGCATTTCGAGCCCTTTCTGACCGGATATCGCCTGTCGATTTTGGCAAGAACTATCGAGCCGTAGAAAAGACACTCTCATCTTATCGCTAGATTAGCCTAGGTTAATGTGCCATGTTCAGTTCTCGATACGTAATAGGACAAAGCGCCCTAAACTGCAAAGCGGCAGTTAGATACCCATAAAATCAAGTGAATTGTTCGAACTGAATTTCTTTTAAGCCTACAAATTAATGGCGTGCCGATTACGTTGCTACACTCGCATAACGGTCAATTTGGGAGTGGATCATAAAATCGCGCAGAACAGCTAGTGCAACCAGCTTATGAATTTGAAAAGGTAAACGTCGATGGGCTTTTGGAATCAAGAACTTTATATACCGTTTGAAATTAGGGGCGATTTTACTGACACGAGTGTTTCTGACGGAGATATAGTAACCTCATTAACACCGTCGGAGGCATTAACGCTCATTTACGTAGGGTATTACGGCCGCGCACCGGATGCCGCCGGGTTCTATTATTGGATGGATCGTCTAAGCGATCATAGAAAAGCCGTAAGCTACGACGATGTCGAAAAGCGCTCACCTCTTACTGAAATCGCAAATACCTTTAGTGTTGCCCTGGAATCAATTACGCTCTACCCCGAATTGGGAAATACAAACCCAGATTTCACTTTACCACTTGCACGAATACAATTAGGTCTTTTTCTAGACAATGTGTATCAAAATTTATTCAACCGAGCGCCTGAAGCCGCCGGAAAATCGTTCTGGTTCGACGCAATTTCATCTGGGTCTGTCGGATTTGGTGAAGCCATTTTGGCCATAGCCGATGCCGCAAGGGGTACGGATAAAGATACTGTACTTGGAAAAGTAGCCGCTGGCGGTTACTTCATGTCATGGGCACATAACTACGAGGTTGGCGCTGCACAGGAAGAGTATTTGGACGCCGCCAGAAATGCGGTCTCTGTTGTTTCATCAGAACCCGAAACATTAGCGTTATCAATTTCTCAGACTGATGAATGGGTTGAAAAGCACGACACGTACACTAAGCCGGTGGTGCTCCCTGAATTCGCCTTATCATATGAAGGAGGGCCACTTGACGATACCGTTGGAATGAATGCAATTATGGACGATTTTTCTGCATTTGGCGGCAAAGGATTTGATCATTTATTCATACTGCCAGGGACTACTGGCGGTACTGCCGCTCCGATAATCTCGGGATTCGAAGCAATGTATAATTTTAACCTGAACTATG
>CAYGUB010000287.1:0-2436 GCA_964352845.1 uncultured Rhodobacterales bacterium | reverse complement strand
GTGGTGATATTAATTACTCGAACCTATCGTTTGCTGAGGCTGTTTCGTTTAATTTCGACACTTTATCCCCAAGTACACATTACTCGCTTACAGGGAACCTTTCGGTGGGCGGGACTGAACAGTTCCTTGAACTAAGCGTAGAATACACAGATTCCTCTTGGGATGTTAAGATAGATACCTCTGGTATTAGCCACTTAACTTTGCCAATGATCGCCCTAGGCGGACCATCGGGAACCCGAGACAACACGATCAGCCAATTTTCTGAGAGTGATACAACCCGCCAGCAGGCGATAGATTATGCGAAATTTATTTTTAATGAGCCTGTGTTCAACTATACTTATTTGACGGTCGAACACCCAACAACTGAAACCCTCTATGTATTTTTCGATAAAGGGGAAAATGGAACCATTGACGCAACGATGGAGTTGCAAGGATTCCTACCTTTTAGATCTTCTGCTTTAGACCCTTCCTTTATCAACGCTGAATCCCCATGGGAAGAGTTCGTCTATGGTATCCATGATGCGCCAATATTGGGCGTTGAATATGATGACGCAATTAAGATTCATCTTGCCCTAGATGCTCTACCCAAATTTGATTTTGGTTGATGCCCCTACGGCCGACCTGCGATACAATTTAACGACTGTGCGAGTGTAATCGGAAATGAGATTTTGAAACGAATTTGAGTGTTTAGAACAAGCCGGAGTGTTTTCTAAACTGGGCGCTGAAATGATGATGATGTTGGCCCATGGCGACATCCTCTAACTGGATGTCTGTTGCACTTAAATTTCGAGACCGCCAAGATCAAAGTGCCAAGGGGAGCAATCCAGTATCGATTTAAATATCCCCCCGCACATCATATTTGTTACCTGCATTTATAGCCATAACATGCAGTGCACTATACTTCGGGACCGAATTCAGGCGTCTCAATGTCGCCAATATCGCTTTAGAATAATTCGCAGCATATATGCCTGGCCAGTAGTCCCACACCTCTGTGCCGACATTACAGGTATTTATCTCGATCAAGGCATAGCCATCCGAATTCTGCATAAGATCAAAGCTCGCGTGTCCAACACCGTATTGAACTAAGGCTTCACTCGTGGCTTGAATTCCTTGCACGAGTTCAGCCGGTGGCTCGAAAGCGTCCGGCCTTCGAATTTCCATCGTCTGCCAATTCTGTTCACGCATATCCCGCGTGGGTAGAATCCAGCCACCAAGAATGTTTCCGGCAAAAGCATCGATTTTATAAGTTAGCGGGTCGGAGCCGAGGAACTCCATAAACACGTCGGTCCCAACCTTAAAATCGATTGGGAAAGTTCGTCTGTCAGCCCCAAATGACCAAAGGTAAACATCTTTTCGCGTAGAAGAGGAATCATACTTGAGTACAGCGCCATCCACCCAAGGTCTTGCCAGTTCTGTCAGTTCTTCATCATTCGCTGGAGAGCCGAACCGCGCCACCAAGGCTCCGGCCCTTTCGGCAATGTCCATACGTTGAAAACGGTTAACGGTACGCTGACCAAAAATTCGCGCGCCCAATAATATAGGGCGTGCCGAAATCGGGTGAGATCCGATGATTAGATCTGCCGAAGCATATGAATCTGACCACGTACTAGCGACCGTGAGTTGAATTCCATTTTCAGCAAGTCGGCGGCCTATTTCGTGAATAACTTTATGTATGGTGCCGGGTTTTAGAAACCACCCTAACATTACGACATGCATATTTCGAAACCCTTCAATGCAGCCAATCGCAACCGGCTCCTATCCAGCAGACACTTTACAACCGTATACTATTATTTTCGTTGGTGTTTAGATTTTTTGTGGACGCCGTATGGGGCTTAGCGCGACACATCTTATCGGAGCGCAAACCTCACCGCCCAAAGCGTCAAAGTAATACGTCGCTACTTATAAGCGCTACAACCAGTGTGCAGCTGACCCAGCACAAAGAGCAGCGGAGATAGCGGTCTATTGCCCCCAAACTGTTGAATAATGCAGGAGTTTTAATGCCAGCTTTCGTCAGGCGCAGTGTGAAGTTGTGAAAACGACCATTGTTTGTTTTTGGCCAGAAGTGACAAGTAACAATAAAGAATCAAGATTCAAAAAGGGCTCGGAGTTGCCTTCCGCGCTGCAGCGATAAACCGAGAACTGCGCTCGTCGGAATGTCCGCTTCGACCGATAGTGCATTCTTGGTTCGCACTTGCATCGAATGACCTCAATCCGCCCAAACCGCCAGGTCCTTACTGGTTGATTACTGCATTCCGTTGGACCATTCTGAAAACGATGCATAAGTGCAAGGGTCAAGCGGGATGGGTGAGATGACCGGCGGCCCCCGAGATTCGTAACGGCTAACAAAGCCAGATGTCTGTAATAGGCGCCCAAAAGACACAAGAATGCTGCTCAGATATGCTCACAGTGACATCAAGCGGGTACAAGTGAAGTTAG
>CAYGUB010000286.1:1786-4146 GCA_964352845.1 uncultured Rhodobacterales bacterium | reverse complement strand
TTGTCGTGGCGCTCGACGGCAGCTTCACCTACACGCCCGATCTCGATTTCGCGGGCAGTGACAGCTTCAGCTATATCGTCTCCGACGGGAATGGCGGCAGCGATACCGGCGTGGTCACGCTCGACATTGCCGCCGACACCAGCAATTCGCCCCCCGAGGCCACCGACCCGCAGTTTTCAGGCACCGAGGACATCGCCATCACCGGCCAGCTTCAGGCCAGTGACCCCGATGGCGATGCGCTGAGCTTCCTGCTCGACACCGATCCGACTAGCGGCGCGGTTGTCGTGGCGCTCGACGGCAGCTTCACCTACACGCCCGATCTCGATTTCGCGGGAAGTGACAGCTTCAGCTATATCGTCTCCGACGGGAATGGCGGCAGCGATACCGGGGTGGTCACGCTCGACATTGCAGCCGACACCAGCAATTCGCCGCCAATCTTCACCTCAGATCCAGCACGCGCCCTGCCCGAAAACACGCTGGCCCTGCCGCCGCTGCTTGCCTCCGACACTGACGGCGATCCGCTGAGCTTTGCCATTGCAGGCGGGGCCGATGCGGCCTTGTTTGAGCTGGATCCGCAGACGGGCGTCCTGTCATTCCTGACGCCGCCCGATTTCGAAAGCCCGGGCGATGCGGATAGCAACAATATCTACCAACTGACGGCCCAGGTCAGCGATGGCACCACTAGCGCGCTGCAGGATCTCAGCGTGACGGTCCAGGACGTGCCCGAAGAACCCGCGACAAACACGCTGGATGTGTTTATCTTCGACAAGTCAACAGATGAGGTCATCACACAGATCAACAATGACGATGTTGTGGATGCCGCGCTGCTTGAGGGAATCGACATCACGATTGTCGCATTCCTCGCCGATGGCGCAGCGGTTGCCGATGAGTTCAATTCGATCAAGATCACGTTCCCGTCCGAGGGCATCAACCGCACCGAATCCGTCTCCCCCTATGCGCTGTTTGGCGATGATGCGAATGGCAATTACTATGGAGGCATCCAGCTTGAAGAGGGCAGCTATGATATCGGCTTCGATCTGTTCTCCCTGCCACGCGGTCAGGGCAATCTGCTTGAGGAAGTTGATCTCACCTTCTCGGTCGCAAAACTGTCGCAGACGGCGCCGCTGGCGGAGCAATTCGAGACAGTGCTGCCCGAAAGCGACGCGTTCCTCTTCTCGGCTTAAACCATGTCAATCGAGACGCATCAGCCCGCAATCTGGCGGGCTGTGGGAATGATCGCGCCTTCGATGAGCCGCATCAGATCACCAAAATACCCCCCGCTGCGCGCAGGCCGGGTAGGGTCGGAGGTGATCGCCAGGCACAGATCAAGTCCCGGCACGATACAGATCACCTGCCCGCCATAGCCCCGCGCCAGAGCGTAGCGGTCGCCTCCGGTCTGGCCCAGAAACCAGCCATAGCCGTAATCCAGCCCGGAAAAGGGCGAACGGGTATGCGTCTCAAGCGAGCTCTGAACCCAGGCGCGGCTGAGCAGCTGTGTATCGCCCCGCTTGCCCTCATTGAGATAAAGCTCGCCGAATTTGATCATATCGGCCAGCCGCAATGCCATTTCATTGCCGCCCAGATAGCGGCCCTGCGGATCACGGGTCCATGCCGGTATCTCCATCCCCAGCGGCGCGCCCAGACGCGTGCGGGCCAGCGCCAGCAAGGACTGCCCGGAAATCTCGGACAACACCGCGCCCAGTATATGAAACGAGCCGGTCGAATAGAGCATTCGGCTGCCCGGCTCTGCCACAAAGGGGCGTGACAGCGCGTCGGCCACCCAGTCAGGGCTGCTGATCCAGCCGCCGTAATGCGGGCCCGACGTGCGCTCCAGCCCGGCTTGCATGGTAACCAGATCGGCCACGGTAATCTCGCCCACCCGCCGGTCAGCTCCGCGCGGGATGAGTTGCGGCGCCAGCGCAGAGAGCGGCGCATCGACAGAGGCAATCTCTCCGCGATCAACCGCAGCACCGGTCAGTGCGGCGACAATGGTCTTGGAGACGGATTTGATCGGCACCAGCCGGTCAATGGCAGGCCCGCGAAACTTCGCGCTTAGGACGGGGCTGCCTTTGATATTGATCATCAGCGCGTGGCACTGCTCCAACGCGCGGGCCTGCTCGGAGACCTGCGCCCACACGGCAGCCTCACTCCGCACCGGGACAGCAAAAACCGCTGCCGCCGCTGCAAGAAAACTGCGCCTTGACAGTGCCGGCATAAGACCTCTCCTCTTCGCGGTCGATATGCCTGCCTGACACTCTCCGACATCGGTCTGCCGGAGAGCTCAGTCAAACACTCTCAGTCAATTCTCTCAGGCAACCATCTCAGCCGACAAGTTCCAGCCCGGAGAAGAAGAAGGCGAT
>CAYGUB010000286.1:0-1686 GCA_964352845.1 uncultured Rhodobacterales bacterium | reverse complement strand
CTCTCAGGCAACCATCTCAGCCGACAAGTTCCAGCCCGGAGAAGAAGAAGGCGATTTCTTCGGCAGCCGTCTCGGGCGCATCCGAGCCATGGACAGAGTTCTCACCGATGGACAGCGCGAATTCCTTGCGGATCGTGCCCTCTGCGGCCTCGGCCGGGTTGGTTGCGCCCATCACTTCGCGGTTCTTGGCAATCGCATCCTCACCTTCCAGAACCTGAACCACGATCGGCTCGGAGATCATGAATTCGCACAGCTCGCCAAAGAAGGGACGGTCCTTGTGAACGCCGTAGAATTGTTGCGCCTGCGCCAGCGTCAGATGAATGCGCTTGGAGGCCACGACACGCAGTCCGGCTTCTTCGAACTTGGCTGTGATCTTACCAGTGAGGTTGCGCTTGGTCGCGTCGGGTTTGATGATGGAAAATGTGCGTTGGATCGCCATGGGATATCTCCTGAGATGTGAATTCGCGCCCGCCTAGCATGGGCCACGCCCCTTGAAAAGCAGGCAATTGACTTCCCCTGCGGCTCGGGTCAAACCGCTGCCATGCTGACCCTGACCGATCTCCGCTATGCCGTCGATGGCCGCCTGTTGCTGGACGGCGCCTCTGCCATTGTGCCCACCGGCCACAAGGTAGGCCTAATCGGACGCAACGGTGCGGGAAAGACCACCCTTTTCAACATCATACGCGGCGAACTTGCGTTGGAATCAGGAGAGATCTCGCTGCCCTCGCGCGCGCGGATCGGGGGTGTGTCGCAGGAAGTGCCGGGCAATGAGGTCTCGCTGATCGACACGGTGCTGGCCGCTGACACGGAACGCGCCACGCTGCTGAAAGAAGCAGACAGCGCCAGTGATCCCAACCGGATCGCCGAGATTCAGACCCGGCTCAGCGATATAGATGCCTGGTCTGCCGAGGCCCGGGCCTCCTCCATTCTGGGCGGGCTTGGCTTCACCTATGCCGAGCAACAGCAGCCCTGCTCCGCCTTCTCGGGTGGCTGGCGGATGCGCGTGGCGCTGGCCGCCGTGCTATTCTCCGCACCTGACTTGTTGTTGCTTGATGAGCCCACGAACTACCTCGACCTTGAAGGGGCGCTGTGGCTGGAAAATTATCTGGGAAAATATCCCCATACGGTCATCATCATCAGCCATGATCGCGGCCTTCTGAACCGCGCCGTGAATGCAATACTTCATCTGGAAAACAAGGGCCTGACCTATTATACCGGCCCCTATGACCAGTTCGCCCGCCAGCGCGCCGCCAAACGCGCAGTCCAGGCGGCTGCCGCCAAGAAGCAAGCTGCCAAGCGCGAGCATCTGCAGGCCTTTGTCGACCGTTTCAAGGCCAAGGCCTCCAAGGCCAAACAGGCCCAGTCCCGCGTCAAGATGCTGGAGAAGATGGAGACGATCACAGCGCCCGAAGATGTCGCCCGCACGGTCTTCACCTTCCCCCAACCTGACGAGCTGTCCCCCCCCATCATCGCCACGGAAAGTGCTGCGACGGGCTATGACGGAACGGTGGTTCTGGACCGGTTGAACCTGCGGATTGACCAGGATGACAGGATTGCCCTTCTGGGCCGAAACGGAGAAGGAAAATCGACCCTTTCCAAGATGTTGTCAGGTCGCCTTGATGTGATGTCGGGCCGCATGAACCAGTCAAGCAAGCTCAGGATCGGATTTTTCGCCCAGCATCAGGT
>CAYGUB010000285.1:0-4165 GCA_964352845.1 uncultured Rhodobacterales bacterium | reverse complement strand
CATCGAGCAGGCCCGCGAGCGAGTGGATCATCGAGGTCTCGAGCGCCTCGGACGGGCCCAGTGGCGGCATGATCCCCGGCAGGCGCGCGGCGAGCATGGATTTGCCCGAGCCGGGCGTGCCGACAAGCAGCAGATGGTGGCGCCCGGCGGCTGCGATTTCCAGAGCGCGCTTGGCCCGTTCCTGGCCTTTGACATCGCGCAGGTCCTTTTGTGTCGATGGGCGGCTGACCTCTCCTGGCGTGGCGGGATTGAGGGGGAGTTGGCCTGTCAGGTGCTGGACCGCCGCATGCAGCGAGGCGGGCGCGATCACGCGGGTGGCGTCGACCCAGGCTGCTTCCGGGCCGCAGGCTTGCGGGCATATCAGCTGCCGGTCGCCTTCGGCCGCCGCTACTGCCGAGGGCAGCGCGCCAATAACAGGGACCAGCGAGCCGTCCAGCGACAGCTCGCCCAGGGACATGGTTTGCTCCAGCGTGTCGCGCGGCAGGATGTCGAGCGCCGTCAGGAGCGCCAGCGCAATCGGCAGATCGAAATGCGACCCTTCCTTCGGCATATCGGCGGGCGAGAGGTTTATCGTGATCCGCTTGGATGGCAGGGCAATGGACATGGCCGTCAGGGCTGCGCGGACGCGGTCGCGGGCCTCGCTGACGGCGCGATCGCCAAGCCCCACGATCGAGAAGGAAGGGAGCCCGGGTGTCACGGCGCATTGGACCTCGACGCTGCGCGCCTCGATGCCCTCAAATGCGACGGTGTAGCTGCGCGCGACCATTCCTGTGCCTTTGATGCGTGATCCTGCCCAAAGCGCTAGGTTGCATTGGTTGAGGCAAGGTAAACGCAAGCCTTAAATCGCGGCCCAAAGCCGCTTGGGTGTCTCGGTTGGGTCAGCGCTTGGAGAGGCCCGGAAATATATCGCCAAATTTTGCGGCGCATTATGCCTGTTGCTCACCGAGTGCCGCATCGCCTATCTACGTGCGTGTGCCCTTTGAATTAAGCTCGGGCATGTCGATAGAGGAGCAACCATGAGCATCGTCGAAGTCAAGGTCACGCTTGAGGATATCGAACCTGCTGTCACGCGCATGCTGCAGGTGCCCTTGGATATCCGCCTCGACCGCCTGCACCTGACCCTGCAGGCCGCAATGGGCTGGACCAACTCCCATCTTTACATGTTCGCGGCACAGGGTGCGACCTGGGGCGTGCCCGATCCGGACTTTGGCGGCGATGATCTGCCTGCCAATAAAACCACTTTGGCCGAGGTATTGACAGATACCGGCGTGCAGAGCATCCGCTATATCTACGACTTCGGAGACAGCTGGGAACACAAGCTGGAGATCGGCAAAATCGCTGATCCCGTCGCGGGGGAGCTGTATCCGCGCTTGACCGATGTCGCAGGCCACTGTCCCCCGGAAGACGTCGGTGGCTTTCCGGGATATGACGCGTTCCTTGAGGCAATGGCCGACCCGACGCACCCGGAACACGCAGATCTCAAAGAATGGCATGGCGGCGCGTTTGACCCCAAAACACCGCCCGCAGACGAATTGCGCTTCGAGGTGCTCAGGCTCGCAAAACGCTGGAAGCCGAAAAAGGCGGCCAGCTGATCAACATGGGCCCAAAACCCGGGCCAAATCGACACTCGTGATGCGAGGCGACGTCTTTTTGCGAAGAACAGCGTCTGGCTGGCGTTTGGCGGCCGGTATCTATTGCCCATCCATGGTCACGGCACTGGGGAGGACCGGCCGTTTTCCGTCCCCCTGCGTTATTTGAAGCCTCAAGCGCTTTGCAGTTAATCCGGGGCATGCCCGGCAGCCTTTGGGGGGAAGTCGCAGGGTTCCGGTGCGCAGATCTCTCCGGGGGCTTCAATCAAAGCATCAGACGCTATAAAGCAGTGCTGTGAAGGCCGGGAATGCGTCGGCATCGGCCACGGTCTTGTCGCGGCAAAACGCGTTGCAGAAGCCGAAAATGCGCCCGTCGATCTCGGCCAGATATGTGCCGGGCTCGCCGCTATAGGGGCATTGGCTGTTCTCGGGCGTACCGGTTTCCACCGCGCGGGCAGGGCGTGGCGTTGGGCCGGGCCAGGGCGCTTTGGGGTGGCTTTGGTGATAGCGCGGCAGATCAAGGCCGGTGGCCTGACCCATGGCGCGCCATTGACGGAAGCTCGCATCGGCCAGATGCGCCTCGACATAGGCGCGCGCTTCGGGGGCGACCTCCAGACCGTAGCCTGCAATCCGGGCAGCCACGGGGGCGAAGAACGCGTCTGCCGCGCTGTAGGCGCCGCAAAGCCAGGGGCTTTTCCCGCCGGATTGCGCGCGCGCCGCAGACCATATCAGCTCCAGCCGTCTGAGATCGGCCTGGACTTCTGGCGACGGGGTCACTTCGGCAAAGGCTGTGGACAGGTTCATCGGGCAATCGCGGCGCAGGGCTGTGAAACTGCTGCACATCTCTGCGGCAAGAGTGCGCGCGGTCGCGCGCAACACCGGATCGGCGGGCCAGATGCCCGCATCGGGGTGTCTGGAGGCGAGCTCTTCCGCGATGGCGAGAGATTCGCTGACAACCGCTCCATCCCCGGTGATCAGGGTCGGCACGGTACGCGCGGGGCTGTGTTGCGGGATCTGACTTGCAATCGTGCCGGCCTGTGTGAAGTCGAGAAACCGCATTTCTGCGTTCAGGCCGAATTTCTCGATCAGCAACCAGCCGCGTAGCGACCAGCTGGAATAGGTCCGATCGCCAAGATAGAGTATGTAGCTCATTGAGTTTTCCCTTTTCTGGCCACCCTAGCCGCAGGACAGTTTGAGCCAAAACCAAATATCGCGCGGCGGGCCATCACGGGATTTGATTGATCGCGTCCGGATACCACGATTGCCCGTCAAATCTGAGCTGGGTCACGGAGAGATTGTCGATCTCATGGGCCAGAGCCTGATAGGGCGTGATGGCGCGTGCGCGCTGGACTTGCGTGAGGATCGTTCCGAAATGCGCGACCGCGATAATATCGCGATTGGGGTGCCGGGCGTTCATCGCGTCGACGAAGCGGTTGATGCGGGCTGCGGCCTCGTTCCAGCTTTCGCCGCCCGGGGCGCGGTGGTCACCGGGCTCCTCCCAGTAATTCCGGCTGAGCTCTGGGTCGCGGGCGGAGACCTGCTCGAAATGCATCCCGTCCCAGACCCCGAAATGGAATTCGCGAATATCGGGGCTGTGGGGCAGGCGGGTATGGGCGCGCGTGATCCGGTCGGCGGTGGCAGAGGCGCGGATCAGATCGGAGGAGACCACAAGCGCATTATCGGGCAGCATGGCATTCAGCCGGTCAAGATGGGCCTGATCTGACAGATCTGCGGGCACATCGCGCCAGCCGCAAAACGATTTTTGATGCGTGGGGCCATGGCGGATCCAGTGCCAGCGGGTCATGGCATCTGCCCCTTGAGCACCTGAGGCAGCCCGGCGGTGATTTTAATGACCAGCGTCGCCTCGGCAGCCAGTTGGCGGTTGAACCGACCCTGTATCGACCGGAACCGGCGGCCCAAAGCATGTTCGGGGACAATGCCCTGGCCAACCTCATTGGTGACAATCGTGACAGGGCCCGGGTGGGATCCGAGCGCGTCCATGAGCTGGTCACAGGCGGGCGCGATGGCATGCTCGCCCAACACAAGGTTGGACAGCCACAAGGTCGCGCAATCGATCAGGACCGGTCCGCTTGATAAGGCCTGTAACGCCTCTGCCAGCGCTACGGGCTCTTCACGGCTGGTCCAGCCGTCATCTGCCCGGGCGGCTTTATGGGCGTCGATTTTGGCGCGCATCTCGTCATCGAAGGCTTGCGCTGTGGCGATGTAGTGGCGCGCCTCTCCGGGCGCGCTTTGCTGCGCGATCACGAAACGCTCGGCAAAATCTGATTTTCCAGAGGCCGCGCCCCCAAGCACCATAGTCAGGCCCGGGTTTGTTGTCGGGTCTTTACGCAACGTTAAGATTCCTTTTGATCCAATCCGGAACTGGGACCGTATCACTTCTAAACACGGCAAGATAACCACGAAAGTCTAACTCAGGGAACTGGCAACATGGCACTTGACGCAAACCCCGACGGCACTTTTTCACGCAACGCAATGAAGGCGGAATTGCTTGATGCGGAGACGGAGTTGAGGTTGGCCTATGCTTGGCGGGATGAGCGCGACGAGGAGGCGCTGCA
>CAYGUB010000284.1:0-4178 GCA_964352845.1 uncultured Rhodobacterales bacterium | reverse complement strand
TTTTGGGCGCGTTACGTGATACGGGATGTTTCAGGTATTTCGTCAGACGCTATAGTCATGCGTAGCACCGAGCCACCGTATCGTATGGGCCCGGTGGCCGGATCTCTCCGGCATCCTGTCTGGCGGTTACGCGCTCGGGCTATGGCGCGGCCCGGTCGGCCTGTGCCGTTGGCAGCGCCCTTGCGCGGAAGAGTAACCCGCGACCGACGCATCATACATAATTTGACAAGAATTTTGTTGATCGCTAGCCTCAAATGACGCGCCCTCGACAGGGCGCGCCGGAGGAGATGGGGAGATTGAAACACCCAGCCGTGCGTGGCATCGCTCGACCTTGGATCGACGCTGATTTGCCGAGGCCTACCACCAAGGATGGGTGCAAGCAACGCGACCCTGTTTCGCTTCAGAAGTAACTTTCATTGGAGTTCGAAACATGCCTGCTATCAAGAAGACGATTACCACCTCGGCCATCGCTTTGCTCTGTGCCGCAACCCCCGCGCTGGCTGCTTGTGACTGGAAGCCGGAGCGCCCGGTAACGTATGTTGTGCCCTGGGGTGCTGGCGGCGGGACGGATGCCAATTCGCGGATGCTCGCAAGCCTTCTGGAAAAGGAAATGGGCCAGCCCTTCAATGTGGTGAACCGCACCGGCGGCAATGGCGTTGTCGGTCACTCGGCCATCTCGACGGCTGAGCCGGATGGCTACACGATCGGCTCGGCAACGGTCGAGATCACGACAATGCACCATGCGGGGCTGACCGAGCTTAACCAGGACAACATCACACCGATTGCGCTGGTCGATATCGTTCCTGCCAGCGTGCTGGTCTCGAAGGATTCGCAATTCAACTCCCTTGAGGAGCTGCTGGATTATGCCAAGGCAAACCCCGGTGAGCTGACCGGCTCGGGCACGGCGCAGGGCGGGATCTGGCATCTGGCACTGGCAGGCATGCTGAACGCGGAAGGCATGGATCCGCAATCGATCCGCTGGATTCCGTCAGATGGCGCGGCCTCAGCCATGCAGGAGCTGATCGCAGGCGGCGTGGATATCGCAACACCCGCTCTGTCGGAAGGCAAGGCGCTGATCGACAGCGGTGAGCTCAAGGCGCTGGCTTATATGCATTCGGAACGCAACGGCGCCTTGCCGGATGTGCCGACCACCAAGGAAAGCCTTGGCAGCGAATGGACACTTGCGGCATTTATCACCATCTCCGGGCCCGAAGGTCTGGATGACGAAATCGCCTGCTCCTATGAAAAAGCCGCTCTGGCCGCTTTCGAGACGCAGGAATGGGCTGATTTCAAAGCATCGCGCGGATCTGACGTCGTGAAGATGGGCAGCGCCGAGCTGGCAGAGATGATGACCGCCACCTCTGAGGGGCTGGGGGCGACAATGAAAGCCATTGGCCTCGCCAAGTAACACGGCCATCCCGGGGCGCGCAGGCATGCGCCCCGGGGTCTGAGCGATCCGGGGCGTCTCTTTATGAAAGTTAACGATATCGTTCTGGGCGGCATCTTCGGGGTCCTCGGGGTGGCAATCATCCTGCATGCCCGGACCTTTCCTGTTATGGCGGGGATGCAGTTCGGCCCTGAGTTCTTCCCCATCGTGATCGGCCTTGGCATGGCGCTGGCAGGTCTTGGCCTGCTGGTCAGCGGCATTGTTGCGGCCCGTCAGGGTGCCTGCGGTCCGATGGTCGAGATCCCCGACTGGATGCGTGATCGCCTGAATGTCCTGCGCGCTTTGGGCATCATTGCGGCGGTGGCTTTCTATATCGTGACGGTTCCCTTTCTGGGCTTCCTGCTGACCATGTTTCTCACGACGCTGGGTCTGCTGACCCTGCTGGGAAACAGCTGGTGGCTGAGCGGGCTGATCGCGCTGATCCTGCCTGTGGTGCTGCATTTCGGCTTTTCGGTCGGGCTGCGCGTGCCCTTGCCGCGCGGTGTGATCGAAGTGGCGCTGTTTTGATGGAGCAGTTTGCAGAGGTCCTGTCGCTGGTCTTTCGCCTCGATGTGATCACGACCATTTTTCTCTCCGCCGTGTTTGGCCTGTTTGTAGGCTCTGTGCCGGGCCTGACGGCGACCATGTCCGTGGCGCTTTTGGTGCCGATCACCTTCTTTCTTGATCCGGTCCCGGCAGTTGCCGCGATTGCCACCGCCTCGGCCACGGCGATTTTTGCAGGCGACATCCCCGGTGCACTGTTGCGCATCCCCGGCACCCCGGCCTCTGCCGCTTATGTGGATGAGGCATATGCGCTGACCAAACGTGGTCGCAGCGAGGTGGCTCTTGGCACATCTCTGATCACGGCGTCCCTGGGGGGGCTGATTGGTGTG
Source organism: uncultured Rhodobacterales bacterium (assembly GCA_964352845.1). Taxonomy (GTDB): domain Bacteria; phylum Pseudomonadota; class Alphaproteobacteria; order Rhodobacterales; family Rhodobacteraceae; genus Litoreibacter. Next base: position 1,859 of record CAYGUB010000284.1, on the reverse strand, counting down.
TTGCTGCTCACCATTTTTGCGCGGCAACTGGCGGCTTTCGCGGTCAAGTTCTCCTCTGTGGAGTATTTCTGGCTGGGCTGTCTGGGCCTGACCGCTGCCGTCGCCGTATCAACCACGTCGCTGTCACGTGGGGCGTTGTCCCTGCTGATTGGCCTTCTGATCTCCACGGTCGGGATCGACATCGCGACGGGGCATCCACGCTTTACCTTTGGGCAGATGAACCTGCTGGACGGGGTTTCCTTTGTGCCCGCGATGATCGGCATGTTTGCCCTGTCGCAGGTGATCCGCTCGGTCACTGTCGATCTGGATGTGAAGGTCCCGGTCGCAAAGATCGGCAGCCTGTCGGTGCAGATGTGGGGCACGGTGCGGCAATATTGGAAAAACATTCTGCGCTCGGCGGTCTTGGGCAACATTCTGGGCGCCTTGCCGGGTGCTGGTGCCGATATCGCGGCTTGGGTTGCGTTCAGCCTGTCGAAGAAATTCTCCAGAACGCCGGAGAAATTCGGCGCGGGCCACCCGGAAGGGATTGCCGATGCGGGGGCCGCCAATAACTCAGCCGTGGCAGGCGCCTGGACGCCCGCGCTGGTCTTTGGCATCCCGGGCGATACGGTGACGGCGATTGCTATCGGGGTCATGATGCTCAAAGGGATCACGCCCAGCCCGCGTGTGTTCGAGACTGATGGCACGCTGGTCTATGCGATCTTTCTGGCCTTCGCTCTGGCCAATCTTTTGATGCTGCCGCTTGGCATCATTGCCATCCGCACCGCGCGTTACGCGCTGGCCGTGCCCACGCGGATCCTGATGCCGATCATTCTTGTCTTCTGCATTGTCGGGGCCTATGCGGTCGACAACACGCTGTTTTCCGTGTGGGTCATGCTGGGTCTGGGCATTCTGGCCTATCTGATGGAGGAGAACGATATCCCCATTGCCCCGGCCATCCTCGGCATTGTGCTTGGCAAGGTAATAGAGAAGAACTTCCTGATCACCATACTCAAGACCCAGGGCGATTTTCTGGGCTTTTTCGAGCGGCCCGTCGCGGCGGTGCTGGGTGTGGCGACGCTTCTGCTTTGGTGCTATCTTATCGGGCGGGCTGTCAGGTCTGCATTTTTCAGGAAAGTTGGTACACCGTGAATCCATTGCAATCCCGAATACGCGATGGCCGCTCCACCCGAGGGGTCTGGCTGGAGTCTGGCTCACCCGTAATGGCCGAGGCCTGTTGCCTTGCGGGCTGCAGATTCCTGATGATCGACAATGAACACGGCCCCGCATCAATCGAGACCACGGCCCATATGGCGCGCGCGATCGAGGCGGCAGGGGGGCATCCGATGGTCCGGGTCGCAGCTAATGACCCGGTAGAGCTCAAGCGTGTTCTTGAGATCGGTCTGCGCAGCATCATGATCCCGCTGATCAATAACAGGGCAGAAGCCGAAGCCGCTGTGGCCGCCTGTCTCTATCCGCCTCAGGGCATGCGGGGGTTTGCGGGCGATATCCGGGCCAGCGGTTACGGCTCTGACGCGGGCTATGCGGCGCGGGCCAATGACGAGCTGTTTTTGATGTTGCAGATTGAATCGCCCGAGGGCGTCCAAAACGCGCGCGATATCGCCGCCGTCCGGGGCGTGGATATGGTGTTTATCGGGCCCTATGATATGTCCGGCGGCTACGGAAAGCTGGGCCGGACCGATTGCGCGGAGGTTGAAGAGGCCATCGCCGGGATCGAGCAGCTTGCAGCCGGGCAGGGCATGCCGCTCGGTACCGTGCCGCGCGCGGGAAAATCCGCGAAAGAGCTGCTGGACGGCCCCTATGATCTTGTGATCGCAGAGTCCGAGATCAGCCTCGCGATGACCGGCCTGTCCCGCGCT
>CAYGUB010000283.1:0-4188 GCA_964352845.1 uncultured Rhodobacterales bacterium | reverse complement strand
AAACTCTAATCTATAACTTTTGTAAACAATGTATATTAACGAACATTAAAAAAGACTCACGAATGAAAAGAAATTTGATATACTTAGTGTTAATAGCTGCACACCTTATTGGTTGTGACAATGTCAAAAAATCTAATCCAGCATTTGAACAAACTGAGACTGAAAAATTAAAGTGTAAACTTCCACGAGTGGTCGAAGGACCAATCGCTCTTGGGTTTCCAAAAATTGATGATTTAGCTCCTTCCGTTGGAAAATTAAATATGACAGTGCTATTTGTCGATTTTGATGATGTTCCAGCTACAAAGCCTACCGATAGTATTTTCTCAATCATAAATCCAATCGCACCAAATTTCTTTAAAGAAGTTTCTTATGGTCGGTTGGAATTAGACTTGAAACCTCATTTCGAATGGTTGCGTTTGAGTGAACCTTCTGCACATTATGGACAAGGGATATATGAATTTGAGCCCCATCATGACTTTATACAAGAAGCGGTTGACTTAGCTGATGAAGAAGTGAATTTTAGTCAAACTGATATCGTTTTGGTCGTTTCCAATCCAGAAGCAAAAGCGATAGACAGGGGGCCAACTTTTAAGTCTCAAGAACCTTATTGGCAAATCAAGGCAGATGGAGCGAGCATTCCTACTGCGATAACTTCGGGATACGATTTAAATTATTGGGGTGGCATTTGGTTAGCACATGAAACAGGTCACACTTTCGGTTTACCAGACCTTTATCATTTTGGTTCTGAGAGATGGAACAGATATGTCGGAACATTCGGACTTATGGGGACTTGCGATGCAAAAGCACCCGGATACTTTGCTTATGAACGATGGATACTTGGTTGGCTTGACGACACTCAATTATACTGCCTTGAAAAAGGAGAAACTATCATCGAAATTGATGCAATCGAAACCACAGGTGGAACTAAAGCAGTTATTGCTCCCATTGACACCACAAGAGCTTTAGTTGTAGAAAGTAGAAGGAAAATTGGTTTTGATAAAGAGATTCCTAATGAAGGTGCATTAGTTTATCTCGTCAACACGACCTTGCCAGGCGGAAGTGGACCTATTCAAATAAAACCAGGAATAAAAAGTGAATATGAATTCCTGCAAGATGCCCCTATGAAAAAAGGAGAAATTTACACTTTTGAGAATGTAACCATAGAGATACTTGAATCAAAAAAACAAAGTGACAATATTAAAGTGACAGTGAAATAAAAAAGACTGATGCCAACATTGTATAAGCGTAATGCGGGCTGAATGGCTTAAAACGAGCATTTTTGCTCTTAATAAACTTTGTAGAATACGGACAGTGAATTGCTCCGAAATCCCGCACTACGCTTATACTTGACCGTTAGGCACAATGAAGACCAACCTCACGAAATAAAAGTACTTCAGTAATATCTTTTAGTCTTTCCGAGAAATCTATAAATTTTTCAGGTTAATCATTCTGACATTTGCATTGTAAACAAAAAATAAATGCAAAATGATTAGAAGATTATTCGGAATAGCACCAACAAAAGAAGAAAATGGTAAAGGCTACATACCATCACCAATTGGAAGGAAATTTGGAGTTGACAAAGTTAGTGGATATAAGAAAACTGACTTTGGGGGCAAAAAATACACAGGAGATAAAAAAGTACTCGTACTCTGCACCGAAGAACGATATTTTGAAATGACTAATGGAAGGCATTTTTCTACGGGAAACAACGTACAAGAAACTATGGTGCCTTTAATGCACCTAGTCAATGCGGGTTTCAACTTTGATGTTATAACCCCAACAGGAAAACCAGCCATTTTGGAGGAGTGGTCTGTACCTCAAAAAGACAATGCTGTTTTAAAATTCAGAAGTGAGAATCAAGCTAAGTTCGATCACCCAGTTTCACTCAAAAATCTTTTAGAAAATAACAGGTTAAATCAAGATTCAGAGTACATCGCTCTTTTTCTTCCGGGTGGGCACGGCTCAATGCTAGGGCTACCTGAAGATAAAAACGTTGGTACTTTGCTGCGTTGGGTTAAGGAATCAGAAAAGCACCTTATTGCAGTATGTCACGGTCCAGCAGCCATGATAGCAAAAGACAGCGAAAAAAGACCAAATCCTTACAACGGATACAAAATGGTTGCTTTCCCGGATAAGTTTGACAAGCAATCGCCATCACTTGGCTATTTGCCTGGACAACTTCCTTGGTTTCAGTGTGAAGCACTAGCAAAAGAAGGTATTACGGTAATTAATGACAAAATCACTGGTGCTACGCATATAGACCGTAAACTTATTTCGGGGGATAGTCCAAAAGCCTGTGACGAACTCGGTAAAATAACTGTTGACGCATTGTTAAAAGAATTAGGTGTGAAATAATAAAACGAAAAAAAATGAAAAAAGTAGCAATCATCACAGGAGCAAGTTCAGGGATGGGTAAATCAACTGCCTTTGAACTTCAAATAAAAGGATACACCGTTTACGGTATGGCAAGACGTACCGAAAAAATGAATGACCTTAAAGCAAAAGGAATTGAAGTCCTTCCACTCGACTTAACCAAAGAAGAGTCCATCGTCCATGCCGTAAACACGGTTTTAGAAAAAGAAGGAAGAGTAGATGTATTAATCAACAATGCCGGTTATGGCTCGTATGGCTCTGTAGAAGAAGTGTCTATTGAAGAAGCTAAACGTCAGTTTGAAGTCAATATTTTTGGTTTAGCACGTATTACCCAACTCGTATTACCCACCATGCGGAAACAAAAATCAGGCAGAATTGTGAATATTTCTTCTATGGGAGGAAAAATCTACACCCCCTTTGGAGCTTGGTATCACGCTACAAAATTTGCATTAGAAGGCTGGAGCGATTGTTTAAGAATTGAATTAAAGCAGTTTGGTATTGATGTGGTGATGGTAGAGCCCGGTGGCATACAAACCGAATGGGGCGATATTGCAATGGAGAATTTAGCCAAAGTATCAGGGAGTGGTCCCTATGCAGAAATGGCAAATAAGTTGATTGCTTCAAGCGATAAGAATAAAAACAAACTAACACCTGTTGATGTATTAGGAAAAGAAATTGCAAAAGCAGCTTCAGAAAAAAATCCAAAAACAAGATACCTCAAAGGCTATTTGGCAAAGCCTCTTGTACGAATGAGAAAATGGCTTGGAGATAGAACATTTGACAAGATGTTAATGAGTCAAATAAAATAATAAATATCTTTACGCTATGTCTAAAACATTTGAAATAAACACCATTAGCCAAGCTCACAAGTCTGTAGGACTACCTGCACCAAAGCACCCTTTGGTTTCAGTGGTAAGAACCTCAGATTTCAGACCTACTATAGATTTTAGAGGTATTAAAGTGGTCAATAATTTATACCAAATCACGCTTAAAAATTTGGGTTGTGGCAACTTAATTTATGGCAAGAACTCTTACGATTATGAGGAAGGCACTTTAGTTTTCACTTCACCAGGTCAAGTAACCATTTTTGATGGTGAAATGCCTGAAGATATGGAAAATGATAAAGGTTGGACATTGGCTTTTCATTCAGATTTAATTAGAAAATCGAACTTGGTTGACAAAATAAATCAATATTCATTTTTCAATTATGAAGTAAATGAAGCCCTACACCTTTCCGAAGATGAACGAAAAACCATAGAAGAGTTGTTAGATAAAATAGTAAAAGAATACAGCCAAAATATAGACAAGCATAGTCAGAACTTAATCATATCTAACATTGAATTACTACTTGATTATTGCACCCGTTTTTATGACCGCCAATTTTATACAAGAACCAATATTAATGTAGATTTTGTTTCTAAATTTGAGAAGTTACTAAAAACGTATTACGATACGGATAAAACAGACGAATTAGGTCTTCCAAATGTTCAATACTTAGCCCAGAAACTTAACTTTTCGTCCAATTATTTAAGTGATTTACTTAAAAAAGAAACTGGTAAAACAGCTCAAGAACATATTCATTTATTTGTGATTGACAAAGCAAAAAATAGTCTTTTAAACTCGAATAGTTCCATTAGCGAAATCGGCTATTCATTAGGTTTTGATTATCCACAACATTTTAGCAGTTTATTCAAATCAAAAACTGGATATAGTCCGAGTGAATACAGGAACTTAAACTAAAAATCACTGTGCCTAACAAGGGTAACCGTTGCACAAGTCATTAATCCCTAAAAAAATGGATTTATACAAGCCTCT
>CAYGUB010000282.1:0-4209 GCA_964352845.1 uncultured Rhodobacterales bacterium | reverse complement strand
GCTGCGGGGCAAATGGGTGGAGGCTCTCGGCAAGCCCGCCCTGCCGATGTTCCACCCCGCCTATCTGCTGCGCAACCCGGCGGCAAAACGCGAAGCCTGGCACGATCTGTTGATGCTCCGCCATCACCTGCGCGGGATCGCGCCATGAGCAGGATTGACGAGAGTATCGATTTCCTGCCCTGCCGGATCGCCGTTCTGACCGTCTCTGACACGCGCGGGATGGCGGATGATAAATCTGGCGATACGCTGGTGGGCAGGCTTGAGGCGGCAGGCCACATTCTGGCCGATCGCAAGATCCTGCCCGATGAGCGCGCCCAGATTGCCGCGCAGCTGAAATCCTGGAGCGAGGATGCCGGGATCGATGTGGTGATCTCGACCGGTGGAACGGGGCTCACGGGGCGCGATGTCACCGTCGAGGCGCATCGCGATGTCTATGAAAAGGAGATCGACGCGTTCAGCATCGTCTTCACCCATGTCTCCATGGCCAAGATCGGCACCTCTGCCGTCCAGAGCCGCGCGACGGGCGGGGTGGCCAACGGCACTTATATGTTTGCACTGCCCGGATCGCCGGGTGCGTGTCGTGACGCCTGGGATGAAATCCTGGTCAAACAACTCGATTATCGCCACAAGCCGTGCAATTTCGTCGAGATATTCCCCCGCTTGCAGGAAAACCAGCGCCGGAAGTGATCTCTTCGTGAGGTGATTGGACCCGGCCCCTCACGCGCGCTAGGTGGTTTTTGACTGGTTGCGGAGTATATAAGTGTCATGCGGTTTTTACGTCGAAGCCTTGTTGGGCTGTTTCTTCTCAGTGTGACGATCGGGCTGCTCTCTGTAGGGGGCGGGCTGATTTATGGCGCCTTGCAGGAACGATGGAGCGATGCGCCCGACAACCGCCCCGCGCGGGAGCGGATGTTCTCGGTGAATGTCATCGCCGTGGAGCCTGGGACCCTTGTTCCGGTCCTCACCAGTTTTGGCGAAATCCAGTCGCGCCGCACGCTTGATATCCGCGCGCCGATTGGCGGGCGGGTGATGGAGCTGGCGGCGGAATTTGACGAAGGCGCGCGGGTGGAACAGGGCCAGCTTCTGGCGCGGATTGATCCCGCTGATGCGCAGACCTCCGTCGATGTGGCGCTTACTGATTTGCGCGAGGCGGAAGCCGATCTGCGACAGGCCGAACGCGCGTTGATCCTAGCGGGCGATGAGCTGCAGGCGGCCGAAAATCAGGCGACGCTTCGCAAAACGGCGATGGCACGACAAAACGATCTGTTGCGCCGTGGGGTCGGGACGGATGCAGCTGTGGAAGCGGCCGAGCTTGCAGCCTCCACCGCCGAGCAGGCCGTTTTGTCGCGATGGCAGGCGCTGCAGCAGGTCGAGGCCCGTATTGATCAAAGCAAGACCCTGATCGAGCGGCGCAGGATCAATCTTGCCAACGCCCGGCGTCTGCTTGCCGATACCGAGATTTTCGCGCCTTTCGACGGGGTGCTTTCCGATGTCACGACAAGCGCAGGCGGTCTGGTCAGCATCAACGAACGGATGGCCAGCCTGATCGACCCGGAGGCGCTGGACGTCTCGTTCCGGGTCTCGACAGCGCAATATACCAAGCTGATCGACGCGCAGGGCAGGCTGATCAAGACGCCCGTCAAGATCGTCCTGGAGGTTTTGGGCACCGAGATCAGCGTGACAGGCCGCCTGACGCGGGAGAGCGCCTCGGTCTTTGAGGGCACCACCGGACGGCTGCTATTTGCCGAACTTGACGCCGCATCGGGGCTGCGTCCGGGCGATTTCGTCTCGGTGGAGATCCCGGAGCCACCGCTCGAGAATGTCGTGATGCTGCCGAACGGGGCCGTGGATGCGCAAGGCGATGTGCTGGTGCTGGGCCCGGAGGACCGGCTGGAAGAGACGCGTGTCGCCGTTCTGCGCCGTCAGGGCGATGGCGTGATCATCGAGGCTACGGGGCTGGCAGGGCGGGAGGTCGTGGCCGAACGCTCGCAGCTTCTGGGGCCCGGCATAAAAGTCCGCCCGATCCGGCAATCTGAAGCCGAGACCGTCGCCGCTGCCGAGCCGGACCTGGTGGAGCTGACAGATGCCCGCCGGGCCGAACTTGTCGCCTATGTGCAGAACAACACCCGCCTGCCCGATGAGGTCCGAGCCCGGATGCTCAGGCAACTGGCCGAGCCGCGTGTGCCTGCCCGTATGGTTGAGCGGATCGAAGCGCGGATGGGCAGCTAGATGGCGCGTCGCATTGGCATGATGGCAGGCGGGGCTTTGTCCTACTTCACCCGCCACAAGACCGCCGCCAATCTGGTGCTGTTGCTGCTGATTGCCCTTGGCCTTGCGGCCTTGCCCCGGATGCGGGCGCAGTTTTTCCCCGATGTCGTGCTCGATTCCGTTTCCGTCACCGTGCAATGGGACGGGGCAGGCGCGGATGATGTGGACCGCGCGATTGTCCAGCTGCTTGAGCCCGCGCTTTTGACGGTGGAGGGGATCGAAAGCTCGTCCTCGCAATCGCGGGAGGGCTCGACCAATATCAATCTGGAGTTTGAGCCCGGCTGGGACATGGCCCGCGCCGCCGATGAGGTGGAATCGGCCGTGAGTGCCGTGACCAACCTGCCCGAGGATGCCGAAGACCCGGTTGTGCGCCGGGGCGCATGGCGTGACCGGGTGACGGATGTGGTGATCACCGGTCCCGTCTCGGTCGAGCAGCTTGGCCAGTTTGCCGATGAATTCGTGATCCGCCTGTTTGCGGCCGGTGCGACCCGGGCCACGATCCGGGGCGTCGCGGCCCCCAACACGATTGTCGAAGTGCCGTCAATTGCGCTGATCAAACATGACGTGACCATGGCCGAGATCGCCGAGGCGATCCGGGGTGAGGCCTCCGCCGATCCGGCGGGCGATGTGGACAGTGCCAATGCGCGGGTCCGCACCGGTATTGCCAAGCGCAATGCCGACCAGATTGCAAATATCGTGCTGCGGTCCAATGATGACGGGTCCAAGCTGATGATTGGCGATCTGGCCCGCGTCATTGTGCAAGGCACAGACAGGGAGCGGGCTTATTTCGTGGGCGAAAACCCGGCGATCTCTGTGCGGGTCGACCGATCTGCCCGGGGCGATGCGATTGATCTGCAGGCGACCGTGCAGCGTGTCGCCGATGATCTGGAACTGACCCTGCCTGAAGGCAGCAGCATCGATCTGATCCGCACCCGGTCTGAATCTATCACCGGAAGGCTCAATATCCTGCTCGATAACGGGCTTGTCGGGCTTGGCCTTGTCGTGCTGCTGCTGTTTCTCTTCCTCAATGCGCGTACGGCCTTTTGGGTGGCTGCCGGTATCCCTGTGGCAATGCTGGGCGCGATTGCGCTGATGTATTTGGCGGGGCTGACGATCAATATGGTGTCGCTTTTCGCGCTGATCATCACGCTGGGGATTGTCGTCGATGATGCCATCGTGGTGGGTGAGCATGCCGATTTCAGATACCGACAACTGGGCGAGGACCCGGTCACCGCTTCCGAGAATGCCGCGCGCCGCATGGCGTCCCCTGTCTTTGCCGCGACGCTGACCACGGTGATCGCCTTTTTCGGACTTGTGGCTGTGGGGGGACGGTTTGGCGATCTGATTTCCGACATTCCGTTTACGGTGATTGTCGTGCTGATCGCCTCGCTGGTGGAATGTTTCCTCATCTTGCCCAACCACATGAGCCACGCTCTCGCGGCCTCGGCCAAGGAACACTGGTATGACTGGCCGTCCCGCACGGTCAGCAAGGGGTTCAACCACCTGCGCGATCGCGGCTTCCGGCCTTTCATGAAATTTGTGATCTGGGCGCGCTATCCGATCCTCGCGGGCGCGATTGCGCTGCTGATGTCGCAGGCTGCGCTGTTCATCAAGGGCGATGTGACATGGCGGTTCTTCAACGCGCCGGAGCGTGGCTCTGTCTCCGGCAATTTCTCGATGCTGCCGGGCGCCACGCGCGAAGACACTTTCGCAATGATGCGCGAGTTGCAGCGCGCCACGGATGCGCTGGCCGCACGGTACGAGGCTGAGCACGGTCTCAACCCGCTAGACTACGTGATCACGGAGATCGGCGGCACAACGGGGCGCGGGCTGGCGGGGCAGGATACCAAGACCCCCGATCAGTTGGGCTCCATCGCGATTGAGCTCATTGATGCCGATTTGCGCCCATATTCGTCGTTCCAGTTCGTGGGCGATCTGCAA
>CAYGUB010000281.1:0-4259 GCA_964352845.1 uncultured Rhodobacterales bacterium | reverse complement strand
TGTAGCATGTGTTGGGCGGCGATTGCCTGATTTACGGGTGCGTGCCCTCCATGGCGCTGATCGCTGCGGGCAAACAGGGCCATATCGCGCGCAGCGGCGGGTTTGGCGTCGCGGCAGTAGAGCCTGCGGTCGATTACGCGGCCGCCAAGGATCATGTGCGCAAGACGATTGACACCATTGCCCCTGTCGACAGTCAGGAGCGGTTCGAGGGCTTCGGCGTCCGGGTCATCCGCGAGCATGGCAGTTTCGCAGGCGCGCGCCGCGTCACGGCGGGCGATACCGAGATCGAGGCGCGCCGCATCGTGATCGCCACGGGATCTTCGCCTTTTGTCCCGCCGATCCCGGGGCTCGATACCGTGCCCTATCTGACCAATGAGAGCCTGTGGGATTTGCGTGAATTGCCTGAGCATTTGCTGATCATTGGCGGCGGTCCGATCGGGATCGAGATGGCACAGGCGCATCTGCGGCTGGGCTCAAAAGTGACGGTTATCGAAGGCGCCAGGGCGATGGGCAAGGATGACCCGGAGCTTGCCGCGATCGTGCTGGACAAGCTGTGTGGCGAGGGTCTGGTCATCGAGGAAGATGCGCTGGCCGAGAAGATCAGCGGGAAGCCGGGCGCGATCACGGTGGACACCAAGGATGGGCGCAGTTTTACGGGCAGTCATTTGCTGATGGCCGTGGGGCGGTCTGCCAATACTGCCGGGCTCAATCTGGAGGCTGCGGGGATCAAATATGACCGCAGCGGGATCAGCGTGGATGCAAGCCTGCGCACCAGCAACCCCAAGGTCTATGCGATCGGCGATGTTGCGGGTCAGTTGCAGTTCACGCATGTTGCAGGCTATCACGCCACGGTCGTTATCCGCTCGATCCTGTTTGGCCTGCCCTCCAAGGCGCGGCAGAACCACATTCCCTGGGCCACCTATACGGACCCCGAACTGGCCCATGTCGGACTGACCGAAGAGCAGGCAAAAAAGGAATATGGCATCCATCTGGAGATCGCGCGGTTCCCCTATCATGAGAATGACCGTGCCATTGCCGAGGACAAGAAAACCGGACTGATCAAGGTGATGATCGCCAAGGGCCGCCCGGTCGGTGCAACAATCGTGGGTGACAAGGCCGGTGATCTGATCGGGGTCTATGCGCTGGCCATCGCCAACCGCCTGAAGATGAGCCAGGTCGCCGGGATGATTGCGCCCTACCCCACCATGGGAGAGCTGAGCAAACGCGCCGCGGGGGCCTATTTCTCGCCAAGACTGTTTGAGAACGATATGGTCCGGAAAACCGTCCGCTTCGTTCAGAAGTATCTTCCGTGAGCCGAGGAGCCGTTGCTACGTGGTAAACTCACTGTCTGGTCGCCTGCTTGTCTTGACCGTCATCTTCGTGATGCTGGCCGAGATCTTTGTCTTCGTGCCATCGGTCGCCCGCTTCCGGATCGAGTTCATAGAGCAGCGGATGAACGAGGCCGAGCTGATCAAACATACCGCACTCGCGCTCGACGAAAACCCCAATGCAGCCAGATTGCCAAACGAGATCCTCGAGATGGCCGGGATCTTCAACATTTTCGAGCGGGACGACCGGTCCCGGATCATCATGCAGCGCCCCTTCGAGGGCGATGTCACAACCGTGGTGCGGCTCGATGAGCAAGGGGTTTGGCAGCTGATCGCAGACGCGATGCGGCGGCTGATCCTGCATGACGGGCAGCTGATCCACGTGATCGGCGCAACCGGTGATGCTGGCACCGTGCCGACCGAGATCACCATGCCATCCGACGTTCTGCACCGCGAAATGCTGATCTACGGGCGCAATATACTGCTGCTCTCGGCGGCGATTTCGGTTATCGCGGCGGTGCTGCTTTTCCTCGCCGGCAGGCGGTTTTTGGTCCGCCCGATCAAGCGGGTCGTGAGCAACATGCAGCTTTATGCCGAGGACCCCGAGGATGCGCGCCGGATTATCACCCCTCAGGCCAGCATCAACGAATTGCGCGATGCCGAAATTGCGTTGAACGGGCTGCAGACGCAGCTGTCATCGGGGCTGAAGCAACGGGGGCGCCTCGCCCAGCTTGGCGGCGCTGTGGCCAAGATCAGCCATGATCTGCGCAATATTCTGACCACCGCCACCCTGCTGGCTGACCGGATGGAGCGCAGCACGGATCCGGCCGTCAAACGCATCGCGCCCAAGCTCGTGAATTCACTGAGCCGCGCGGTAAATCTTTGCGAAAGTACGCTGGCATTCGGCCGGGTGGAGGAAGCCCCGCCCAAACTCCAGGTCACACCCATCAATGACGTGATCGAGGATGTGATCGAGGGCGAGAAACTGGCGGCCAGCGACGCCGTCACCTTCATTGAGGATGTCCCGGCCAACCAGAGCATGCGCCATGACAAGGAACAGATGTTTCGCGTCATCGGCAATCTGGTGCGCAATGCCAGACAGGCAATCGAAGCCTCGGGACAGCCCGGCACGATCACCATCGCGACCGGCGAGACGGAGGAGGACTGGACAATCTGCGTCTCCGATACCGGCCCCGGCCTGCCCCCGAAGGCACGCGAGCATCTGTTTACCCCGTTTGAGGGCGGCGTGCGCAAGGGCGGCACGGGGCTTGGCCTTGCCATTGCATCGGAGCTGATGCGGGGCCATGGCGGTATGCTGGAGCTGACAAAGAGCGATCAGACCGGCACCAGCTTCACCCTGCGCCTGCCCAAGAAATCCCTTGGCTTCGACATAGCCGCCCCCACACCCCCAATCGCCGCCAAGTAGCCCGCCTGCCGGATAACCGAGAGAAATATAGCGTCTGACGAAATACCTGAGACATCACGCATCACGTAACGCGCCCGAAATCTTTGATTTCAGGCAGTGTTACGTGATTGAGGCTTTTTCGCATGACGATCTGGGCGGCGTTAAGCAGCTCGTCTAAAACGTCCTTCGAAATCGTCATTGTCGTCATGCTCCTTCGTTAATGAAGCATGGGCCATATTACTCATGCACAGAAGCTCGGACGCTCTCCTTGCATTGCAACGACAAATCAACGAGATGCACCGCCAGCTTTCAAACCGCCGGGATACCAGATTCACGCGTAGCTCCATTTCAGACTGCGGCTGCCCTTAACCATATCCGTAAGCCGCAAGATGGCGCTCCGCCACGGCACGGGGTGAAAACAGATCAAGCGATGGAACATGATCTCTCCGAACTCCAACAAACCGTTCAGCGGCCAGGGCAATATCGGCAGGTGTCAATGCATCCTCAACCTCAAGCACCCAATCTGGTCCAACAGCCTTTGCTATCTCGCTGGCAGCCGAAAATTTGGGGCAAACTGCTGCAGTTCCTAAAGAAAGTGCCGTCATAAGGCTTCCAGAGTTGAACTGCGCGCGCGGGTTGAACAGACACGCATTGCTGGCGCGAATAATATCTGTCAGTTCCGCATGCGACAGCGCCCGATCCAGCACATGGACAGAGCGGTCATCCGCGCGCGCAGCGGCGATGTCGGCTTTGTAGGGCCCCTCGATGCGGCCGGCAATCACGAGATGCGACTTCGGCAGATCGCTGTCCCGGAAGGCCGTGATCATCTCTGCTACGCGCTTGTAGCGCTTGATATACCCGACCGCCGAGAAAACCTTGTCATCGGCGCCAATCCCGAGCTCCGCCCGAAAATTTCCACTCTGGTAAGGCCCGAAAAAACCCCGAAAATGGTGATGTAAAACGGGATGAAAGCGGCACTCACCCAGTTCCGGGATAGTTGCCACGATCTGAGCGCGTGCATCCGTCGACAGCATCGCCACATCGGTGACAAGCTCAAAGAAGCGTTGGCGCAATACGTGCCAGACCCGTTGGCGACCCGCATCCGGCATGTCATGAGGTGCCAGATTATGCGCTGTCCAGACGACCCGGCCTCCCCGCCGGCGCACCCGCTCAGCTGTGCGGATCAGATTTTCTGCAAACGCCCGCGCCGCATAACTGGACCGACTGCCCAGCCGGTTCTGAAACACTCTCTCGGGCCAGTGAACATGGAAAACACCCGCCGACTGAACAGGATGGTAAATGTTGAAACTCTCGCAGCGAACCCCCGTCTGAGCAAGCGCATCCACAAGAATGGGAATGAAAGGGTTGTCCTTCTGCCCGGTATGCGCCGGGTACATCAAGACGGTGTCAAAGCTCGTCACAAACGCATTTCCCGGCTCCCCATCATTGATCGATACTACAGTAATTTTCCGCGAGATATTGTCAAATCTGGTGTCCAGACGATCATCATGCGGCGCCCTGATCTG
>CAYGUB010000280.1:0-4272 GCA_964352845.1 uncultured Rhodobacterales bacterium | reverse complement strand
ACCTGAATCACATAACGCTGCCTGAAATCAGAGATTTCAACGCGTTACGTGATGCATGTTGTTTCAGGTATTTCGTCAGACGCTATAGAAGTCACCGCCCAGCGTACCTGGCTTTTGCCAGTGCCAGGTCCCCCGATCAGAACGACATGTTCCGCATTTTCTATGAACGCGCCACGATGTAGTTGCCGAACCGTGGCTTCGTTGATGTCACTTGAGGCGAAGTCAAAGCCTGCGAGATCCTTGTATGACGGTAAGCGCGCCACCTTCGTATGATAGGCAATTGATCGCACGTCTCGTTCTGCCATTTTGGCTGTCAGGATCACCTTTGACGGTTTGCCTCGTGTCTTCAGTTTGGCGGCGATGTCGCGTAACGCCGGATTGCTGCGCAGCGCAGATAGCGCGGCCATGTATAGGCTAGCGCGCACATCCTTCCGCCCACCCGCGACATGGATCGGACATGGCGTTGAAGAGACAAACGCACCGTTTTGACCGTCGCATGTTCAAGGCGGTTCTGCTCAACACGCATGATCTTCGCCAGATCATCCCGGCGACGACGCAAGGCCCGCAGTTTTTCGGCTTCCGGTTCAATCGGCTGCCAGAGCCGCAGCCCATCCGACTTCTGAGCGAACAGCGCCAGCATTCGGGCGTCGATAGCGTCCGTCTTTGAAACGAGCCCAAGAAAGCGCGCGAAGTTGCGGGTTCGGGTGCCGTGCGCGCGATGATCCGGCAAATTGGCGTCTGCACAGCAGGCCAGGACATGCCGCTCATAGTCGCCAGAGGCTTCGCAAATGGCGAAAGATATTTCCAGATTGCTGATCTGTCGAAGTAGCTTCTTGATCGCCTTTGGGGTGTTGTCGATGACAACCTGCCGATCTTCCGGCATCAAATGCACCGTCAAACTGACTTTCGAAACTTCGAATGCAATGATGCGCTCAGGCGCGGATTGAGTTGAAATGCTCATGTTGGTATCCGGATCCTTGATTATGTGCGGCCGCGAAGGCCCTTCTACCGTTCGGATGGCCGGAAATATGGCGCGGCGGGTGGCGAGATATTTTACGACCGCAAAGCCACCAGCTTCAGGTCTTCCTAGCGGTCGCCCGCCCGCCACCAGTTCACCGGATGGCCACCCGGAAAACTGACCACCACCAATCTGACACAGGCCAAACCAACGGCAATGACAAACACATAATCCTGGGGGAGGCGCGGAACGCGACGGGGGCAGAGCCCCCATCAACACCCGAGATCGCGCGGGCCGCAGCCCATGCCTGAACCAAAGACGCGTCAGATCACACCGCGCCCTGATACTCGCCCCGCGCCGGGTAGGATTTGTCGATGGCGAAATCCACAGCCCCCAGAAGCTCTTTGAAATGTGGCCTGACGAAGGGCATGGTCTGAACCGACATGTAATAAAGTGTCTGGTCGGGGTTGATCACGAACAGGCCCGGCTCGGAGAAAAGTTCAGGCTCTTCAATCCCGATAGATGTCTTGCCGCGCGAGCTTGAGATATAAAGCCCCCAATCGCGCGCCACACTGAGCGACAGATCATAGGCAACCCTCAGGGTCTTCGCCTCAATCTTGTCGGCCATGGCCTGCGCGCGGTCCTGCCCGTCAGAGCTTATGGCAACCGTCTTGATGCCGCGTTTGTCGAAGTCCGGTGTCAGCTTTTCAAGCTCCGAAAGATAGCTTGCGCAGATCGGGCAATGCAGCCCGCGATAGAAACACACGATCGTGCCCCGCTCGGACCCGTCAGAGGACAGATCAAATGTCTCGCCCCCCAGCAGTGGCAGGCTCAGATCGGGTGTCTTTTGTCTTGGCATCAGCATGTTCAAGCTCCTTTCAGCTATTGAGGTTACGCTCGCCTATTGCGGCGCGGCACGGATCACAAGAAGTCCCAAAAGGGACAGGACGAAGAAGGCAGCCGCCAGGGGCATCGGGGTGCCATCAAAGGCCAGCCCAACCGGAATGGCGATGAAGACCGATAAAACAGTCGCCACAGATCCCAGGACCGAGGCTGCGAGCCCTGCGAGATGGCCCACAGGCTCCATCGCCAAGGCATTGAGATTGCCCAGAACCAGTCCGACCATGAAAAACACGGAGACCGTCCAGATCACATAGACCGCAAAGCTCAAGGCCCCTGCCATCAGCAAGGCCACGACGCTGCCCGAGGCGATCATCTGCAACAAAAACCCTGCCCAGATCATGCGCCGCATGCCAAGCCGGATGACGAGCCGCGCGTTCAGGATGCTGGCAACCCCGGCAACCAACGCGATCATTGCAAACCAGAGCGGGAAATTTTCGGCGCGACCCCAGGTGATCTCGAAGATAGGTTGGGTCGAGGACAGACAGGCAAATAACATCCCCAATGCCAGCGATTGCGCCAGTATCGATATCACGAAGACACGGTGGCCCAGACATTCGCGCGCGGCGGCCCTGAGCCCGGCGATATGAAAGGCGCGGCGCTCGGCTGCGGGCAAGGTCTCGGGCTGGCGGATCATCAGCCATCCGGTGCTGACGGCACAAAAGCCGATCCCCGCAATAAAGATCATCCGCCATCCCGATTGCGCGATGATCAGCGCCCCGGCCAGCGGGGCAATCGCCGGGACAAGGGTAAAGATCATCATCACAAATGACATGATCCGCGCCATGCCGCGCCCCTGATAGAGATCACGGACAATCGCAAGGCCCACGATACGCGGGCCTGAGACGCCCAAGCCCTGCACGATCCGCGCAGCCACGAGTTGCTCTATGCTTGGTGCTGCGGCGGCCCATGCCGCACCGATCAAAAACAAAAGCGCGCTGGCGGCGATCACAGGTTTGCGCCCGTAGCTGTCGGACAGCGGCCCGGCGAAGAGCGTACCGATACCCATGCCAAACACAAAGCTCGTCAGCACCAACTGCGCCCGGTTGAGATTATCGGGCACCAGAGCCGCGCCGATCTCGGGCAGGGCGGGCAACATCGCATCTATGGAGAAGGCCACCATGGCGAAATTCATCGCCATCAGCGCTATGAATTCAACCTGAGACAGCTGCCGGCCAGGCGCATCTAGCGCCACGATTGAGGGGCCTCGGGGTCTTGGGCCGTCACTCTGCGCCATCCAGCTGTGTTTTGATATCTTCGATGACCTGCATCCACATCTGCGGCCGTTGGGCACCCGGCAACACATGTTGATTGGCAATGATATGGGTCGGCACACCGCTTACGCCGCGCGCGCGGGCATGGGCATCACGCGCGGCTATATCTGCGTGATCGGCGTCGCTCTCCAGCAGCCGCTGCGTCACCGCACGCTCCATGCCGATCCCTTCGGCCAGATCAAGTAGCACATCACGGTCGCCGATATCGCGGCCTTCGACAAAATACGCCTTGAAGAGCGCCGCCACCATCGCGGTCTGCCGCCCCTCAAGCCCCGCCCAATGGATCAGGCGATGCGCGTCCATCGTGTTGGGCGTGCGCTGGATGGCGGCGAAATCAATCTTCAGCCCCGCAGCCTCGGCGGCCTCTGCGATCTGGCCGTAAACCCGCACCGCATTCTCCTTGCCGCCGAACTTTGTCTCAAGATATTCGCGGCGGTCCATGCCTTCTGGGGGCATATCGGGGTTGAGCTGGAACGGGTGCCATTCGATCTCGAACGGGTGATCAGGGCTCTTTGCAAGGGCACGATCAAGATGGGCCTTGCCGATATAACACCACGGGCAAATAGGGTCGGACAGGATATCGAGCTTGATCATGCTTGGGTCTCATAGAAAAGTGCCAACGCGCGGCGGTTCAGCTTGCCGTTGGGGCCTTTAGGGAGGCTTGGCAGCCGAATGTAAAGGCGCGGCTGCTTGTAGCGGGCCAGTTTCTGCTGTGCATATGCGCGCAACCCCTGTTCGTCGAGCGGGTCCGCCGCCGTGTAGAACAGCGCAATCACAGTCGTCTCCGCGTTCAGCTGGACCTGCGTGACGGCCACATCTTCCAAACTGTCGAGCCCGCTGAACGCCGCCTCGACCTCGGAAGGGGCAATTCGGTAGCCGCCTGCCGTCATCATATCATCGGCCCGTGCAAGATAGTGAAGCGCGCCATCGGGCTCGATCCGGACCATATCGCCTGTGACGAACCATTCGACGTCCAGATCAGGCTGTCCCAGATAGCCCAGCATCAAACCGGGATCCTTGCCCCAGATCGCCAGAACGCCCGGCGCGCCTGCCTTGACCGGGTTCATATCGGGATCGAGGGCGGCGATCACCCGGCCTCTCTGGGCGAACCCGCTGGCACCGCTGGGGGCAGGGCGGGAG
>CAYGUB010000279.1:0-4287 GCA_964352845.1 uncultured Rhodobacterales bacterium | reverse complement strand
TCTTTGGTCTGCGCCGCAGATATTGCCCGATGATCCGCATCTGCGCGATCCGAAGCGGCTGGCTCAGCGATAGATGGGTGGAGATCACGCGGAACCTGTCCAGCTCTGCGGCGATGGCACCTCTGTGGCAATGGCCGGGCAGGTCAATGACATCGGCATGGGTTACCTCCAGATCGGGGCGGATAAACAGGATCGTTCCAAGAAAACCGTGGCTTTCGGGTCCCCAACGCAGACCGGGGCGATCATGGGCCGAGCGCAGGCCAGTGACAGCCTCAAGCCGGTCGGGATCAAGAATCCCGGCATGGGGCGGGCAATCGCCATCAGCTTCCTGCAAGGCCAGAATGTCCGGGCGCAGCGGGGCCAGATCGCTCTCTATCGCGCTTACAACACGCCCGGGGTCGATGCGCCCGTCCTGACCTTTCGCGCGGTGAATGTTCCAGCTGATACAGGTAAGGTGATCGCGTTCCAAAGTCGCTCCGGCATGGCAGGGCAGGGGGGTTGCCTCTCGCGGCCTATGCAGAAATGCAGTTGGCGGGTGCGACCTTCGCCCTATAGATTACAGTATTCACGTTATTCAACAGATCCGGAGAATACCATGCGTCCCTTTTTCCGAACCAGCCTCGCCGCCGCCGTGACAACAGCTCAGATCGCCAGTGCTGCGCCCGCGCAATATGAGCTCGACCCCGACCACACCACGGTCATGTTCACCGTCGATCACGTAGGCTACGCCGCCACTCTGGGCGTTTTCGGCACTGTCGAGGGCAGCTTCGTCTATGATATGGAGACCCAGAGCCTGTCCGATGTGTCTGTCACCATTCAAGCCGATAGCGTCAACACGTTCCATGAGGCGCGCGACGGCCACGTCAGGAACCAGGATTTCCTGCATGTGGGGGAGCATCCGCAAATCACCTTCACGGCCAGCTCCGGCACGCCCGAGGGCGAGACAAGCGGCACCGTGACGGGTGATCTGACCATTCTGGGCCAGACCCGGCCGGTGACCTTGAGCGTGCAGCTCAACAAGGCTGCCGAGTATCCCTTTGGTCACAAACGCTTTGTTCTGGGTCTCTCCTTGCAGGGCGAGATCAATCGCAGCGACTTTGGTATGAATTACGCCGTCGATAACGGTCTTGTGGGTGACGCGGTTGCGATCCGGGTCGAGACCGAAGCAATGCGCATGGAATAGCCCCGGCGCGCGTTTCGTCGCATCACGCTGAAAATGGCAGGACCTGTCCTAACTAAGGCTCAAAGAGAACGAGATTTTCGAAGGGTCGTGTTATGGACACTCTACTGTTGTCGCGCATTCAGTTTGGCGCAAACATTTCTTTTCATATTCTGTTTCCCACGATCACCATCGCGTTGGGCTGGGTCCTGCTGTTCTTCAAGCTGCGGTTCAACGCAACGGGGGACGCAAAATGGATGGACGCCTATCTTTTCTGGGTAAAGATCTTCGCCCTGTCCTTTGCGATGGGTGTAGTGTCGGGCATCACGATGTCTTTCCAATTCGGTACCAACTGGCCGGGTTTCATGGAAACCGTGGGCAATGTCGCGGGGCCGTTGCTGGCCTATGAGGTGATGACAGCCTTCTTCCTTGAGGCCGTATTCCTCGGGATCATGCTGTTTGGCGCATCGCGTGTGAGGCCTTGGGTACATACCCTGGCCACCTTCCTTGTGGCGTTCGGCACGACCATGTCCACGTTCTGGATTATCGTGCTGAATTCCTGGATGCATACCCCACAGGGCTTTGAGCTGCGGGACGGCGTTGTTTTCGCGACCGATTGGTGGGAAATCATCTTCAACCCCTCCATGCCTTACCGCTTCGTGCATATGATGCTCGCCTCGGGACTGACTGTGGCCTTCCTGATTGCGGGCATATCGGCGCTGCGCCTTTTGTGGGGGGACCGGGCGGATTCGGTGAAATCCGCGCTGCGCGTGGGCATCATCACCGCTGCGGCGCTAATCCCGCTCCAGATCCTGGCAGGCGATATGCACGGGCTGAATACGCTGGAACATCAACCCGCCAAGGTTGCCGCGATGGAGGGGAATTGGGAAACCGGTCCGAACAAGCCGCTGATCCTCTTTGCCCTGCCGGATGAGGCGGCGCGTGAGAACCGGTTCGAAATCGGGATACCAAACGGCGCGTCGATCATCCTCAAACACAAGCCCGAGGGGGTTGTGCCCGGCCTGAATGACTTTGTGGCCGAGGATGGCACACAGCTTCACCCGCCTGTAACGGCTGTCTTCTACAGTTTCCGCATCATGATCGGAACCGGTGTGGCCATGCTGCTTTTGTCCTGGGCCGGGGTGTATTTTCTGCGGCGCCAGGGGGCAGGCTATATGCCGCGGCCCATGCTGTTTGCCTTCACCGCGATGAGCTTTGGCGGCTGGATTGCTACGCTCGCGGGTTGGTACACGACGGAAATCGGTCGCCAGCCTTGGCTTGTCTCCGGCGTTTTGTCGACCAAGGAGGCCGTGGGCGATGTACCGGCTGGTATGGTGATGGGCACGCTGATTGGCTATCTGGTGGTCTACGCCGCGCTGATCGTGGCCTATATCAGTGTGATCACTTACCTGGCGCGCAAAGCCTCTAACGGAGAGCCTCTGAGCACGCGGTCCTATCCGCGCAGTGGCGAGGCCGAGGTCGCAGCCCTTCAGCCGGGAGAATAGCGGATGGATATGTTTGGTGACCCGGCCATCTGGCTGCCCTGGACCTTTGCGGCCCTCATGGGCCTGTCGATCCTGATCTACGTTGTGCTTGACGGATTTGATCTTGGCGTCGGCCTGCTGATGCCGCTGGCAGATGACAGTGAGAAAGATCGGCTGGTTTCCTCCATCGGGCCGTTCTGGGACGCCAATGAGACATGGCTGGTGCTGGCCATCGGCCTGCTGCTCGTGGCCTTCCCTCCGGCGCATGGTGTGATCCTGACGGCGCTCTATCTGCCGGTGTTTATCATGCTGGTGGGGCTGATCCTGCGCGGTGTCTCTTTCGAGTTCCGCGCCAAGGCGCCTGCCGCCCAGAAGCCGCGCTGGAACTTCCTGTTCTTCGCAGGCTCGCTGATGGCGTCGATGAGCCAGGGGTTCATGCTGGGCATGTATGTGATGGGGCTGACCTGGACCTTGCCGCATGTGGCCTTCGCGCTGCTGACGGCGGTGTTTCTGACCGTAGGCTACAGCTTCATCGGGGCCGCGTGGCTGATCGCCAAGACCGAAGGGCGGTTGCAGGCCCGTGTCGTGGGCTGGGCCAAGGGTGGTATCTGGGGGCTGGTTCTGGGCATCGCTGCGATATCGCTGGCCACGCCTTATGTGAGCACCCGGATTTTTGACAAATGGTTCAGCTTTCCGGAGATCATCTACCTGTCCCCCCTGCCGATCCTGTCAGCTGCATTGGTGATTTTTTTGTGGTGGCAGCTCAATCAGCTGCCCCGCAGTGATGACAAACGCGCCTGGGCGCCTTTTGCAGCGGCAACGGCATTGTTTGTGCTGGCCTTCATGGGGATGGCTTATTCCTTCTACCCATATGTGGTGCCGGATCAGTTGACGATCTACGATTCCGCCTCTGCGCCCGAAAGCCTGTTCATCATCCTGATCGGCACGCTTTTCGTGTTGCCCGCCATTCTGGGCTATACGGTGCTGTCCTACTACATCTTCCGCGGCAAGGCGACCGACCTGCGCTACGATTGATCAGGCCAGTCGGGGATCGGTGGTCGCCACCGCGACGCTCTCCGGCTTGCGGATACATAGTCGGAGCAGCGGCGGGACAGTGAGCAATGTCAGGAAGGCCGACATGGACAGCCCGCCAACCACGACGGCGCCAAGACCACGGTAAAGCTCTGACCCCTCGCCGGGGAAAATGATCAGCGGCAGCATCCCCATGACAGAGGTCAGCGTTGACATGAAGATCGGTCGGATACGGTTGCGGGTGGCTTCCTCGATGGCGGCGACAGGCTCCATCCCTTCGTCGCGCAGATGATAGAGCGTCTGATGTACGATCAGGATCGCGTTATTGACCACGATCCCCACCAGAATGATGAAGCCCAGAAGCGTCAGCATATCCAGCGGCTGGGTCTGATACGTGTTGAGCAGCGCGAGCCCGCCAACCCCGCCAGCGGCCGCAACGGGCACCGCGATCAGGATGACCAGAGGCAGCACGAAACTTTCAAACAGGATCGCCATCACAAGGAAGACGATCACCAGCGCCACGATGAGATTGATCTGGATAGCTGACCAGGTCTGGCTCAGCTGATCTGCCGTGCCCGACACGCTCAGGCGGATATCCTCGCCCACGCCTTG
>CAYGUB010000278.1:0-4299 GCA_964352845.1 uncultured Rhodobacterales bacterium | reverse complement strand
ATATTGGGGCGTATTCCAGCGTAGCAGCATCCGCCGCCAACAGTTTGAAGATACAAAAAAAATGCAAATAAATCAACACGCTAGATTATCCTTTGCCCCTATGATGGATTGGACCGACCGACATTGTCGGTATTTCCACCGGCTGATCTCGCGTCAGACGGTGCTTTATACGGAGATGGTCACGGCGCCTGCCTTGGTGCGGGGTGGGGCCTTGCATTTGCTTGATTTCTCGCAAGCCGAAAGACCGTTGGTTTTGCAGCTTGGCGGATCGGAGCCGCAAGAGCTTGCCGAGGCTGCCCGACTGGGGGCGGCGCATGGCTATGATGAGATCAACCTCAATGTCGGCTGCCCGTCTGATCGGGTTCAATCAGGCTGTTTTGGCGCGGTCCTGATGGAGCAGCCGCAGCTGGTGGCCGCGTGCGTGGCGGCGATGATTGCAGCACAGCCCCGGCCGGTTTCGGTCAAATGCCGCATCGGCGTCGATGATCAGGACCCTGCGAAGGTGCTGCCCGATTTCCTGGCGCGGCTGCGCGATGTGGGGGTTGATAATGTCACGATCCATGCGCGCAAGGCCTGGCTTCAGGGGCTCAGCCCGAAGCAGAACCGCGATGTCCCGCCGCTCGACTATCCGCTTGTGCATGAGATGGCGGAGCGGTTTGGCGACATGCGCCTTGCCATCAATGGGGGGATCGACACGCTGGACGCGGCTTTGGCCCATCTGGAGCATATGGATGGTGTGATGATCGGGCGGGCGGCCTATCACAACCCTTGGGAGATCCTGAGCGATGCCGATGCGCGCATATTCGGGGCGCCGGAGGCCGACCGGTCCCGCGCCGATATCGTGCAGGCCATGATCCCCTATATCGACGCGCATCTCGAGGCCGGGGGCAAGCTGCATCAGATCACGCGGCATATGCTGGGGCTGTTTTCGGGTGTGCCGGGCGCGCGGGTCTGGCGCCGGGTTCTGTCCGAGCAGGCCCACCGGCCCGGTGCTGGCAGCGCTGTGCTTTTGCAAGCCCTCGATCAGGTCGAGGACGCCCGAATGCAGGTCGCCTCCTGAATGGCCTGGCCCGCGAGCGGCTGGCGGAAATTTGCGGCCAGCCCGGAGATGGCAGATTGGATCGCCCATGTCTGGCCCGTAGCCCGGGATCTGACGCAGGACCCGGCACAGTTGGTCCAATGGCTGCGCTGCGGGGGGACATGGTTTGCGGGGGTCAATCTGCTGCCCAACGATGCGCTTGGTCGCGTGGGGCAGGGGCCTGCGCTTACCGGCGAGGCCTTGCGCTTTGTTGAGGACTGCCATGGCCGGTTGGCGCTTGATCGTGCGCAGCTCTCGGTGATTTATCAAGGCTATCCCAAACCCATGGATGTGGAGAGCCCGGCGGCTTTCCGGTTCCGCCGTGATCGCGATGCGGCGCATGTGGATGGGTTGCTGCCCGTGGGCCCGGACCGCCAAAGGTTTCTGCGCGAGCCGCATGCCTGGGTGATCGGCATCCCGCTGAACAAGGCGTTGGCAAGCCCGATGGTGATATGGGAAGGCAGCCACGAGATCATGCGCGCGGCTTTCCGCGACGCGTTGGCAGGGATCGACCCGGCGCAATGGGGCGCGGTTGATCTGACGCAAACCTATCATGCCGCGCGCAAGCACTGTTTTGACAGCTGCGCCCGGGTGGAGATCACCGCGCAGCCGGGGGAGAGCTACGCGATCCACCGCCTTGCCCTGCACGGGGTTGCGCCGTGGTCTGGCCCGGCGATACCGGACGGGCGCGTCATCGCCTATTTCCGCCCGGAGCTTCGCAACACAGCCGACTGGCTCGACGCGTGATCGGCTCAGTCGCTGATAAACTCGGCCAGCCGGTGTTGCAGATGTCGCGCGGCGCGCGGGTGGTTGATGAAGTGCAACAACGCCATCATCTCCCATACCGGCGTCTCTGAGCCGGTCTGGATCGCTTTGATCTCATCCGGGGTCAGGATCGCGGCCATGAAAGAGGCCGTCGCGCCGGGCCGGTTTGCGCTGGGGTAGCTGCGCAGTCCCAACACGCGAGCGGTCGTGATCCGCAGGCCGAACTGCTCCCGAAGCCCGGCCAAAATGAACGGGACCGGTGCCTCATCTTCGGCGAGCGCGCCACCGGGCAGCCCCCAAATATCATCCTCGACACAGGCAAGAAGCTCATCACCGCAGATCAGGGCAATACGCGCATCTACCACAAAAGCCCGCCCTGGCATGCCCGGTCTATTCTGCCAGCCGGGCTTTGCGTCCACCGCGCCGGACCTTCAACCTGGCTTGCCGCGCGGGCAGTTCTGCGAGAAGGGCTGCGCGCGCCTCGTTGCTCATTTGTGACCAGGCGGTGATCTCGTCAATGCTGCGCAGGCAGCCCGTGCAAATCCGGGCGGCAGGGTGGATCACGCAAATCTTGATGCACGGGCTTTCGACCTCGTCGCGTTCCCAAATCTCGTCTTTCATCCGTTCAGCCTTATATGCGCGATGCGGTCCAATACGCCTTGCAGGATAAACCCGGCGGCCACGTGGTCAATGACCTCGGCGCGACGTTTTCGTGTCGTATCCGCCTCAAGAAGCGCGCGTTCGGCGGCAACGGTCGACAGACGCTCGTCCCAGAAGGCAATCGGCAGATCGCAGATCCTGGCAAGGTTGCGGGCAAAGGCGCGGGTCGATTGCGCCCGGGGCCCCTCGGAGCCATCCATGTTGAGCGGAAGGCCCAGCACCAGCCCGCCTACATTGCGCGCCTCGCAAATGGCCATCAATGCGGCGGCGTCCAGTCCGAATTTGCGCCGCTTGATCGTCTCCAGCGGGGTGGCGACCGAAAGCAGGCTGTCGGAGACCGCAACCCCCAGCGTCACAGTGCCCAGATCCAGCCCCACAATGGCGCGCATCGGTGGCAGCGCGGCTGCAAATGCGGTGATGTCGTCGAAAATGCGGTCCACGCGGTCCCCTTCTATCTGCAGGCAGATATCGCATCCCCGCCCGCAAAGTCCATCGCTACAGGGGCCATCTTTACAGATGTCGCAAGCTGCGCAATTCATGTCGCGTCGGGCGGCTCCGAAAGGGGCCCTGTGCCGCTACACCAAATCGACCTGTATTCGGAGTAAATATCCGGGAAAGAATGCCGCATGAAGAGATATTCCGCCTTTGCCATCGCCCGTGAGGCCGCGCGCTATCACAGCGGGTGGGAACGCGCCTGGCGCAGCCCGCAGCCCAAGCCGAAATATGAGGTGATCGTCATTGGTGCAGGCGGGCACGGATTGGCCACGGCCTACCATCTGGGCAAGAACCACGGGATCAAGAATGTCGCCGTGGTCGAGAAAGGCTGGCTGGGCGGCGGCAATACCGGACGCAATACCACGATCATCCGGTCGAACTATCTGCAGGACCCCTCGGCCGCGATCTATGAGAAGTCGCGCTCGCTATACGAGACGATGAGCCAGGATCTCAATTACAACGTCATGTTCTCGCCGCGCGGTGTGATCATGCTGGCCCAGACCCATCATGAGGTGCGCGGCTACAAGCGCACGGCCTATGCAAATGCGCTGCAAGGCGTGCAGACCGAATGGATCGAGCCGCGCCGCGTGGCCGAGCTTTGCCCGATCATGAATATCGAAGGCCCCCGCTATCCGGTTCTGGGCGGGTTATGGCAGGCGCGGGGCGGGACGGCGCGCCATGACGCCGTGGCATGGGGCTATGCGCGGGCCTGCTCTGACATGGGGATGGACATCATCCAGCAATGCGAAGTGACAGGTGTCCGCTCACAAGGCGGCAATGTCAGCGCGATCAGCACCACCAAGGGAGAGATCGCCTGCGACAAGCTTTGCATCGTCGTTGCGGGCCATTCGGGTCATCTTGCGGATATGGCGGGTTTCCGGTTGCCGATCGAATCCGTGGCGCTGCAGGCGCTGGTCTCCGAGCCGATCAAGCCGTGCATGGATATCGTCGTGATGGCCAATACGGTGCATGGCTATCTCAGCCAGTCCGACAAGGGCGAGATGGTGATCGGCGGCGGCACGGACAGCCACAACAACTATACCCAGCGCGGCTCTTTCCATCATATCGAAGAGACCGTGCGCGCCTTGATCGAGACCTTCCCCATTCTGTCGCGGCTCAAGATGCTGCGCCAATGGGGCGGGATTGTCGATGTCACGGGCGACCGCTCTCCGATCCTGTCGAAAACGCCGCTGGGCAATTGCTTTATCAATTGCGGTTGGGGCACGGGCGGGTTCAAGGCGATCCCCGGCTCAGGCTGGGCGAGGGCGGAGCTGGTCGCGAAGGGCCATTCACCCCTCACC
>CAYGUB010000277.1:0-4349 GCA_964352845.1 uncultured Rhodobacterales bacterium | reverse complement strand
TCGAAGGGCTCATCGGTGCGGTCAAGCTCGTCGATCAGCAGGATAGGCGCGCCACCGGGCTGGGGCTGCATGGCCTCCAGAAGCGGGCGGGCGATCAGGTAGTCATCGGAGAACAGCTCTGCCTGGAGGGCGGATTTATCGGCGCTGCCGCTGGCTTCTGCGGTTCTGATGGCCACCATCTGGGCTGCGAAATTCCACTCATATACGGCACTTGAAGCGTCCAGTCCTTCATAGCATTGCAGCCGGATCAGGCGTCTGCCCAAAGCTGCGGCCATGGCCTTGGCGATTTCGGTCTTACCGACCCCCGCCTCGCCTTCCAGAAAGACCGGGCGGCCGAGTTTCAGCGACAAAAACACCACCGTCGCCAGGGCACGGGAGCAGACATAGTCTTGCGCGGCCAGCATGGCGACAGTCTCGTTGATCGATCCGGGTATTGCGGTCACGCTGTCATCTCCCCTGTCATTTCCCCGCGGCTCGGCGTCTGCATCTTGGCCCAGCCGCGGCACAGTGACCAGACGGATTGCCCCCAAACTTGCAAGACTATAGTCTAAGGCCAAAGCCAAGGGAGCTGCGTCCATGAACCTCACCACACCAATTCCCGCCAAAGATGCACCAGAAATGGCCCAGTACACCTGGGAGGACCCGTTTTTGCTGGACGCACAGCTCAGCGAGGAAGAGCGGATGCTGCGCGACGGTGCGCGCGCCTTTGCGGCCGACAAGCTGGCGCCCAAAGTGGTCGCCGCCTACCGCGACGAGACCGCTAATCCGGATGTGTTTCGCGATATGGGCGCGGCCGGGCTGCTGGGCCTGACCGTGCCCGAGGCCTATGGCGGGCTTGGCGCGGGCTATGTGACCTATGGGCTTGTGGCGCGGGAGATCGAGCGGGTTGATTCCGGTTACCGCTCCATGATGTCGGTGCAGAGTTCGCTGGTGATGTATCCGATCTATGCCTATGGCAGCGAGGAGCAGCGCGAGAAATATCTGCCCGGGCTGGCCGCAGGCTCGCTGATCGGCTGTTTTGGGCTGACGGAGCCCGATGCGGGCTCGGATCCGGCGGGAATGAAGACCACCGCAAGGAAAACCGCAACGGGCTACCGTCTGACCGGCTCAAAAATGTGGATTTCCAATGCCCCTTTCGCGGATATCTTTGTGGTGTGGGCAAAATCCGAGGCGCATGGCGGCAAGATCAGGGGCTTTGTGCTGGAGAAGGGCATGGCAGGTCTGACCGCTCCGAAAATCGGCGGCAAGCTGAGCCTGCGCGCCTCGACGACGGGCGAGATCGTGATGGACGGCGTCGAGATCGGCGAGGACGCCCTGCTGCCGGGGGTGGAAGGGCTCAAAGGGCCGTTTGGGTGTCTGAACCGGGCGCGCTACGGAATTTCCTGGGGCGTGATGGGATCGGCCGAGTTCTGTATGGAAGCCGCACGGCAATATGGGCTGGACCGCAAGCAGTTCGGCAAGCCTTTGGCTCAGACGCAGCTTTTCCAGAAAAAACTGGCGGACATGCAGACCGAGATCACATTGGGTCTGCAAGGCGCCCTGCGCATCGGTCGGCTGATGGAGGATGGGCGCGCTGCGCCTGAGATGATCTCCATGATGAAGCGCAATAATTGTGGCAAAGCGCTGGAGATCGCGCGGGCCTCACGCGATATGCATGGGGGCAACGGGATCCAGGAGGATTTCCAGATTATGCGCCACATGCTCAATCTGGAGACCGTCAACACCTATGAGGGCACCCATGACGTCCATGCCCTCATCCTCGGGCGCGCGATCACCGGGCTTCAGGCCTTCTTCTGAAGCGCTTTGCGTTTGGTTTGAACGGCGACGCGCCATAGCCCGCAGCGCCTGCGCCGGGTCCGAACATCTTTATGAGAATTTTGCGCGCCCGTCGGGTTTGCGCTCAGCCCCGCGCATCTTTACGTGATATCAGCACAAATCGAACACAAGCGCATCAAAACGTCGGTAGAGACCAGATGCGTGTCGCAAATTACAACACAGATTTGTTCAAACCGGACAAGAGTTTGTAAAACTGCATGGCCTGAGGTGCTGAGATGGCGGAAGAAGAAGACGATATCATCCTGTCGGAGCTGAATGACGAAGAGCTCGTCGCGCAGATGTTCGACGATCTCTATGATGGTCTGAAGGAAGAGATCGAGGAATCCGTCGAAATCCTGCTGGAACGCGGGTGGGAGCCTTACCGCATCCTCACCGAAGCGCTGGTTGGTGGGATGACTATTGTCGGGAATGACTTTCGGGACGGGATCCTGTTTGTGCCCGAAGTTCTGCTGGCCGCCAATGCGATGAAGGGCGGGATGGCTATTTTGAAACCGCTGCTGGCCGAAACCGGCGCGCCGCGTGTAGGCAAGATGGTGATTGGCACTGTCAAGGGCGATATCCACGATATCGGCAAGAACCTTGTCTCGATGATGATGGAGGGCGCCGGGTTCGAAGTGGTCGATCTGGGCATCAACAATGCGGTCGAGGCCTATCTTGAAGCGCTGGAAACCGAGGAGCCCGATATTCTGGGCATGTCGGCCCTGCTGACCACCACGATGCCCTATATGAAGGTTGTGATCGACACGATGGTCGCCAAGGGCATCCGCGATGACTATACGGTTCTGGTCGGTGGCGCGCCGCTTAATGAGGAATTCGGGAAGGCCATCGGCGCTGATGCCTATTGCCGCGATGCAGCTGTCGCGGTGGAGACGGCCAAGGAATTCATGGCGCGCAAGCACAATCAACTCAGCGCGGGTTAAAGCTCGACCGGAGGATCGCCCCATGATCCCAAGCGATGACGTGTTGGCGGAGCAAGGCTGGCAACACGGGACTGCCGCGCCGGACAAGATCTTGTTGATCGCCTGTGGTGCATTGGCCCGCGAGATTCTGGCGGTGACACAAGGGCATGGCTGGGACCATCTCGATCTGGTCTGCCTGCCTGCCATTTTGCACAACACCCCTGCCGATATCCCTCAAGCCGTTCAGCGGGCTGTCGCAAAACACCGTGACAGCTACGGGCGCATTTTCGTGGTCTATGGCGATTGCGGGACCGCGGGTGCCTTGCAAAACCTGTGCGCCGATCTTGGGGTGGAGATGATGGATGGGCCCCATTGCTACAGTTTTTTCGAAGGCAATGACGCGTTCGCGCAGCGGGGCGAATTCACGGCCTTCTATCTCACCGATTTTCTGGTCCGGCAGTTCGAGGCCTTTGTGATCAGGCCATTGGGGCTCGACCGGCATCCCGAATTGCGTGACATGTATTTCGGCAATTATGAAAAGCTGGTCTATCAGGCCCAGACAAACCAGCCGGATCTACAGGATAAGGCGCGCGCCTGTGCGGCGCGCCTTGGGCTGGACTACGAATACCGCTTCACCGGATACGGCGATCTTACGTCAAGCCTGCGCGCTTTGGGCTGAGGCGACATCGCGGATCCGCTCAACCATTGCGCGCAACCCGTTGGAGCGTTGCGAAGAGAGGTGGTCGTTGAGCCCCAGCCGCGCAAGCTCACCCCCGGCATCGATCCTGGCAACCTCTGAGACAGGAAGCCCGGAATATAGCGCACGCAGCACGGCGATAAGTCCACGCACGATCATCGCATCGCTTTCGCCTTCGAAGGTCAGGATACCGTCCTCGATCTTGGGGTGCAGCCAGACCTGGCTTGCGCAGCCATCCACCTTTGTCGCGGGCACTTTCAGCGCATCATCCAAAGGCGCCATCGCCTTGCCCATATCGATGACATGCCGGTAGCGATCTTCCCAATCGTCAAGAAACTCGAACGTCTCGACGATCTCTTCAAATGCCTCTTGTGCCACGTGTGATGTCCTGTTGCTGCTGCCCTTGCCAGATAGTCTGTCAACCGTTCAGCGTCCAGTGCCCTGCGGACTTTTCAACGGCAGCGCGATAGTCTACCTCTGGGCTCAGGCTCTGGGTTCAGGGTGATAATTCAAGCGGGTGCGGGCATGAGACGATCCATATTGGTACTGGTGACGGCAGCGATGACGCTGTCTGCCTGCGCCACCATTCGCGAGTCACGCGTCAACCCGTTCAACTGGTTCGGGCGCGACCAGGTCGAAGAACCTCTGACCGCAGAGCCCGGGCTTCAAGAGGACCCGCGCCCGCTGATCTCTCAGGTCATATCGCTTCAGGTCGACCCCACGCCCGAAGGCGCCATCATCCGCGCGGTTGGCTTGCCGCCCAGACAGGGCTTCTGGAAGGCCGAGCTTGTGGCAGTCGACACCGATGATCCGTCGGTTTTGGCCTATGAATTCCGGATCATCCCGCCGTTTGAGCCCACCCGCCAAGGCACACAACAATCCCGCGACATCGTGGTCGGGACAGATATCAGCAGCGC
>CAYGUB010000276.1:0-4358 GCA_964352845.1 uncultured Rhodobacterales bacterium | reverse complement strand
TCTACGCGATCCTGCGCGCCATCACCTTCGACTTCCTGTTCTTCGACGCGAAGTTCCTCGGAGTTGTCGCCATGTTCGGTGCGATTGCTGTCATGGCGCTGGCGCCGTGGCTCGACACATCCTCCGTACGCTCGGGCCGCTACCGCCCGATGTTCAAATGGTGGTTTGCGCTGCTGGTCGTCGACTTCTTCATCCTGATGTGGGCCGGTGCGATGCCAGCCGAAGGTCTGGTCCCGCTGATTTCGCTTCTGGGCACGATCTACTGGTTTGCCTACTTCCTCGTGATCCTGCCGCTTCTGGGCGTGATCGAGAAACCGAACCTGCGGCCCGCGACGATCGAAGAGGATTTTGCCGCGCATTATCCGAAATCATCCACCACAAGCGGCGCGACACCCGCTGCCAGCCCGGCCGAGTGAGAGGACAGACTGATGATTAAGAAACTTGCTCTCTCCGCCCTTCTGGCCACTGGCCTGAGCTCTGGCGCCTATGCCGCCGGGGGTGCGGGCGAGGTGGAGGATATCACCTTCTCCTTCGAAGGGCCCTTCGGAACCTATGACCAGAACCAACTGCAACGCGGGCTCAAGGTCTTCACCGAGGTATGCTCCAGCTGTCACGGTCTGAAATTCGTACCGATGCGCACGCTGTCCGACGAAGGCGGCCCGGCATTGCCCGAAGATCAGATGAAAGCCTATGTTGCCGAATTCCCGATCAATGATGAGGCGTCCAACCTCGACCTCTATGATGCCGTCAATGACGAGTTCCGCGCGCTCACGCCCGCCGACCATTTCCCGCGCATGGAGACCGATGGCAACGGCTACGGCCCGGACCTGTCGCTGATGGCCAAGGCCCGCGCGGGCTTCCACGGACCCTACGGTCTGGGGATCAACCAGTTCGTACAAGGCATGGGCGGCGCGGAATATATCTACTCGCTGCTCACGGGCTATACCGGTGAGGAAAAGGAAGAAGCCGGTGTTATCCTCTATGAGAACAAGGCCTTCCCCGGCGGCTGGATTTCCATGGCGCCACCGCTCTATGGCGAAGATGTGGAATTCGATGACGGGCATTCCAACAGCCTTGAGAGTCAGGCAGAGGATCTCGCGGCCTTCCTGATGTGGACAGCCGAGCCCAAGATGATGGCGCGCAAACAGACAGGCTTCGTTGCCGTCCTGTTCCTGTCGCTTCTGACGGTGCTTCTCTACCTGACCAATAAACGTCTCTGGGCATCTGCCAAAGGCAAGGAGCAGGAATAGCCCTGCATCCAGGGAACCAAAATGACAAAGCGCCGGGGATCTCTCCGGCGCTTTTTTCATGCCCTCCCGTTATGCCCCCGGGTCATGCTCTCCGGTCATACCACCGATCAGGTGCCGAGATAGGCGCGCAATGCCTGCGGCGGGTGGGCGAACAGGGCCCTGGTCTCCACCGGCGGATGCGCCTGACCGCCTGCCACCAGCACCACCTCGTCTGCATGGCGTTCTGCATCGCGCGCGTCATGCGTGACCATCACGATCGTGCGCCCATGCTCTGACATGATCCGCGCGACCAGACCCAGCATCTCTTCCTTCAGGGCGGGCCCAAGCGCTGCGAAGGGCTCATCAAGCAAAACGAGCCCCGTATCCCTCAGCAGAACGCGGGCCAGCGCCACGCGGCTTTGCTGCCCGCCTGACAGGGCCGCGGGCTTGCGCCTCTCCATCCCGCTCAGCCCGACCCAGTTTATCGCATCCGTCACCCGCGCCTTTTCAGCCCCCGTCAATCGCAAGGAGGGCCTGATACCCAGTCCCACATTCGCCTCAACACTGAGATGGGGGAAAAGATTGCTGTCCTGAAACACGATAGAGACCGGTCGCTCGCCCGGGGCCGCGTGGCTGACATCAACCCCGCCGATCAAGACCCTGCCGGTCTCGGGCGTGATGAAACCCGCCGCCAGTCCCAGCAAGGTCGACTTGCCCGCGCCGGAGGGGCCGATCACCGCAGTCAACCTGTCCGGCGCAATCGCCAGATCCGCGCGCAATTCAAACGCGCCTTGCCTGATCGTGACCTTCTCAACCGTCAACATCGACCCGCCCCCCGCGATCAAAGACATAAAACAGCGCGAGGCTCAGCGCCAATAACACCAGCGCCGCACCATAGGCCTGATCCAGCCGGTAGGCCTCCATCAGACGGTACATCTCCAGCGGCAAGGTGGCGCTTTCCGGGTCGGCAAACAGCGCAATCACGCCCAGATCGCCCATCGACAAGGCTGCAGCCAACCCGGCCGCAAAGCCCAGTGGCCGCATCAGTCGCGGCAACGCCACGATGCGAAGCCATGCCCAGCCCTCAAGGCCCAGAGAGCATGAAAGCCGCCCGTAATCCCGCGCAATATCGTCCAGAGCAGGCAGGACCGCGCGCAATGCAAAGGGCACGCTCATCACCGCATTGACCGCAATGGTAACAGGCAGCGCCAGGGCCACAGGATCGGCCCAGCGATAGACCAGCAAAAACAGCCCCGTGCCGATCACCAAAGGCGAGGCGGCGATGGCCAGATATCCCACCGTCTCGAACAAGCGCGACACGGCGCGGCTGCGCACCCGCTTTGCACCCAGCGCCAGCAGCAAGCTCAACAGTGCCGCCAAAATCGCCGAGCAGACGGCAACCCAGATCGACCGCCACGCCGCTGCCAGAATACTCGCCGGCAGCTCCGCCACGAAGGGCAGGCCGCGCAAGACGATCAAACCAAGCGGCAGCAGCAGGAACACCGCCGCGAGTATGATCCAAAACGCATCCAACCCGCGCGAGCCATCCCAGCGCGTCACCACCCCGTCCAGCCCGGCGCCCGAGGCCTGAGGCACCGCAGACCAGAACGCGCCGATTGCGATCAGCGCGCAAATCCCGAATTGCAGCACCGATAAAAGTGCGGCCTTGGACAGGTCGAAATCGAATTTGAAGGCCTGATAGATTGCAAGCTCGATCGTCGTGGCGCGCGGCCCGCCGCCCAGCGTCAGGGCGACCGCGAAGCTCGTGGTGCAGATCATGAAGATCACCATGAAACAACCCGGCACAATCTGGCGCAGCACAGGCATCTCGATATGGCGGAAGATATCGCTGCCCGACATGCCCAGCGAGGCCGCAAGGCGGAACCGCTCGGCCGGGACGCTCAGCCAGCCCTGCAGGATCAGGCGCGTCGCCAGCGGCAGGTTGAAAAACACATGCGCGATGATCACCCCATGCTGGCCATAGATCGACACAGGCTCCAGCCCGATCGATGAAAGCGCCGAATTCAACAGACCGCTCCGCCCAAACACCGCCAACAGGCCAAGGATCGCCACGATGACCGGCAGAATAAACGGCGCGCCCAGCAAGGTGATCAGCGCCGCGCGACCCGGGAAAGAGCGCCGGGCAAGCGCGCGGGCCACTGGAACAGCCAGCAAGACACTGAACAGGGCGGACAGAAAGGCCTGTTTGACGGTGAAGATGACAGCCGCCCAGTCGCGCGGGCTCAGCTGCGAAAAACCTTCGGCGCGGGTTAACACCGCACCAAGGGTTCCAAGGCTGACAAACAGCAAAAGCGCTGCGACGAACCCGCCCCCCAGGGCAAACCCGTCTATTTTGAGAAGGCGGTCAGCCATTCCTCAAGCGTCTCGTCGCGCAGCGCTGCGGCCTGCTCTTCCGAATAGAAAAGCGCTTTTTTCGGCAGCTCCAGCTTCGCAAACCCCTCGGGCAGTTTCGACGGGTCCAGCTTTGCGGGGAAGGACCAGTTGGCGGTGGGGATCATCTGCTGAAAGGTCTCCGACAGCACGAAATCCATGAAGGCAGAGGCAAGTTCCGGCTGCTGCGTCACCGTGGTCTTGGCGACCAGCTCGGTCATGAAATAGTGACCTTCGTCAAAGATCGCGGCTGACTTGGTCTCATCCTCCTCCGCGATAATGTGATAGGCGGGCGAGGTCGTGTAGCTGAGCACCATATCAGCCTCGCCATCGGTGAACATGCCGTAGCTTTCCGACCAGCCCTTCGTGACCGTCAGCACCTTGGGCGCAAGCCGCTCGAAAGCGCCTTGGGCTTCATCGCCGTAAACCGACTTGATCCAAAGCATCAATGCCAGCCCGGAGATCGAGCTGCGCGGATCCTGCACAACGATCTTGAGATCATCCGGCGCATTCAAAAGCTCTTCAAAAGAGCTCGGCGCGTCCGTGATTTTGGTATTGTCATAGATAAATGCAGTGTGGCCCCAGTTGAACGGCACGAACACCTCGTCGGTCCAGTCAATCGGCAGCGTCAGATCAGTGGAGTCCTGCCCAACCGGCGCAAACAGGCCTCTCTCGCGCGCTTGCTTGGTCACATCCGTCTTCAGCCCGATAACGATATCGCCCTTGCTCCGCTCGCCA
>CAYGUB010000275.1:0-4359 GCA_964352845.1 uncultured Rhodobacterales bacterium | reverse complement strand
GATGGATGCCTATATGCAAAAGGTTGGCACGCATGGCCGCCAGATGATGCGGCGGACCTGCACGGTTCAGGTCAATCTCGATTTTGCCTCCGAGGCCGATATGATCCAGAAGATGCGCGTGGCCTTTGCGATGCAGCCCGTGGCGACGGCGCTCTTTGCCAATTCGCCCTTCTTTGAGGGCAAGCTGAACGGCCATAAAAGCTGGCGGTCACGGATTTGGCGCGGCCTTGATGATGCGCGCACTGGCATGCTGCCTTTCGTCTTTGAGGACGGGTTCGGGTTCGAGGCATGGGTGCAATATGCGCTCGATGTGCCGATGTATTTTGTCTACAGGGATGGCGAATATATCGACGCTTTGGGCCAGTCCTTCCGCGATTTCATGAAAGGAGAGCTGCCAGCCCTCCCGGGGGAGAGACCCCGGCTCAGTGATTGGGCCGATCACCTCACGACCCTGTTCCCCGAGGCCCGCATGAAGCAATTCATCGAAATGCGCGGCGCCGATGGTGGACCGTGGCGCAGGCTTTGCGCGCTGCCTGCCTTCTGGGTGGGGTTGATGTATGATCAGGGCGCGCTTGATGCGGCCTGGGATCTGGTGAAGGGCTTTGATGCCGAGCAGCGCCAAAACCTGCGGGTTGCGGCCTCGGTTGAGGGGTTGCAGGCGAATGTCGGCGGCGTGTCGATGCTTGATCTTGCGCGCGAGGCAGTGGCGATTTCCGAGGCCGGGCTGAAAGCGCGGGCCAAGCCGGGGGCGGGCGGTCTGGTGCCCGACGAGACGCATTTTCTCAATGCGGTGAAGGAAACGGTCGAAAGCGGCAAATCCCCGGCTGACGAGCTTCTGGAGCAATATCACGGGCCATGGGGCGGTGATCTCAAACGCGTCTATGCGGAGTATTCCTATTAGGCGCGGCTATAGCGTGTGACGACATACCTGAACCATCACGCAACGCGCTCAAAGCCTTTGATTTCGGGTCGTGTTGCGTGATTGAGGCTCTTTCGCATGACGCTCTAGCTTTTCTTGCCGATCCTTGGCTCGGAGCCGTTGAGAACGCGCCCGATATTGTCTTTATGCCGCATCCAGACCAGCGCGCCCAATGCCAGCGCCAGCACGGTCATGTTGCCCGCGCCCAGAAGCTGCAGCCAGATCGGTACCGCAAGGGCCGCAGCCAGTGCCGCCAGCGAAGAGATGCGGAACAACGCCGCAAAGACCAGCCATGTCAGGCACGCCGCAGCCCCGACCCAGAAGGACAGGGCGATCAGTGTGCCAAGATAGGTTGCCACCCCTTTGCCGCCCTTGAACCGCAGCCAGACGGGGAAGACGTGGCCCAGAAAGGCGCTGAACCCTGCCAGTTGTCGCGCATCATCAACCGCAAAAATTGCCGATGCAGCCAGCACCATCAAGGCGCCTTTGCCCGCATCAAGGATCAGCGTCAGGAAAGCCGCCAGCTTGTTACCGGTGCGCAGGACATTCGTGGCCCCGATATTGCCCGATCCGATCTGTCGCAGATCGCCAAGCCCGAAGAGCCGCGTGATTACGATGCCAAAGGGGACTGCGCCGACCATATAGGCCACTATGGCCAACAGGGCGAGGCTTGCGGGGGCTGTGACAAGCTCTGGCATCATGCTGCGAACACCTCGCGGCCTCCCACGAAACTGCGCAGGACCTTGCCCTGCATCCGCTGGCCATCAAAGGGCGTGTTTTTGGATTTTGACCGAAGCGCGAAACGGTCGAGAATGAACGGCGTGTTGGGGTTGAACAGCACCAGATCAGCAGGCGCGCCCACGGCCAGCCGCCCCGCAGGCAGGCCCAGCCGCCTGGCCGGGTTCAGCGACAGGGCACGAAACAGGCCCGGCAGGTCGAGCATCTTCGCATGATACAACCGCAGGGCTGCAGGCAGCAGGCTTTCCAGCGCAACGGCGCCCGAGGCTGCCTCCTCAAAGGGCAGTCGCTTGCTTTCCTCATCCTGTGGCGTGTGCATCGATGAAATCACGTCGATCAGCCCCGAGGCCACCGCCTCGACCATTGCCAGCCGGTCATCCTCGCTGCGCAGGGGCGGCTTGACCTTGAAGAAGGTGCGATATTCACCGACATCCAGCTCGTTTAGTGTCAGATGATGGATGGAGACACCTGCGGTGACATCGAGCCCATCTGCCTTGGCGCGTTCCAAAGCGGGCAGGGCGGCGGCGGTGGAGATCTGGTCGGCATGGTAGCGCACGCCGGTCATCTGGGCGAGCGCCAGATCACGCTCCAGCCCCATCCGCTCGGCCATGGGAGAGACCGCAGGCAGCCCGCGCAGCGAGGCGAATTTGCCAGAGGTCACGGCCGCCTGATGGCTCAGCACCGGCTCCTGCGGATGGCCGATCACCAACGCCCCCAGCGAGCGCGCATAGGTCATCGCCCGGACGGCCACCTTGGTGTTTGTCACGACCCGGTCACCATCCGAAAAGGCCACAGCGCCCGCATCCATCAAAAACCCCATCTCAACCATCTCGCGCCCGGCGCGTTCCTTGGTCAGCGACGCCATGGGCGCGATACGTACGGGCGCCATCTCAGCCCCGCGCCGCATTGCAAATTCCAGCGTCTCGGGTGTATCGACCGTGGGGATCGTGTCGGGCCGGGTGACCATTGTCGTCACGCCACCTGCCGCAGCCGCCAGCCCGGCGGTGCGGAAACTCTCCTTATGCCGCTCTCCGGGCTCGCAGACCTTCACGCCGATATCGACGATGCCCGGCGCCAGATATTGACCTTTGCAATCGACCACGGTGGCAGCGTCCTGGGGTCCTTGCCCGTCGAAGATCTTGGCAATGATGCCGTCGCGCAGCACAACACCGCCCGGGGTCACGGTGCCTGCTTCGGGGTCGACCAGATGCGCGTTATGAAGAAGGGTGTCCATCTCTAACCTGCAAACCAGACGAGCAGTCCGGTGAAAAGGAAGATCACAAGCAGCACGATCGTTGCCACGCGGCCGGACATTCTGGGGTCTTTTGGCTCGTTCATTGCGTGGCCACCTGATTTTGTTGGATGTGTCGCATCGCGGAGTAGAGCTGCCGCGGGCCTGCCAGAAGTTGGAAACAGAAGCTGACTGCGACAAGGTGGCCGGGGTGGTCCTGCCGTTCAGGGCGGTGCGCGCTCATACCATGACCTCACGCGGTCTGGCGCGGCGGGCGCGCATCAAAAGATCCATCGCAGCCATCCTTACGGCGACGCCCATCTCCACCTGTTCCTGAATGACCGAGCGGTTGATGTCATCGGCCAGAATGCCGTCGATCTCGACCCCCCGGTTCATCGGGCCGGGATGCATCACGATCGCATCGGATTTTGCATGGCTGAGCTTTTCCGGGTCGAGCCCGTAGCGGTGGTAATATTCACGCTCGGACGGGATGAAGCCGCCATCCATCCGCTCACGCTGGAGGCGCAGCATCATCACCACATCGACCCCTTTGAGCCCCTCGCGCATATCTTCGAACACTTCCACGCCGAACTGGTCGATCTGGCTGGGCATCAGCGTGGCGGGGCCGATCAGGCGCACGCGGTTTTCCATCTTGCCCAGCAACAGAATGTTGGAGCGCGCGACCCGGCTATGGGCAATATCGCCGCAAATCGCGACGCTGAGCCGGTGAAGGCGGCCCTTGGCGCGGCGGATCGTCAGCGCGTCCAGAAGCGCTTGTGTCGGATGCTCGTGCCGCCCGTCACCGGCATTGAGCACGGCGCAGTTCACCTTCTCTGCCAGCAGATTGACCGCGCCGGAATTTGGATGGCGCACCACGAGAAGATCGGGATGCATCGCGTTGAGCGTCAGCGCCGTGTCGATCAGCGTCTCCCCTTTTTTCAGAGAGGAGGCCTGCATCGCCATGTTCATGACATCCGCGCCGAGACGTTTGCCGGCAAGCTCGAAACTGGCCTGTGTCCGGGTGGAGGCCTCGAAGAACATGTTGATTTGGGTCAGGCCCGCAAGCGTTTCGGAATGTTTCCGGTCGCCGCGGTTCAGCGCCACATATTGATCGGCCAGATCGAGCAACGCGGTGATCTCATCGGGGGCGAGATGTTCGATCCCAAGCAGATGTTGCGCGCGAAACGTCATTGTGTCCCCTCATTGGCTTGGCCGCTTATAGGTGAGGCTCGGCAGCGCGGCAATAAGTGGGACGGATTTCAGGGTGCTGTTTTGAACCAGAGCCCTTCGACACTGACGGTCGTGGGCTTGCCGCAGTGAAACTGGTAATAGGTGAAGCCCGAATGCGGCATGCGCAGGATGTGACGTTTCCCGGCCAGGGCGGCTGCAGGTTTCTCACCCTCATCGCCCACAAGCCCGCTGACGCGCAGCCTCTGGCCGGGCGAGACAAGCACAGTTGTCTGTGGCCTTT
>CAYGUB010000274.1:0-4365 GCA_964352845.1 uncultured Rhodobacterales bacterium | reverse complement strand
GTCCAGCACCGCCCCGCCCTCGCGCTGCGCAAAATCGCGCTGAAACTGGACCAGAGCGGCGCGAACCTCGGCGATGGCGGCGACTTTCGATGCGGCGTCCGCAACCTCGCTGGTGCGCAGATCGTCGCGTTCCAGATCGCCCTCGCGCAGGAACTCCGCCGCCTTGATCGGATCTTCACCCGCAAGAACCCGCGCCCCGGTCGCGCGATATAAAAGCCCGGTGTCGAGATGCGATAACCCGAAATGCGCTGCGACCCGCTTCGAGATCGTCCCCTTGCCCGCCGCCGCAGGCCCGTCGATTGCAACCGTGAAGCTCAAGGCGCGACCTGTGTGGTCAGATCCGGATCATCGGCGTCGGCGCGGGGCAGGCCGTCCGTAATCTCGTAATAGCCACCCTTATCGGCGCAAAAGATGTGGCCTGCGAGTTTCGGCACATCCGGCCCGTTCGACGCGCCCGCGAAGATCGACAGATGCGTGCCCGGCCCGTCCCAGAACAGCGGAGAACCACATGTGCCACAAAACCCTCGTCGCGCGTCGGGAGACAATCGATACCACGTCACCTCACCCGTGACCGCCACATCATCCCGCGCCGCAGCCGTCGCCGCCACATGATGCCCGCTGGTTTTGCGACATTGCGTGCAATGGCACGCGATCACCGGGCGCAAGGGACCTGTCACCTCAAAACCGACAGCCCCGCAAAGACATCCCCCCGTCACCGGTTGCTCCTCTCAACAGATGCCCCAAGCCCGTTCATCAGCGTCTCGAAGATCGGAAACGACGTCGCGATCGGCCCGCCATCATCGATGGAAACAGGCGCGGTGCTGGCCATGCCCAGCACCATAAAGGACATGGCAATCCGGTGATCGAGGAAGCTGCGGCACGTTGCACCGCCTGGAACGGCCTCCATCCCGTGGACGGTCATCACATCTTCCGCATCCTCGACGGTGACCCCATTGGCCCGCAACCCTTCGGCCATGGCCGCGATCCGGTCGCTCTCCTTCACGCGCAGCTCCTTGACGCCGTGCATCACGGTCTTGCCTTGCGCGAAACTCGCCACGACAGAAAGGATCGGGAACTCGTCAATCATCGAGGCCGCCCGCTCCGGCGGCACCTCGATGCCTTTCAGCGCCGAGAACCGCGCACGCAGATCGGCCACAGGCTCACCGCCTTCGATCCGCTCATTCTCATAGCTCAGATCAGCGCCCATCTCCCGCAGGGTGGTAAACAGGCCCGCCCGCGTCGGGTTCAGCCCGATCCCCGGCACAAGCACGTCCGAACCCTCCACGATAAGCGCCGCGCAGACCGGAAACGCAGCCGAGCTCGGGTCGCGCGGCACAACAATATCTTGCGGCTTCAATTCCGGCTGCCCTTTGAGGGTGATCACCCGCCCGGCCGCGCTCTGCTCCACCGACACATCCGCGCCGAAGCCGCTCAGCATCCGCTCGGTATGATCTCGCGTGGCCTCCGCCTCTGTCACGACCGTCTCCCCCGGGGCATTCAACCCCGCCAAAAGCACCGCAGACTTTACCTGAGCCGAGGGCATCGGTACGCTATATTGCGCCGCCACGGGCTCCGCCGCGCCAAGGATCGTCAAAGGCAGCCGCCCGCCAGAGCGCCCAAAGGCCCGCGCCCCAAACAGCGCCAAAGGATCGGTGATACGCCCCATCGGCCGACTGTTCAAAGACGCATCGCCAGTATAGGTCACAGAGATCGGGCAGGTCGCCGCAGCCCCCATGATCAGGCGCACCCCGGTGCCCGAATTGCCACAATCGATCACCTGATCAGGCTCGGCAA
This sequence comes from uncultured Rhodobacterales bacterium, assembly GCA_964352845.1. Lineage (GTDB taxonomy): Bacteria > Pseudomonadota > Alphaproteobacteria > Rhodobacterales > Rhodobacteraceae > Litoreibacter. Next base: position 2,571 of record CAYGUB010000274.1, on the reverse strand, counting down.
ATCCGCCAATGCCAACACCGTGAACCGACCAATCGCCACCCCCATGCGGGACAACGTCGGCCCCGAAAGCCGTCATCGCGCGCCCGGTATCAAGAACATCCTGCCCCTCCAAAAGGCCACAGATACGCGTCTCGCCTACACAAAGCGCACCCAGGATCAGCGACCTGTGCGAAATGGATTTGTCACCCGGCACCTCAGCCTGGCCTCGCAGGCCAGTGCTTTTGCGGGAGGTCATGGGAATCGGAACACCGTGCGCGGACATCGCATTTCTCTCAATAATCTGCCTTCGCCCGCCTGTTACATCGCGCAGGTCCAAGCGTCCATGGCGATTGAGCTTGCCAGAGGCGAATACCCCGCCTCCGGGCAAACGCGCGTGCGCAGCCACGCGCAAAACATCATGCGCGCCGCAGGCGCTCCTTCAGGTCAAGCCGCGCCAGTTCAAACCCGGATCAAATCAGTTGCGACGAAAGCTCAGATAATGCGGCTTGCGCCCTTCGCGCAGCGCCTTGCGCTCATAGCGTGTCGGCAGCCAGCCCTCCCAGGCCACGCGCCAATCCCCGGGCGCCTCGGCCAGCCACTCAAACCCGGCTTTGGGAACCTCCTCCAGCGTTTGCCGCACATAGTCCGGGATATCTGTGGCCACCCGAAAGGGCGCTCCGGGCTGCAAGGCTGCGGCCAGCGGCACGAGATGCTCCGGCGTCACAAACCGCCGCCGGTGATGGCGCGCCTTGGGCCAGGGGTCGGGATAGAGCAGATACGCCCCCGAGATTGACCGATCAGGCAAGACATCAAACAGATCGCGCGCATCTCCGGGATGGACTGCGATATTGCTCAGCCCCGCCTTGCGGATCTTGCCCAGTAACGTGGCCACGCCGTTTATGTAAGGCTCACAGCCGATAAATCCCCGCTCTGGATAGGCTTGCGCCTGATGGACCAGATGCTCCCCACTGCCAAATCCGATTTCCAGCCATACCGGCCTGCCATCCAACCGCGCGGCCAGATCAAGCGCCACCCGGTCAGGGTTTTCCTCCCAACTCACACCGTCAAGGCGCAGCGCTGGCAGGTCTTCGGCCAAATAGCGCTGTTGGGCCGGATGGAGCGCCTTGCCCTTCAACCGGCCGTAGAAATTACGCCATTCACGCTCGACCATGTCCGCGCCGCGCCGCTCAGACGGCCTTTTTCAGAGCCTCGACCAGATCGGTCGCTTCCCATGAAAAACCACCATCAGCATCGGGCTCACGGCCAAAATGACCATAGGCCGCCGTGCGCTGGTAGATCGGCTTGTTCAGCCCGAGATGCTGGCGGATGCCGCGTGGGGACAGGTCCATGAGCTCAGCAACAGCTGTCTCGATTGCCGCGTCCTCGACCTGCCCGGTGCCATGCGTGTCGCAATAAATCGACAGAGGCTGCGACACGCCAATCGCATAGGACAGCTGGATGGTGCAGCGCCCGGCCAGACCGGCGGCAACAACATTTTTCGCAAGATAGCGCGCCGCATAGGCGGCGGAGCGGTCAACCTTCGTCGGATCCTTGCCCGAGAATGCACCGCCCCCATGCGGCGCCGCACCGCCATACGTGTCCACAATGATCTTGCGCCCCGTAAGTCCGGCATCGCCATCCGGCCCGCCAATCACGAAAGTTCCGGTGGGATTCACATGCCATTTGGTCTGGGGTGTCACCCAATCCTGAGGCAGAACTGCCAGAATATGAGGCTCGACAATGGCGCGGATATCGTCGCTGGACTGATCTTCGCTCTCATGCTGGGTCGACAGGACGATCGAGGTCACCTCAACAGGCCTGCCATCCACATAGCGCAGCGTCAGCTGGGATTTCGCATCCGGGCGCAAAGCGGGCTCGGCGCCGGATTTGCGCACCTCCGCCAGGCGGCGCAGGATCGCATGCGAATACTGGATCGGTGCCGGCATCAGCTCTGGGGTCTCGTCGACCGCATAGCCGAACATAATTCCCTGATCGCCGGCGCCCTCATCCTTGTTCTCCGAGGAATCAACACCTTTCGCAATATGCGCCGATTGCTCATGCAGGAAGTTCAGGACCCGGCAGGTATTCCAGTGGAACTGCTCTTGCTCATACCCGATATCGCGGATGCAATCGCGGGCGATCTCGCCGATCCGGCCCATGAAAGTGGCCAGCCGGTCCTTGTCAGACAACCCGACCTCACCGCCCACGACAACCATACCGGAGGTGGCGAATGTCTCACAGGCGACGCGTGCCTCTGGCTCTTCAGACAAAAATGCGTCCAGAACCGCGTCCGAGATGCGATCGCAGACCTTGTCGGGATGGCCTTCCGAGACCGATTCCGACGTAAACAGGTAATTATTACGTGCCATGTGATGGTGCTCCGATATCAATATGATCGCCACGTCAGGAAGCCGTTGTGGCAGCAATGGAGGGGGCCTAGCGACTTGTTCCCGAAAGGTCAATCACTGTGACGCATGGCGCCTATCGCAAGCACCAGCACGAGTAATCCCGCCACAAGAGCCCGCATGGGCCAGTCGCCGTATTGCGCATAGATTGTCGGCGGCAAAGCCTGCGGGAGACGCCCGTCAAGAT
>CAYGUB010000273.1:0-4378 GCA_964352845.1 uncultured Rhodobacterales bacterium | reverse complement strand
GGCCAGCAGCTCTGCCTCGCGCGGTGACAGCCGCGTCATCACGCCGCGCAGCTCGACAAACCGCTCGCCACCGTCGCAGGCGGGATGTCGTTGTTCCGAGGGATCGAAGAACGCGCCGAGCGTATCGACCTCCTCTTCGGGTTCCCATCCGGATATGTCGCGGGCAAATCGCGGCTTGCCATCATCAAGGCCCAGAAAAATCGCGGGCTCATCGGCATGGGCAAACACGGCATGATCGCGCGGAAGCCAGGCGCCCGCATCATCGAGCACCAGCGGCTTGCCGCGCCAGATCGCCAGAACGCCGCTGTCGCTTTGTCCCAGCAGCGCATTCAGCTTTGCCGGGTCGGCGCGCAGTTCCGCAGCCCGATCAAGACCCGACCCGCCGAAGGTCACCGTTTGTGCATGTTTCATTGCCTGCCCCTGTTTGTCATCTTCTGGCACGGAGCAACCGGCTTGGCAAATACCGTTGCAAATCGTGCAGTCAGTGACTATATCTCGCGTCGAGAGGTTGGCGCGGGCAAGTGCCTCGCCAACCTGGTCAGATCCGGAAGGAAGCAGCCACAACGAGCCCCACTTGGGTCGATGTCCAGCCTCTCACCTTGAACCAAGGGCAGCCACCGTATCCGGGGCTGCCTTTTTTGGTGGAGTGCTGAGCATGGCAGGCAACGACAGCGGCGAAATGGCCCGTGACGAGCACGCGAAACGGCGTACGGACTGGGCCGAGGACCGGACGCTGATGGCAAATGAGCGCTCGTTTTCCAGTTGGATGGGCACTGGATTGGGAGCAATCGGTGTTGCACTTGGGATGAAGGCCGTCTTCGGCTCTTTCGAGCCGACCTGGGCTGCGAAACTTGTCGCGACGATATTTCTGCTCGCGGCCATCATTATCTTCTGGCTGGCGCGCGCGAAGGCAAAGCAGACTTTCGATGAATTGAGCGACACGAATGCAAATGTTCAGCCGACCCGAGCCTATACCGCGCTTGCTGCGATTATGACTTTTGGTGCCGTCTCGACCGGTGCGATCTTGTGGAGTCTCTAGTGGACCTTGCGTGACCTGCCACGTACCGTCAGGCCAATAGCGACTCAGGGAACATGCATGACCGACCCCGAACCCTACCGCGTTCTTGCCCGGAAATACCGGCCGGAGACCTTTGCCGATCTGGTCGGTCAGGACGCGATGGTGCGCACCCTCAAAAACGCGTTCGAGACGGACCGGATCGCGCAGGCTTTTATCATGACGGGCATTCGCGGCACCGGCAAGACGACGACGGCCCGGATCATCGCCAAGGGGATGAATTGCATCGGGCCTGACGGGGGCGGCAAGCCCACGACCGAGCCTTGCGGAGCCTGCGAGCATTGCGTCAGCATCATGCAGGGCCAGCATGTTGACGTGATCGAGATGGACGGCGCGTCGCAGACCAAGATCGACGATATCCGCAACAATGTGCTCGACAGTGTGCACTATGCGCCCGCCTCCGCGCGCTACAAGATCTATATCATCGACGAGGTCCACATGCTGTCCAACTCTGCGTTCAACGCATTGTTGAAGACGCTGGAAGAGCCGCCCGAACATGTGAAATTCATCTTCGCAACCACAGAGATTCGCAAAGTGCCCGTGACCGTTCTGTCGCGGTGTCAGCGCTTTGATCTGCGGCGGATCGAGCCGGAGGTAATGATCGCGCTTTTGCAAAAAATCGCCAAGGGTGAGGGGGCCGCGATCTCGGATGAGGCGCTGGCACTGATCACCCGGGCCTCCGAGGGCTCTGCCCGCGACGCGACATCGCTTCTGGATCAGGCGATCAGCCATGGTGCGGGAGAAACCACAGCCGATCAGATCCGCGCTATGCTGGGCCTGGCGGATCGCGGGCGGGTGCTCGACCTGTTTGATCTGATCATGAAGGGGGATGCGGCGGGCGCCTTGCACGAGCTCTCGTCGCAATACGCAGATGGGGCTGATCCGATGGCCGTACTGCGTGATCTGGCCGAGATTACGCATTGGGTGTCGGTCATCAAGATCACACCCGAGGCCGCACAGGACCCGACCGTCGGACCGGATGAGCGATCCCGCGGCATAGCCATGGCCGAGACTTTGCCGATGCGGGCCATGACGCGGATGTGGCAGTTGCTTCTCAAGGCGCTGGAAGAGGTCGCAGCCTCGCCCAACGCAATGATGGCCGCCGAGATGGCGGTGATCCGGCTGACCCATATGGCCGATCTGCCCTCGCCCGAAGAACTTGTGCGCAAGCTGCAATCGACGCCGCCTCCCGCGCCTTCCGCCGCAGCGCCCGGCAGCTCGGGCGGTGGGGTGACGGGGCAGGCCGCGGCGCCCGTGCAGGCAACGCAGGCTGGCGCGGTTTCCGGCGGGGCTGCCACCGCGCTGGCTGTGGCCGCCGAGGATGCGCTGGCCCGTTACCCCAGTTTCATGAGCGTGGTTGATTTAATCCGGGCCAATCGGGACGTGAAATTGCTGGTCGAGGTGGAGAGCTGTGTGAAGCTCGCGGCTTATGCGCCGGGTCGGATCGAATTCACACCCACAAATGACGCGCCGCGCGATCTGGCCGCCCGGCTTGGCGCAAGGCTTCAGCAATGGACCGGCAACCGCTGGGCGGTGACGCTGGTCAATGAAGGTGGCGCCCCGACTATCGCGCAGGAGCGCGAGGCCGATGAGCAGGCGCGCAAGGAAGAAGCCGCGCGACATCCCATGGTGCAGGCGGCGCTGAAAGTCTTTCCCAAGGCCCGGATCGAAAAGGTCGTAACGCCGGATGAATTGGTGCAGGAGGCCGCAATCGAGGCCTTGCCCGAGGTGGAAGACGAGTGGGACCCTTTCGAGGATGACTGACCTGCTTGGAACCGGAGCCGGTGTGGTGTAGCTGGCAGCTCAGATTTTTCGGGGCTGACCGATTGAAACTATCGGCGCATCTCAGCGCCACAAAAAGGAGAACAGGATGCTTAAGGGACTGGGCGGGCTCGGCGATATGGCCGGGATGATGAAAAAAGCGCAGGAAATGCAGACCAAGATGGCAGAGATGCAAGAAGGGCTGGAGAATATCACCGTCACGGGCGAAAGCGGTGCCGGGCTGGTCAAGGCGACGGCGACCGCCAAGGGTGTTCTGACGGGGCTTGATATTGACCCGTCGATCTTCCAGCCCGACGAGAAGGAAGTGGTAGAGGATCTGATCCTTGCCGCCATCAAGGACGCGCAGACCAAAGCGGCGGAAAAGGCGCAGGCGGAGATGGGCAAACTGACCGAGGGCATGGGCCTGCCACCCGGGATGAAGCTGCCCTTCTGATACCGACGGGCATTTGCCGTTGAGCATGCGGGCGCATCCATGAGCAGCACCAGGGAAATCGACGAGCTGATCGCGCTGATGGCGCGGCTGCCGGGGCTTGGGCCCCGCTCGGCCCGGCGCGCGGTGTTGCAGATGATCAAGAAGCGTGGCCTGCTGATGCAACCGCTGGCCGATGCGCTGGGGCAGGTGGCGGCCACGGCGCGCGAATGTCTCAATTGCGGCAATATCGGCACCCGGGATATCTGCGCCATCTGCGATGATGGCAGACGCTCCAACGGTGAGATCTGCGTCGTTGAGGATGTGGCCGATCTTTGGGCGATGGAGCGTGCGGGCATGTTCAAGGGCCGCTACCATGTGCTGGGCGGCGCGCTTTCAGCGCTCGATTCCATTGGCCCCGAAGAGCTGCGCATCCCGCAGCTTGTCGACCGTGTTGTCACTGAGGAGATCACAGAGGTGATCCTCGCGCTCAATGCCACAATCGAAGGGCAGACCACCGCGCATTATATTGCCGACCAGCTTGAGGCGCGCGCGATTGCCGTGACCTCGCTGGCGCAAGGCGTGCCCATCGGTGGGGAGTTGGACTACCTTGATGACGGCACGATCAGCGCCGCCCTGAAGGCCCGTAAAGCGATCTGAGCTTCACTGCCCGAGCGTTACTGCTGCTCCGGCACCAGGACTTCGCGCTTGCCGACATGGTTGGCGGGGGAGACGAGACCGTTCTCTTCCATCTGCTCGACAAGCCGCGCGGCCTTGTTATAGCCGATCGCCAGTTTGCGCTGGATATAGGAGGTGGAGCATTTGCGGTCCTTGATCACGATCTGAACGGCCGTGTCATAAAGCGCATCTTCGCCATCCGTATTGCCGCCAAGCCCCAGGACCATGTCGATATCGCTGGATTTCTCATCATCCGGGCCCTCAACCACGCCCGACATATATTCAGGCGGGCCGAAGGATTTGAGGTGGTTGACGATCTCCTCGACCTCCTCATCGCTCACAAACGGGCCATGACAGCGGATGATCTTCGCGCCCCCCGCCATATAAAGCATGTCGCCCATCCCCAGCAGTTGCTCCGCGCCCATCTCGCCCAA
>CAYGUB010000272.1:0-4444 GCA_964352845.1 uncultured Rhodobacterales bacterium | reverse complement strand
CACAGATCAGGCCGCCGCATGATGATCGCTTGGACACCAAATTTGACAATAGCTCGTCGCAAGCACCGCAATCTTGCAGGACCTTCCGGGCGTCGGGCGCTGGCTGAATAGGCGCCATTAACTGGCCTATGAAGGGCTTGCCGCCGCAATAGTGTTCTACACAGCTATCGTGTTTCTCATTTTTCTGGCTTCCAAATACGCGCGGACACGCTATTCCAGCCATCTATGATCGTCCGATAAAAATACACTGAAGCCTGCGGTAGCAACCCCATAATCGCCGCAAGGCGACCCTGCCAAAAGCCACGACCGAAAGGCAAAAGCAATGACCCAGATACTCAACACCAAACGCGAGCTGATTGAAGGGCGTGCTGCCCTCATTGTGATCGACATTCAGTGTTCAACCTTCGCACCCATCCCGGACGAGGAACGCACCATCGCCCATATGCCTGACTATGCCGAACGCATGGCCCGCACCAGGACTGTAATCGACAAGGCGCGCGCGGTAGGTGTTCCGGTGATTTTCATTCAGGAAATCCACCGCGCTGATCTGGTGGACATGGGGCGCGAAACCGATGGCGATGAAGACATTCATTGTCTGGACAACAACCCTCTGACGGATCTGGCTGTGGAACAGATGGGCATTCTGCCCAATGACTACAAAATCCAGAAACGCCGCTATTCGGCCTTCTACGGTACTGATCTGGAGATTTTGCTGCGCGGCCTCAAGGTCGATACCCTGCTGCTCACCGGGGGGCTTACGGATGTCTGCGTGCATTACACCTTTGTTGATGGGCACCAGGGCGACTATTTCTGCCGCGTGATCGAGGATTGTGTCGCGGGCTCCAGTCTGGCTGCGCATCAGGCGTCGCTTAATGCAATGGAATACTTGCAACATGGCGCGATCCGTTCGATTGACGAGGTTCTGGCCGCCATGGATGAACACGCCTGAACCCATGCAGGGCACTCAGAACATGACCGCGGCGGGCTTGGCGCTCGCCGCATCGGCGATCCTGAGCCTGACCGACAACTTCGTGGCCTCTGTGGCAGAGGAAGCGGGCTTATGGCAGTTTCAGCTGTTCCGTAGTCTGTTTGCACTTCCCTTGCTGGTCATCGTTGGCCGGATGACCGGCCGTTCAATGCGTCCGGTGAACCTCAAGGGCTTGATCGGCCGCAGCGCGGCGGTTTCTATCGGACTGCTGATCTATTTTGCATCACTTGGCGCCTTGCCCGTTGCACAGGCCGGTGCGGGACTGTTCAGTGCGCCGCTTTGGGTGGCGCTGTTGACGGTATTTCTGTTTCGCCAATCCCTTGGGCGAACAGGTGTATGCGCTGTCGTGCTGGGCTTTGCCGGTGCGCTGATGTTGCTGCAACCTGATTTGGAAACCCTGACGGGACTGTCGTTCCTGCCGCTGGCCGCCGGTTTTTTCTATGGGCTGGGCATGATGCTGACCCGCCATTGGTGCGCAGATGAGAGCCCCCTCACGCTCGCAATTGGTATCTTCCTGACCATCGGTTTGGCCGGTTTGATCATGTTGGGGGTCGTCACAACCTGGCCGGGAGACACCTTCATCTCTGCCCCTTGGGCCGTCCCATCGGCACGCTTCTTGTGGTTGACGCTGTTTCAGGCCGTGGGTGCCGTCATCGCCGTGACCCTGATTGCCCAAGCCTACCGTATTGGCAGCCCTGCTATGGTGGCTGTGTTCGAATACTCTTTCCTGATTTTTGCCAGCCTCTGGGCCTTCCTGCTTTGGGGGACTGCAACCAACCTTCTCGCATGGGTCGGGATCACGGTTATCGTGATGTCAGGTCTGCTTATGACCATGGCGCAAAGACAGGCCAAAGACGACACAGCCGCCGCGCCGCCGAAAAGTACGGCGCGCTAGCCGAAGCGCGCGATCGAGAACGCAGATACGTCGTGGTTGGGGGTGCGGTGTGTGATGAGATCGGCAACGAGCTCTCCGCTTTTTGGGGCCATCATCAGGCCGTAATGCGAATGTCCGAAGTTGCAGAACAGGCCGGGCTGGCCTGTCACTTCTCCGATTGCTGGCAGGCTGTCCGGGAAAGACGGGCGGCGGCCCATCCAGAAACTGCAGTTTTCGGTGCGCAGTCCGGGAAGTATCCCGCGGCTTATGTTGGTCAGCTTTGCCTTGCGGGTTTCATCTCGTGGTGCATCCACATCGGCGAATTCCGCCTGCCCCGCGACCCTGAGGCCCATCTCCATACTGCTTGCAACGACCTTGGTTGTGACATCCATGACCGAGTGGCTCAGCGTGACCTCCGGCGAGCCAAACTCGACATGATATCCGCGTTCCGCCAAAAGAGGGATAGATATGTCTATCGCGCGAAACAGGGACGGGCTCCACACGCCCAGAGAAATGACCAGCGTTTCGCACTCAAAACGCGCGCCATCGCACAGTACGGACCAGCCACGGTCCGTGCGCACCAGCTCTTTGGCTTCAGCGCGCAGGATTTCACCGCCCTGAGCGAGTACCTTTTCGGCCAACACCTGACCGATGCGGCCCGGTGACAGCGCGCGTGCCTGTCCCTTGATCAGGATCGCAGACCGGAATTCGGGCGCAATATCGGGTTCCAGATCCCGCAGGGCGCCCCCGCTGATCCGTTCGATCTGCGCGCCGTGGTCGCGGCGGATCCTGTATTCGAGCGCATCGGGGTTGGCCCCGTCCGTCGTGCGGTATGCGTGAATATAGTAGCTGTCGCGGATCAGATGTTCAGCCCCCGAGCCTGCCAGATGCGCACGGAAAAGCGCGATACTCGGCTCACAGAGATAGCGCATATGCGATGACACTTCGTGCATTTTTTCAGGCGTGCCGTTGCGCAAAAACCTCAGCCCCCAAGGGATCATCCGTGGCCATGTCATGGGTCTTACCGCCAGTGGCCGGTTCCGGCCCAATAACAGGCGGGGGATTTGTTTCCATGTGCCCGGCATGGACTGGGGCACGATTGACCAGGGCGAGATGATCCCGGCATTGCCCATCGAGGTTTCCTGGCCGGGCGGCCCGCGATCAATCAGGCGAACCTTTCTACCCCGCTCAAGCAACGATAGCGCTGTGCATAGCCCAACCAAACCCGCGCCCAGAATCGTGACGGGCGCATCATTTTCATGCTGGGGCATTGGTTCTTCGCCGGGCGATGATCTGACTGAGGACAGCAGGGGACGCGATGATCAAGGCGACCAGATCGGCCGACAGCGACGGGGCGATGAAGACAAGCCCTGCAATCGCCATGAGAACCCGGAAGACAGCAGACATCGGGGCCAGCCAGTACCCGACGACAGCCGTCGACAGCGCGATAACCCCCGCAATACAGCTGGTTGCGGTATAGGTGAATTCCCAAAGATCGAAGCCTGTGGATGAGACAAACAGCAACACCGGCGCATAGACAAAGGCCATGGGCGCGACCACCTTGCCCAATCCCAGCGTGAAGGCCGAGATCCCTGTTCTGAAAGGGTTGGAGTTGGCAATCGCCGCCGCTGCATAGGCAGAGGTGCACACAGGCGGCGTGATTTCCGCCACAACGCCGTAGTAAAGCACAAACATATGCGACGCGATGGGCGGTACGCCAAGCTGTGCGAGCGCCGGTTGCGCCACTGACACCAGCATGATGTACAGCGCGGTTGTGGGCACTCCGGCCCCCATCAGGATACAGGCCAGCGCGATGAAGACGAGGCTGATGAACAGGGTCAGGTCTTCGACGGTAAACAACTCATAGGTGCCGAACTGGAACAGCCAGATCAGGTCGCTGCCAAGGTTCGATGCGGCCTGCGTTACCATAAAGCCGATACGGAAACCGACACCGGTCGTGTTGATCACGCCGATGACGATCCCGACTGCGGCGGATGCCGCACCCACGGCGAGCGCATATTTCACCCCGGTCTCGAACGTGTCCGCCATCTCCGACAGCGTTGTTCGGTTCTGCGGGTTCAGGGTTGCCAGAGCGGCCCCCGCGATCAGAATTGTAGACATGGTGAGGTCGAACCCGCCGCCCTGATATTTCCAGACCACAAACCCGATGAAGGCCAGCGGGTAGATCAGCGTCGCAGGTGTCTTGACCCGGCTCATGCCCGCAATCAGCGCAAGCGAAATGCCGCAAAACGCTGACATATAGGGCGTATAGCCCGAAAACAGCACCACCAGCAGCCCGACCAGTGGCACGATATTGGCCCAGCCGTCGCGCCAGACGGCCCCCAGTTGCGGCAGGGCGTCTTTTGCCAGGCCTTGAAGGCCAAGGCGGCGGGCCATCAGGTGCACGACGGCGAAGACGCCAACATAGTGCAAAAGCGCCGGGAAGATCGCGGCAATGACGATGGTGGTATAGGGCAGCTCCAGAAACTCGGCCATGATGAAGGCGGCCGCCCCCATGATTGGCGGCGTGATCTGCCCTCCGGCGGAGGCTGCGGCCTCGACCCCTCCGGCAAAGTGGCCCG
>CAYGUB010000271.1:886-4449 GCA_964352845.1 uncultured Rhodobacterales bacterium | reverse complement strand
TTCATCTGCTTCCGCCATGGCCACCTGCAGGTCTTCGAGCGCCAGTTCCAGTTGCGTGATCTCTCTTTCGATCTTCTCGGAGCTTTTGCCAAAGGCCTGCTTCTGCAGTTTGGCAATCCGCGTCCGCAGGGTCTTAACCAGTAGATCATGGGCACGCCATTTGGCCGAGAGCTTGGCATTCTCCGCCTCCAAGGAGGCAATGATCGCCCTCAAAACGGCTGGGCCATCGGAGAGAGATGCGGTGCCTTCAGACATGTGCATGACTACCACGAACAGTCCAAAAGCGCCATAAAAACAAGAGATATCAGCGCAGTAATTTACCTCCTGAGCCAAGGCAGACAGGCCAGCGATCCCTTTGCGCATGTCCCCCTCTCGGCAGATTTCTTTCAGAAATCGCCTGCCGGGCAATGATGCGCTCCACAGGCAAGATACGCACGAACACCCGTGCCAGGGCCAATCATGCCGTTTCGACCAACCGGATCAATTGAATAATCTCCGCCTCCGAAATACCGGGCGGGCATCGCAACGTGCGGCCATTTGCGAAGCCAATCTCAGCGGGCAAATCGCCGTCAGGTTTGGCAACGGACGTCACCGCCTGCTCTGGCGCATCCAGGGCTAGAAAAGCGATGCCCTCCGGCTCGGGCCAAAGCCCCTTGTCTTTCATTTGCCGTCGCCACTGATAAATATGCTGCCGGGTCACGTCATGACGGCGAGCTATATCCGTCACGGTCGCACCACCCACACCAACTTCCCGCAAAATCGACAGCTTCATCTCATCTGGCCAAAACCGCCGCCGCTCAACCCCAACAATCACCTCATGTCGCAAAATCTGCCCTCGCCGCATACGACGTCGTTATCCACGTCAGTAACGACGTATTATAAGATCTGCTCACACGACGCGGCAGGTGGTGCTAATCGGGCGGTTACAACAGACCGGCCTTGGCGAGCGTTTCATCGGGCTTACGCGGCTCCACTGGGGCCACGGTCCTTCTTCAATCCCAAAAAATCGTTTTCCAGGTCCGCAGTAAGCTGGCCAATCTCTGCGTGCAACGATTTCACGTCGATCTCAGGTTCCCTCGTCGCTTTCGGCCTGTCATCGAAAACATCCGTCACGCCGTCGAGGAGCTGGTCCCTCCACTGCTTGATCTGGTTCGGATGCACGTCGAACTGTGTCGCCAGCTCGCTCGTGTTTCGGGGAAAACCGTCCACAGGACGCTTTTCTATTCTCTTACACTCTTGTCGCCCTTCAAAGCCGCCAATACTTTGGCCTTGAATGCCGGGCTGTGGTTCCGTCTCGGTCGTCTTGTCATTGTCGCTCCTCCGTCCCGGCACGCTGCCGGATCAGGAACGGAAAATCCACCTAACGCAACTGTTCAGTTTTCTCGGGCCACCGCTGTTTATTGTGGTGTCACGCATGCGCCCATTATGTATTCGCAGGCCCTTGTTTATAAGCCAGATTGTTGGTGCGTTTGATACGTAAGGCCAAAAATATCCCCGCCGGAGGCAAAAATTAAACAGCGCCGCCCCTGCCGTGCCACCGTCAAAAACTTGAAACCAACCCAAATTTGATCCCCACATCCCGCGTGTCATAAAGATCGACATTTGACGCGGTACGGCTGGCGCTCAAAGTCGCACTTGGCGAAAATCCGTAATAATCCACATCGCCAAACACCATGGAAGCCGAAAGGCTCGCGCGTGTATCTTCACGCATCACCCCGCCAATAAATGGCTGATCATACGCGCGCGCCTCAAGTCCCAGGGACAGGCTCAGACCGGTCTGCCCGAACAAGGGCTTGGCCACAGAGTAGCTCACCGTCCCGCCCAAAGCCTGATGCGCAATCGCAGCAGAAGCCGCGCTCGTGTCGCGCAGATAGGCGGTGGTGCTCAGCCGGTCACCGCTCTTGAGCGCACGATACCAGCCGCCTGCCAATGTCCAGACAGTGGCCGACCGCTCATCGGCGTCAAGGCGCCATTGCCGCTCGCCCGAGAGCGACCAGCGCAGCGTATTGCGCGGTGAGAGCGCCACGCGCCGCCCCGCAGTGGCGCGAAAGAAATGGGTGAGCGCCTCGCCGCCAAACCAGTTTGCGCCTAACCCGACAGCGGCAAAATTCTGCGCCCGCCCAGCTGCATCGCTCAACGTGAGATCATAGCCCAGAGCGACCTGCTGAAACGCATAATCACCGGCCCGCGCGTCGGGCGCCTGCGAGCGCGCGCTTGAGGACAGGGTGAAAGCGCGCGCATCCAGATCAAGGCTCAGCGCCTGGCGCAGACGTCCGCTCGCGCCGAGATTGTAGCGCAGCGTCGCCCCGGCGCTGTATTCGATCCCAGACAGTGCTCGAGCATCGCCGCTCAGCAGAAAATCCAGCCCGCCGATATTGACCGTCTCGGAGCGCGATCCATTGTTGATATTTGAGGACGGCGCCACAGAGAAGCGCAACCGCACCGAGGCGAGGCTCGTGGCGCGCAGGTAGCGAAAATCACGCACAGCCTTGGCCCGCAACGCCGCGCTGGGGGCAACCTGTGTTGCGCGCCTGAGCCAGAATTGCGCCCGCAATTTCGAGCCGCCCGCAGAGATCGCCTGCGCAGTCACCAGTGCGGCTGCATATTGCTCCATCGGCGTGGTGGCCGCCTCCCAGGCCTGCCGTCCGGCACGCGTCGCAGCCCTGTAATCGCTCAGCAACCGCTCGGCCCGCGACAGGATCAACAGCCCCGAGACATCGCCCGCGTCACGTTGCAACAGACCTTGTGCCACCAGCTTTGCCGCCTGCGGCTGGCCCTGATCCAGCAACGAAAAGCCCAGATTGCGCGCTTGCGCAATCGACAGCCGCCTCTCCTGCGCCATGGCCGGGGTGGGCATCAACCACCGCCACGCACCCGCCGACGTCAAGCCCGTCTGGACATCCGCCGCAAAGCCAAAGCCCATAGCGAGAAACGCCGCCCCGGCCGGGACGGCGATCCATTTCAATAGTGCTGAGAAACCCCGCAGCATGAGCGCTGCTTTACGGATCTGCGCGCTCGACAATGATCGCGCCATATTCACGCGCGCCAACGGCCGGCGTTATAGGATCCCCATCAGTGTCAAGAAACCCGCCAAGCACAACATAGGCCGCAATCTCTTCGCCCTCGGGTCCGGCAAAAACGCCGCGCCATGTGCCGCTCAACGCGCCATCAGCCGAGCCTGCAAGCTCACCATCAATCGTGGCATCGCCCCGGTTGATGACCCCGTCGCCGAGCCCAACTGCGGAAAGGGACCCGATCAGATTGCCTTCATTATCATAGACCTCTCGGTTGATCACCCGGCCTATAATGTCACCGGTCACGTCGAAATCGTCAAAATCAATGGATATTTCGGCCTCTCCGGTGGTCAGCCGCGTATCCGTATCGCTGCCTCCGGGCCCGAACAGCGTCTGCACCCCGGCATAATCACCCGTATAGAAAACCAGACCCGTGGTCGGAAGGCTCGGGGCAGGGCCCGCGATGCGTTGCACCGTCAAACCGCCATTCCCTTCGCCAAAATCATCGCCCGTACCCACCGCAGCCGCAAAGGCATTGCCTGTGCTGGT
>CAYGUB010000271.1:0-876 GCA_964352845.1 uncultured Rhodobacterales bacterium | reverse complement strand
ACATAGCGCTGCCGACCGGTCTCATCACGCTCGTCAGGCTCATAGAGCGCCCAACCCCGGCCATTGGCCGCAAAATCACCGCGCGTCGTGTTCTCGTAAATTCCGGTCGTCGTATCGAAAGGCAGGTTGTTGATCACCAACTCATCGGTGTCCGGATCATAGCTCAGCGCGTTCAACACAAGCCCCTCGCCGGGATCAAAGGCAAAGCGCGCCGCAGCCGTCTGGTTGGGATCGGTGGTATCCACCGCACCCAGCAGATCTGCCTCACTCCCCGTCACAGGGTTCGACCCGCTACTGCTACAGGCCGCAACAGCCGCAAGGGCCGCAACGCTCAGATAAGTCCTAAACATAAATCTCATGCCCCACTGCTCTGGAATTTCCCTCAAAATCATCCACAGCCACGCGTAAAGTCAACGGCGATCAGCGCTAAGCCCCTGTAATCCTCACATTGTTGCCAATTCGCCGCCCATCACGCGGCCCAAAACGCTCTGGGGATAACTCACAACATCATCTTGATCCAAATAGCGCTTTGCCCCCAATATATAGCTTCATCCGACTCGATCTATTTATGAAAGGCCACGCAATGCCCATTTCCAGCACCCAGCAGGCCGAAATCGACGATCAACGCAGCGAGACCCACACAACCCTGCGCGCCACCGTGCCGGGGATCGAGGCGCATCTGTACAAAGCCATCCCCGTGCTCGACCACGGCTTCATCCGCGTCATAGACTATATGGGCGACGATAGCGCGATCTGTCAGGCCGCCCGCGTCAGCTACGGGCGCGGCACCAAATCGGTCCAGAACGATGAGGGTCTCATCCGCTACCTCATGCGCCACTGGCACTCGACCCCCTTCGAGATGTGCGAGATCAAGCT
>CAYGUB010000270.1:0-4478 GCA_964352845.1 uncultured Rhodobacterales bacterium | reverse complement strand
ATCTTTGATTTCAGGCAGTGTTACGTGATTCAGGTTTTTCGCATGACGCTCTAAGCGTGCGATTACTTGATCTGCTGGCCATTGGCAAAGACGGAACCCGCCTCATCAACCACCAGTTTCGAGGTCATCGTGTCCTCGCCCTCTACCTGGTTTGTGAAGATCGCCATAATCATCCGCGCACCCATCACCTGCTCTTGCTGAAGCAGGCCAATATTGACCAGCTTGTCGATCAGAGTGTTGCCGCCCGTCAGCCTCACATCCAGCTCACCCTCGGGACGTGGCATCCCGTCAAAGCTGACAAGATCGGAATTATCAAAGGTAAAATCCCCCTCGCCCGTCAACTCGGCCCCGCCGAACTGGACCAGAAGCTCGCTGATCTCAAGTGAATGGAACTCTCCCTCTGCCGCACCGGGCGCGGGTTGCTCATCCTCAAAAATGTCCACCAGCATATTGGCCTGTCCGGTCGCCGTCAGCGCAACATTGATCGGATCGCGCGGCAGCTCCTGCCCCGGATCAAACAGTGACCACACATCTTCGCCCAGGCTCAGATCGCGCATATTCAGCGCCAGCTTATAGTCTTTCGGTATGTCAGATTTGATCAACGGGGCGAGCAGTTCCATCTCGATCCCGGCCATTTCCGCACTGATCGCAGGCATCAAACCGGGAATGCCCGAGAAATTGGTCGAGGTTGCAAGACTGGTCTGGGTTAACTTGATACCATCTGTTGTGAAGGCAAACCCAAACGTGCCGCCCAAAGAGGTCGCATCGCCCGACAAAGGAAAACCTTCAAGCACATTATATGCGTAATCCATTCCCTTATGGCTGAACGTCACGTCGTTGATGGAAAACCCTGATTCCAGAATTTCGATCAACTCCTCCATGCGCTCTGTCTTTGTGGGCAGGCCAATATCATTGACCATCGCGAGATCGGTATAACGCATATCCAGGTCAAATGTCTGCCTGTCGCCTTCGCGCATATTCATTGTGATATCAGCAGAGGCTGCCACGAAATTGGCAAGATAGTTTTTCAACCCATCTTCCGAAACCTTCGCATCCCCGGATATTTCGGAAAACTCCATCACAAAGTCGATTTTCTGGACAGCATTCTCGCCCTCTATTCCCTTGAGCGCATAAAGGACCTTGTCCGCCGCATAGTTCAGAGCCATGTCGCCGGGCTCGCCCGAGATGATGATCTTCATCCCCTCTTGCGAAAACTCAAATTCTTCGACCTCACCAATATCGTTCAGCGTATCCAGAAAGTCTGAACCGAACGCGTCGGGCATGACCAACTCGACCGTGCCATCGCCAAGGTCCCGCAAGGTAATGTCATAGGGAATTTCCAGCGGCTTGGGGCCGGGCTCGCCTGATCCGGCGGGGCTGGCGAATTCGGCAACCATATCAGATACTATCAGATCTCCGCCGCTGGGCGTCGCCGTGCCGGAAACCTCAATACCGAAGCCACCATAGAGGTCCTGGATCTCCTGCCAGGCCTCAGCCGGGGTAATATCTGCATGCGCCGTTCCCGAAACCGCGCAAAGCAAGACCGCGGCCACGCCACCAAATCTCAACAACTTCATAAATCATCCTTTCGAGAGCGGGCTCTCTTTCATCAAACGCGTGGAATTGACCGACTAAGTGACAAGTAAGCCGCCCCGGATCAAGAGCCGAAGCCGCCGGAACCCCACAGATTAAAGCGTCAAATCGCTTATTCCAGGATCAATTCCGGCCCCATGACGCTATTGGGCAGCGTTGTGGAAATCTCCGGGATATAGGTGACCATGATCAGGAAAATGACCAGCACCATCAGGAACGGCAAAGCCGCGCGCACCACAGACATCATCGGCATGCCCGTCACACCCGAGGTCACAAACAGGTTGAGCCCAACCGGCGGGGTGATCATGCCGATCTCCATATTGACCACCATGATGATGCCCAGATGGATCGGATCAATCCCAAGCTCGATCGCAATGGGAAAGACCAGCGGTGCGACAATAACCAGCAGGCCCGAGGGCTCCATGAACTGCCCGCCAATCAGCAAGATGATATTGACGATCATCAGGAACATCACCGGCCCGAACCCCGCATCCAGCAGATAGGCGGTAATCTTTTGCGGGATCTGCTCATCGGTCAGCACATGTTTGAGGATCAGCGCATTGGCGATAACAAACATCAGCGTGATGGTCAGCCGCCCGGCCTCAAACAGGGTACGGCGGGTATCTGCATGGAAAAATGCTGTCACCAGCGCCTTGGGCTTGTCGAGCAGGGTCAGGTTATGCTGGCCGTCTTCAGTCTTGAGCGGGCCCATATCGCGGTAGACAAAACAGGAGACGAAGAAGGCATAAACCGACGCTACGGCCGCGGCCTCTGTCGGTGTGAAGATGGCTCCGGTGAGGCCGGGGATACCGTAGATCCCGATCATGATGATCACGATCAGCAGCAAGCCCCAGATCGCGTCCAGAAACGATGCGCCGATCTCGCGAAAGCCCGCGAACTCTCCGGCGGGCATGTTCTTGATCCGCGCCATGATATAGATCGCGATCATCAGCATGAAGCCCGCCATCAGACCCGGTACGACCCCAGCCAGAAACATTCGCCCGACAGAAACCTCGACAGCCGCCGCATAGACGACCATCACGATGGAGGGCGGGATCAGGATGCCCAGCGTACCCGCCGTACAGATCACACCGGCGGCGAAATCCTTGGTGTAGCCCGCCTGAGTCATCGCGGCGATCACAATGGTACCGATGGCCACAACTGTGGCCGGGCTGGAGCCAGACAGGGCCGCAAACATCATACAGGCAAAGACACCCGCAATAGCCAGCCCGCCGCGCACCTGGCCTACACAGGCAATCGAGAAGCGAATAATCCGCTGCGCCACGCCGCCTCTAGCCAAGAAGTAGGAGGCGAGGAAGAAAAACGGGATGGCAAGAAGCGTGAAGTGCCCCTCAAACGCCTCGAACAATGTGGCCGCGACCGAGGCCAGTGAGGCGTCCGAGAACCACAACAAGAACAGCATGGATGACAGGCCAAGCGAGATCGCGATCGGCACGCCGATCAGCATGAAGCCTATGATCATGATAAAGAGAAGTGCGACATCCATGATTAACGTCCCCCAAGCTCGGCCGCGGCGTCATGCACATCATCCTCGACCTCATGGGCGACAATCAGACGATCCAGATCGCCGGTCCAAAGGCGCAGGCTCACCTGAATGGCGCGCAGAAACAGCAGCGCCATCCCCAAAGGCAAGACCAGATAGGGCACCAGCCGGGGCATCTTGTCATATCGCTCCCCCTCATTGAACCAGCCCTCAAGGAAGCGAAACATCTCGGGGATCGGCGTGCTGGTCGTCTCCAGCCAGCCACGCGCGCGGAATTTCTCTTCGAACCCAGTGGGAAACCAGCGGCCCGTCGTGCCCGGCAGCCCAAGAAAATTGGCATAGAAATCCCACGCCCCCTTGAGCATCATCATCGCGAAAAGCAGCACCGCCGCTGTGGCCGCCAGACCCAGCACACGGCGCACCGGGGCCGAGACAAGGTTCAGGATCGCATCAACGCCCAGATGCGCGGTCTTCTTCAACGCATAGGACGCGCCAAGGATGACCAGCCAGGCAAACAGGAACACCGTGACCTCCAGCGCCCACAGGATGTTGAAATTGAATAATTTCCGCGTCACCACATTGGCAAATGTGATCAGCGTCATGCTGCCCAGGATCGCGGCGATAAGCGTCTCTTCGCATTTGTCGACAAAAGAACTTTGCTCGCTGGTCATCGCAACCTCTTGGCACGGAACATGGAAAAAGCCCGGCGCACGTGATGCGCCGAGCCCAAGCGGTATCGGCAGAAATGCCCTAGTTGATGGCCTCGTTGATGGCCTGAGCCGCTGCGATATTCTCAGCACCTACATCGGCTTCAAACTGGGTCCAGACGGGCTTCATCGCCTCAACCCAGGCGGCGCGCTGCTCTGCATCAAGCTGGCGCACGACACCACCGGCAGCCTCGATTGCGGCCTTGGCTTCTTCGTTGACCCGGGCCGAGTCCGCATTCCGCGTCTCGGTCACTTCCGACAGGATTGTCAGGAACTGGTCACGAACCGCCGGATCAAGCCCGTCGAGCCAGTCGACATTGGTCACAACAAGATAGTCGATGATGCCGTGATTTGTCTCGGTGACGCCGTCCTGGACCTCAAAGAACTTGCGACCGAAAATGTTGGACCAGGTGTTCTCCTGACCGTCCACAACACCTTGCTGCAGCGCGCCATAAACCTCGGCAAAAGCCATTTTCTGAGGCGCACCGCCGATCGCTTCCATCTGCGCGACCAGCACGTCGGATGGCTGCACGCGGAATTTCAGACCTTCAGCATCGCTTGGCAGGATCAGCGGCTTGTTGGCCGACATCTGCTTCATGCCATTGTGCCAGAACTCAAGACCCTGCAGCCCGCGACGTTGCATCGAATCCTTGAGCGCCTGACCCGTCTCGGAG
>CAYGUB010000269.1:3076-4494 GCA_964352845.1 uncultured Rhodobacterales bacterium | reverse complement strand
GTTCGAAATCACGCGCGCAGGCAAGTCGAAGCCTCGCCTCCAAGGCTGCTGGAAGTTTGCCCAGAGTTTCTTCGGGGCGGGGGGATGTGTTCTTAATTCCAAGAGCTTGCGGTGCGATATTGAGCCTGCGTGCAAGCATTTCCGCCAGATCGCCAAGCCGTTCATAGGCGAAAAGATGGTCAATCAGAAGCACGCCAGCCTCATCACATAAAAATCGGGCCTGCGAGCCGACTTGTGCGAATTTGGGCGGATCAGATTGCAGGTAGGCCTCCACGAATTGCGCGAAACTGATCGCGGCCGTGCTGTTGGGCTTGCCGTCCAGAAACGGGCGCTGGCGGTAGCGAAACCAGCTGCCCAGCCAGCTTACCGGATCGCGGATGACGGCGGCCGTCTCCAGAGGTGTCATGCGCTGGGCATCGAAGACGCGACGCAGCTTGCGGTTGAACTTGCGCGCATTGCTGTGTTTGAGCCCCGGCGGGTCGCGCAGCAAGGCGGACGCATGAGGCCCGAACGCGTCCTCCAGCGCGGTTGTGCCGGTTTTCGGGACCGCCAGATAGGCCAATCCGGCCTTGTGAAATATCATCATATGCCTGTTCTATCCAATTTCTGCGGCCGATAAACCCAAGCTTAACCAGCGCCACATCATATGAAAACCGGCGATGATCGTGACGTTTTAGCTTGAATTGTTCTCGTTTTGGTCTCATAGAGGGCAGAACCAAACAAGAACGAAGCAGTCATTGCCGCAGTATAAGCGGTATGGAATAAGGGTAGAAACCATGGCATCAGCAGAACTCCTCAGCATGACATCCAAATCAGACAGCAATAAGCAAAAAGCGCTCGATTCCGCGCTGGCCCAGATCGAACGCCAGTTCGGTAAGGGTTCGATCATGAAGCTGGGCGACGAGAACGCCATTCAGGAGATCGAGGCGACCTCCACCGGCTCGCTGGGTCTTGATATCGCCCTTGGCATTGGCGGTTTGCCCAAGGGCCGGGTGATCGAGATTTACGGCCCCGAAAGCTCGGGCAAGACGACGCTGACGCTGCATTGCGTGGCCGAGGCACAGAAAAAGGGCGGTATTTGCGCCTTTGTCGATGCTGAACATGCGCTGGATCCGCAATATGCGCGCAAGCTTGGCGTCGATCTTGACGAGCTGCTGATCTCGCAACCCGATACCGGCGAGCAGGCGCTGGAGATCGTCGACACGCTGGTACGATCCAATGCGGTCAATATGATCGTGGTCGATTCCGTTGCGGCCCTGACACCGAAATCCGAGCTGGAAGGCGATATGGGTGACAGTTCGGTCGGGGTGCATGCGCGGCTGATGTCTCAGGCGATGCGCAAGCTGACCGGCTCCATCTCACGCAGCAATTGCATGGTGATCTTTATCAACCAGATCCGGATGAAGATCGGCGTCATG
>CAYGUB010000269.1:0-3066 GCA_964352845.1 uncultured Rhodobacterales bacterium | reverse complement strand
CCGCCGTATCTGGGCGATCAAGGACCGCGACGAAGTGGTAGGCAACGCCACCCGTGTCAAGGTCGTCAAGAACAAGGTGGCCCCTCCGTTCAAGCAGGTTGAGTTCGACATCATGTATGGCGAAGGCATTTCCAAGATGGGAGAGCTGCTTGATCTGGGCGTAAAGGCTGGAGTGGTCGAGAAATCCGGCGCCTGGATGAGCTATGGCGATGAGCGGATCGGGCAGGGGCGCGAAAACGCCAAGCAGTTCCTGCGCGACAACCCGAATATCGCCTATGAAATCGAAGACAAGATCCGTGCGGCCCATGGGCTCGACTTCGATATGCCCGAAGGCAGCAAATCCAAAGATGATGAGCCGGATGGGCTGATAGAAGGCTAAGTCGCGTCTATTTCTGAAAGGGTGGTCCGTGCGTCCACCCTTTTATTTTGTACGCCCTCGCGATCTGTGGACAGTCGTGAGAGGCGGGGCTAAACCCTTGGACAATCAGTTTTCCAACGGACATAGCCGCCATGCCAAGTCTCAACGATATCCGCTCGTCATTCCTGTCTTATTTTGAGCGCGAGGGTCATCAGATCGTCCCATCAAGCCCGCTTGTCCCGCGCAACGATCCGACGCTGATGTTTGCCAATTCCGGCATGGTACAGTTCAAGAACCTGTTCACGGGCGCGGAGACGCGCGATTACAAACGGGCCACGACCTCGCAGAAATGTGTGCGGGCAGGTGGCAAGCATAATGATCTCGACAATGTCGGCTATACGGCGCGCCACCACACTTTTTTCGAGATGCTCGGCAATTTCAGCTTTGGCGATTACTTCAAGGAAGAGGCAATCCCTTTCGCCTGGGAGCTGATCACCAGGGATTTCGGGATCGACAAGGACCGGTTGTCAGTGACGGTCTACCACACCGACGACGAGGCGTTTGAGATCTGGAAGAAGCTCGGCGTGCCCGAAGAGCGGATCATCCGCATCGCGACCTCTGACAATTTTTGGCAGATGGGCCCCACAGGTCCTTGCGGGCCCTGCACGGAGATCTTCTACGATCACGGCGATCACATCTGGGGTGGCCCGCCCGGCAGCCCGGAAGAGGATGGCGATCGGTTTATCGAGATCTGGAACATCGTTTTCATGCAAAACGAGCAGTTCGAAGACGGCACGATGCGCGCGCTGGATATGCAGAGCATCGATACCGGCATGGGGCTGGAGCGGATCGCGGCGCTGCTTCAGGGCAGTCACGACAATTACGACACTGATCTGTTCAAGACCCTGATCGAGGCATCGGCCAACGCGACTTCGAGCGATCCTTACGGGGATCAGAATGTGCATCACCGGGTGATTGCGGATCATCTGCGCTCCACCTCATTTCTGATCGCCGATGGGGTGATGCCATCCAATGACGGGCGCGGCTATGTTTTGCGCCGGATCATGCGCCGGGCGATGCGGCATGCGCATTTGCTGGGTGCGCAGGATCCGGTGATGCACCGGCTGGTCCCGACGCTTGTGGGCCAAATGGGCGCAGCCTATCCAGAGCTGGGTCAGGCGCAGGCGCTGATCGAAGAGACCTTGCGCCGCGAGGAGACCCGCTTCAAACAGACGCTCGATCGCGGGCTGAAACTGCTCGACGAAGAGGTCAGCGGGCTGGGCGAGGGCGCAGCCCTGCCGGGGGAAGCGGCGTTCAAACTTTATGACACATATGGGTTCCCCGTGGATCTGACGCAGGATGCGCTGCGAGAAAAGGGTCGCGCGCTGGATATGGAGGGGTTCGAGACGGCGATGGCTGCGCAAAAAGCCAAGGCACGCGCCAGCTGGTCGGGCTCGGGCGAGGCGGCGGACAGTGCCATCTGGCTCGATCTGGCGGACACGCATGGGGCCACGGATTTTCTGGGATATGACACGGAAATGGCCGAGGCGCAGGTGCTGGCGCTGGTCAAGGATGGCGGGCAGGTCAAGAGCGCGGATGATCAGGTGCAGGTGATCTGTAACCAGACGCCGTTTTATGCCGAAAGTGGTGGCCAGGTCGGCGATACCGGGGTGATCCGTTGGGATGGCGGTGAAGGCAAGGTAACCGATACGCGCAAATCTGCGGGGCTGTTCATTCATTTTGTGACGGTCGGGGCGGGAAAACTTGCCCTGGGGGCCTCTGTTGAGCTGATCGTCGATCACGACAGGCGCGCGGCGATCAGGGCCAATCACTCGGCCACGCATCTTTTGCATGAAGCCTTGCGGGACGCTTTGGGCGCGCATGTGGCACAGCGCGGCTCGCTCAATGCCGAGGACCGGCTGCGGTTTGATTTCAGCCATGGCGACGCGTTGAGCCTTGCCCAGCTGGAGCAGGTCGAGCGCGATGTGAATAGCTATATCCGCCAGAACTCCGCCGTGGAGACCCGTATCATGACGCCAGATGATGCGCGCGAGATTGGTGCGCAGGCACTGTTCGGTGAGAAATACGGCGATGAGGTGCGTGTCGTCTCGATGGGCCGTGCCGATAGCGGCAAGGGGCAGGACGGGCAGACCTATTCAATTGAGCTTTGCGGCGGCACGCATGTGCGCCGGACAGGCGATATTGGCGCCTTTGTGACGCTGGGGGACAGCGCGTCCAGCGCCGGTGTGCGCCGGATCGAGGCTTTGACCGGCGACGCCGCACTAGCCTATCTGCGCGCGCAGGATCACCGGTTGGCACAAGCGGCCCTGATGCTCAAGGCCCGCCCCGAAGAGGTTGGTGCGCGCGTCAAGGCGCTGCTGGAGGAACGAAGAGCCATGGGCAATGAGATCGCTCAACTGCGCCGCGAGCTGGCGATGTCGGGCGGTGCGGCGGAGCTGTCGGACCGCCAGGTCAATGGCATCGCCTTCTTCGCGCAGACCCTGTCCGGGGTCAGCGGCAAGGATCTGCCCGCCCTGATTGACGAGCATAAGGCCCGCATGGGCTCAGGCGCGGTGTTGCTGATTGCCGATACCGGTGGCAAGGCCGCCGTGGCCGCGGGTGTAACGACCGATCTGACGGCGCGTCTGTCTGCGGTCGATCTGGTCAAGGCGGCTGTGGTCGAGCTTGGAGGCAAGGGTGGCGGGGGC
>CAYGUB010000268.1:0-4511 GCA_964352845.1 uncultured Rhodobacterales bacterium | reverse complement strand
CCCAGAATAGCGATCGGAGCCACAGCCGTGACCTGCGCGAAGCCTGCGAAAACCTTGAGCACCGCATGACCGGCCATCATGTTGCCTGCCAGCCGGATTGAGTGACTTACGGGGCGCACAAAGTATGAGATCAGCTCGATCACCGCCAGAACGGGCCGCAAGGCCAGTGGTGCCGATGATACCCAGAAGAGCCCCAGAAAAGCCGCGCCATTCTTGACAAAGCCCAGCACGGTGACAGCGATAAACACGCCGAAACCCAACACGGCCGTCACGCCGATATGTGAGGTTGTCGTGAATGAAGTCGGGATCAGACCCAGAAAGTTGGCGAAGAGAATGAACAGGAAGAGCGTGAAGATATAGGGGAAGTATTTGACCCCATCCTTGCCGGTCACATCCTCCACCATCTTGTAGACAAACCCGTAGGCCAGCTCCGCTACGGATTGTGAACGATTTGGCACGATGGCCCGGCTGCGCGTGCCCAGAACCAGCAAGACGATGACGCAAAGCACCGTCAAGGCCATCCAAAGCGTCACATTGGTGATCGTGAACATGCCCACGTCACCATCTCCGAACAGCGGCTTGATGATGAATTGATCCATCGGGTGAAAAACGAGACCGCCACCTTCAGCGCCTTTGGCTTCATCTGCCATTACTTTTCGTCCTTCTGCCTGGCCGCATGGGCCTCTTGATCACGTTGGACCTCTTTTGCGGTGCCCAGCATCACGTTGATGCCGGCCGCGAAGCCCAGAAGTATAAACAGCACCAGAAAAATCGGGGTGGTCCCGAAGGCCCAGTCGAGCCCGTATCCAATGCCAAACCCGAGCGCCAGCCCGGCCACAAGTTCTATCACCATCCTCCAGGCCAGCTGTGCCTGGGAGTAGTGCTCATCCGCGCGGGGCTCGGGACGCTGCGTGTCCTTCAGGTCCTCGATCCGATCTTCCAGCGCCTTCAAGCGCTCCTTGTCCAGATCATCAGCCACCGTTCCCACCCCTTGCAGAGTTGGGCGGAAACTAGGAAGCGCTGCTGGCAGAGTCAATGCGAATATGCCAGTGGCGCGCGCATGTCATCTGATTGTTTTATATGGATATTTTTAGCCAAAAGAATCCATGGACATCGCGTCGCAGGCCGCTGTGTCGCGGATTGGATATTCAACCAAATGGTTGATCGTAGCGGCGGCAGGCTATAGGGGCGGTCGGGATGGCGAAGCTTGACGATATCTTTTCCGCTCTGGCCGATGCGACGCGGCGCGAGATCCTGAGGATGCTTCTGGAGGACGACATGGCCGTCAGCGATGTGGCCGAACCGTTCGAGATGAGCCTCGCTGCGATCTCGAAACATTTGGGCATCCTGACCCGAGCGGGCCTGATAGCGCAGGAGAAGCGCGGGCGCGTCAAATGGTGCAAGCTGGAGCCCGACGCGATGCGCGCCGCGATCATCTGGATCGAGAGCTTCGGCCAGCTTGAGGCGATGAATTATGATGCGTTCGAGGCGTTTCTGGACGCGACCCTTCAGACGGGCGACGGCCCCGAAGCTTGACCCGGAGCGGGTTTTTTCCCGGCGTGATGTCATAGTTTCCGGGGAAATGTTAAGCGTAGTTCATTCCTTATGTATTTTCGGGCGGGTGTGATCAGCATCCAGCCTATATGCCCAGCCCGGTGCCTCTTCCGGCCGCGTTTGGATTTTTGCTGGCCGCTCTTGGATTGCTCCCGCTGTCGCGGCGACGCCGTGTCGTGCAGTAACTCAATCGCGCAGGAGCATCGTCAAGGCCAGAACACTCAGCGCCACACCGACCAGGATGGCCACAGGCGGCGCGCCATGGCCCAGGGCAATTTCCCACAAAATCACCCAGCTGGGTGTCAGATATGTATAGGCCATGACCTTTGCCGAGGGCAGACGCAGGGTTGCATATTGCAAAAGCACGAAGGTCATCGAGGAGGCTGCTATGGCGGTATAGAGGATGGTCACCCAAACCAAAGGGCGCAGGCTGCCCCAATCGGTTGCACGCAGATCTGACCAGCCCCAGATCAGCAGCACCCCAAGCCCGGCCAGAAGGGTGCCGAAGGAGAAGACAAGCGCGGGCTCCGCGCGGTTTAACCTGCGCACCAGCGGCGTATAGATCGCGTGGGCGACGACACCCACAAAATAGATCGCCTCGCCGCGACCAATGTCGAAGGCCAACGCGGCTGACAGATCGGCCCGAAAAATCACCCAGAGCGCGCCGATTGCGCCAATCGTCAGGGCCAGCGCCATGCGCGGGGTCGTGATCTGTCGCACCAGCACGTAACCTGCCAGGGCGCTCAGCAGCGGCGTCAGCGTGAACACAGCAGAGGTCGAGACAGGCGGCGCCCAGCGCAGCCCCTCGAACATGGCCACGAAATAGCCCGCGAAAAGTATGCCAAGGATGAGGTACCGCCACGATGCCTCAAAATGCACCCGGCGGGCGGATCGCGTGATCACGATCGCCGCGCCAAGGACCAGCCCTGCTATGGCGAAACGCACAGCGTTCAGCGCCGCCGGGGCGATATCGCCTGCAACCATCCCGCCCAGCGAGAAGGAGCCTGCCACAAGCACCGAAAATAGCAGCATCGCTGCATGACCGCGCCTTTGCTCGGTCATGTCCGCGTCACAGGTTGCTCCAGCTTTTGGCCTCTTGCTTGAGAAATGTGACGAAGGAATGCACCTTCGCCGTGCGGTGCAGGTCGACATGGGTCACGCACCAGAACTTTACCGCCCAGTCGCTGCTGGGCTCCATCACCTCGACCATCTTGCTATGCTCATGGCCCATATAGGCAGGCAAAAAACCGATCCCCGCACCCGCCATTACCGCATCCTGCACGGTGTTGGTATCTGAGCATTTATAAACGACATTCTCTTCTGGAACATGATCGCCGATCCATTTCATAAAAGGCACCCGGGGATTGAGGTTCGAGACGCGGCAAAAGCGATGGTTGGGAATATCGTCAATTCCCTGCAAGGGCCCGTAGCGGAAGATGTAGTCTTTATGGGCAAACAGGCTCATCGACAGCTCGCCAAGTTCCGAGACGATATTGTCCAGGCTGTCGCCCGGCGCACCGGCCCTGAGCGCGACATGTGCCTCGCCATATTCCAGCTTGAGCGGTTTCACATCGACAATCAGCTCCGCTTTGATCTCGGGATGATCGGCCTGATATCTGGTCAATGCGCGGGCCATCAGCGGCGACATCTGCGGCAGGCAGGTGATGATCAGCTCGCCCGAGACACTTGCCCCGCGCCCGTGGATGCGGCCTGCAAGCTGGGTCAGCTGATCCTCGGTCGCGCCTGCGACTTTCAGCAGATCCTCGCCCGCTTCGGTTGGCGTATAGCCCCGCGCATGGCGCTGGAAAAGCTTCACGCCGAGCTTGCCCTCAATACTGTCGATATGGCGGATCACCGTCGCGTGGTGGACGCCCAACACCTCCGCTGCGCCCGACACCGTCCTGAGCCGCGCGACCTGATAGGCCGTGCGCACCTCGTCCCAGCTATCTATATCCATATATGTGCACCTGGTAACTGACTTCGGGATTTCTTAGCAAATCTGTTCGCTGATGCAAGGTGCCAGATTGGTCGATACCGGCGGCTTATGCCACCTGCCGCAACCGGCCAAAGGATCGGTCGAGGAGACCGGCGCAAGAAGATCGGCAGCATTGATGCAATTTGTCTCAGGCATCTTGAGCACAGCTCCCGTCTCGGGCGCAGACATGATCTCAACACGCGAACGCGCCAGGCAAAGCAGCCACACCCGCAGCGTGGCTTCGCGCCACCCCGGCCACAACGCCAACCACAGCGCCGGGCTGGCAGCCTCTCTCTTGACACCCACCCCGGGCCGCATTACACGGCACGCATTATCCGGAAGCGTCTGACTTCCGGTCCCGGGACCGCCCCGGGATCGCCCCCCACCAGTGCGTTGCACCCGTGGGGGCGAAACTGTTTGGCGCCGAGCCCCCGCTCGCGGGGTTGCGGGCGAATTGCGTTTGAGCCGGCTCACCCCCATATGAGCCATAGTGACAACTGAGGGAGGCCCGAGAGCCAATGTTTGAGAACCTATCCGAACGCCTCTCCGGCGTCTTTGACAAACTCACCAAACAAGGCGCGCTTTCCGAGCAGGATGTGAAAACCGCCCTGCGCGAGGTCCGTGTGGCATTGCTGGAGGCCGATGTCTCGCTGCCCGTCGCGCGCGATTTCGTCAAGGCCGTGCAGGAAAAGGCCACCGGGCAGAATGTGACCAAGTCTGTCACCCCCGGTCAGCAGGTCATCAAGATCGTCCATGACGAGCTCAAACATGTGCTTGCCGGTGATGATGACGCCCCCGGAGAGCTGAAGATCGACAGCCCGCCCGCGCCAATACTGATGGTGGGTCTCCAGGGCTCGGGCAAGACCACCACCACCGCGATGCTGGCAAAGCGGCTGACCGAGAAGAACAACAAGCGCGTTCTGATGGCCTCGCTTGACGTAACCCGCCCCGCCGCGATGGAACAGCTGGCCATTCTGGGACA
>CAYGUB010000267.1:0-4515 GCA_964352845.1 uncultured Rhodobacterales bacterium | reverse complement strand
CCTATATTTGCGGCGAAGAAAGCGCGATGATCGAAAGCATCGAGGGCAAGCGCGGCCTTCCCCGACATCGCCCGCCCTATGTGGCGCAGGTGGGTCTGTTTGGCCGCCCGACGCTGGTTCATAATGTAGAGACGCTGCACTGGATCGCGCGCATCTGCCGTGAGGGCCCGGAGGTTCTGAGCAGCACTGTGCATAACGGCCGCACGGGTCTGCGCAGCTATTCCGTCTCGGGTCGGGTGGCCAGCCCGGGCGTCTATCTGCTGCCCGCAGGCTCGACCATCACCGAGATCATCGCAGCCGCCGGTGGAATGGCTGCGGGACATGTGTTCAAGGCCTATCAGCCGGGCGGGCCGTCCTCGGGGCTGTTGCCGGCCTCGATCAATGATGTCCCGCTCGATTTCGACACGTTGCAGCCCTTGGGGACATTTATCGGCTCGGCTGCGGTGGTGGTTTTGTCTGAGCACGACAGCGCAAAGGCGGCGGCGTTGAATATGCTGCGGTTTTTTGAAGATGAAAGCTGCGGGCAATGCACGCCGTGCCGGGTTGGCTGCGAGAAAGCCGTCAAGCTGATGGAGCGCGATATCTGGGATCAGCCTTTGCTGGAAGAGCTTTGCGTGGCGATGAGTGATGCCTCGATCTGTGGTCTGGGGCAGGCGGCGCCCAATCCGATCCGACTGGTGATGGAGCATTTCGGGGACGAAGTTTGACTTGAATGTGCAGCTTCGCTGCCCGAGATGCTTTGCGCGCGTGGCCGGGGCCTCTTCCCCTTTGCCTGAAGCCATATTAGGTGGGATAGGCAGAGCAATCAGGGAATGCCCATGTCCTTCTTCAAGAAGCTGAAAAGCAAGCTGTTCAAATCGTCTGACAAGCTGGAGGAGGGCTTGGAGGCGATCGTTGCGGATGGCGGCGAGGAAGAGATTGTAGAACTTGAGACTGCCGTGCCGGATCGGGTTGAAGAGCCTGACCATGATGCGCAGGCGCGTCTGCGCGAAGAGGCGGAGAGAAAAGCCGCCGAGGAGTTGCGCGAGGCCAAGGAAGCTCAGGAGGTAAAGGCACTTCAGGAGGCGAGGGAGCTTCAGGAGATGCGCGCGGCGCAGGCCCGTCGCGAGGCTGAGGAAGCGGCCCGGGTTGAAGCGGAGCGCCTGGAAGCGGCGCGGCGGGCGGAAGCAGCCGCAGCGCAAAGCGTGGCGCAACAAAGCGCCGAGGCGCTTGAGGCGGAGCGTGCAAGGCAGGAGGCCGCACACGCTGCTGAAGCCGCACGGCTTGAGGCCGAAAGGCTTGAGCGTGCCCGCAAGGAGGCCGAGGAGATCGCCCGGCTCGAGCGTGAGGCGCAGGCCCGCGCCGCCGAGGAGGAGCGCAAGGCGCGTGAGGCCGCTGCAGCCTTGGAAGAAGCTACTACGGCTGAGAAAAAGCCGGGGCTTTTCGGGCGGATTTTGGGGCGCAAGGAACAAAAGACGATCCTGCGGCGCGAGCTGGATGACGACATGCTCGAGGCGCTGGAAGAGCTGCTGATCGCCTCGGATATGGGGGTCGATACGGCCCTGCGGGTCACAGCGAACATGGCTGAGGGGCGCTTTGGCAAGAAACTGTCGACCGATGAGATCAAATCCCTGCTTGCCGCCGAAATCGCAGCGATCATGGAGCCTGTGGCAAAGCCGATGCCGATCTATCCCAAGACGCCTCAGGTGGTGCTGGTTGTGGGGGTCAATGGCTCGGGCAAGACCACGACTATCGGCAAGTTGGCCTTGCAGTTTCAGGCCGCGGGCAAAAAGGTTGTCATAGCTGCGGGCGATACGTTTCGGGCCGCCGCCGTGGAGCAGTTGCAGGTCTGGGGCGATAGGGCCGGCGTTCCGGTCCTGACCGCGCCGGAAGGGTCTGATCCGGCGAGCCTCGCCTTTGACGCGATGGAGCAGGCCGAGCGCGATGGGGCTGATTTGCTGATGATCGACACGGCGGGGCGGTTGCAAAACCGCACTGATCTGATGGAGGAGCTGGCCAAGATCGTGCGCGTTATCCGCAAGAAAGACGAGACCGCACCGCATAACACCCTGCTGGTGCTGGATGCGACGACGGGGCAGAATGCGCTCAATCAGGTTGATATTTTCCGCCAGATCGCCGATGTCTCGGGGCTTGTGATGACCAAGCTGGACGGAACGGCCAAGGGCGGCGTTCTGGTGGCTTTGGCTGACAAGTTTGGCCTGCCCATTCATGCGATTGGCGTGGGTGAGCAGATTGACGATCTGGCCCCCTTTGATCCCGAGGAATTTGCCCAGGCGCTGACCGGCACGGCCGCGGGCTAGGTTGGGCGACTGGCTGATCTCGATTGCGGGTACGCCCGAGGGCGCGCGTCTGGCGGCGATGCTGGCCCTGATGTCAGCCTTTTTCCACGCGGCTTTCGGAGCCTTGCAGAAGGGCCGCTACGATCCCTGGCTGACACGCGGCGCGATTGATCTGTGGCTGATCATCCTGTCGCTGCCCATGGCTTTGTTTTTGGTCCCCGCACCCAGCGGTCCGGTCTGGCTGATGCTGGCGGGCGCTTTGGTGATTCATTTCTTCTACAAATTGACCATGGCGCTGGCCTATGAGCGGGCGGCTTACACGGTCGTCTACCCGGTCGTGCGTGGCACCGGTCCGCTGGTGACAGTCACGGCCGCCTCAGTGATCTTTCACGAACGGTTTACGGCGGTGCAATGGCTGGGCGTCCTGTGCCTGTCAGGCGGTATTCTGGCGCTGTCTTTGCGTAATCTGCGCGATGAGGTGGTCGACCCGGCCGCGTTGAAGTCGGGGCTGGGCTGGGCGGTTCTGTGCGGCATCATCGTGGCGGTCTACACCACCTGGGACGCTTACGGGATCCGGCTGGCGGCAGATCCGTTTACCTTTCTGGCGTGGTTTTTCCTGATCACGGCGCTCGATTTTCCGCTGATCGCGCTCTACCGCTACCGCCGGATGGCCGCGCCGCCTGCGCCCGGGCCGTTGCTTTTGCGCGGGCTCATTGGCGCGGTGATTGCCTATTTCAGCTTTGGCGGGGTGATGCTGGCCACGCGGCTCGACAAGGTGGGTGAGGCAGCGGTGCTGCGCGAGACATCGACGGTCTTTGCCGCGCTTATCGGTTGGATTGTTCTGAAGGAAACGGTAGGACCGCGCAGGCTATTGCTGATGGCGCTGATCGCTTTGGGTGCCGTGATCGTGGAAATGGGAGGCTAGATGGCTGAGAGGCAAATATCGCAAGGGTTGAAAACCGCGCTGGATCTGGGGCCGGTGCTGTTGTTTTTCGTAGCCTACCTGCGGATGAAGGACGAGACCTATACCATCGCCGGGACCGAGTATTCCGGCTTCATCATTGTCACGGCGCTGTTTGTCCCGCTTTTGCTGCTCTCGACGACGATCTTGTGGAAGCTCACGGGCAAGCTGAGCCGGATGCAGATTCTGACGGCGTTCATGGTGATTTTCTTCGGTGGGCTGACGATCTGGTTCAATGATGAACGGTTCTTCAAGATCAAGACCACCATCGTTTACAGCTTCTTTGCCGTGATGCTGGGGATCGGGCTCGCATTCGGCAAATCCTGGCTTGAATTTGTGATGGATGATCTGATGCCGCTCAAGCCAGAGGGCTGGATGATCCTGACAAAGCGGCTGACCATTGCATTCGCGGTACTGGCCGTGGCCAATGAGATCGTCTGGCGCACCATGTCCACCGATGCCTGGGTGAAGATCGAGACCTTTGGCTTCCCGGCCGCCCTGTTCGTGTTTTTCATGGCTCAAAGCTGGCTGTTTCAGGAGTATGCCGATGAGGAAAAGGATGAGGATCAGGCCTGAGGCCGCGCATTCATCCTCTGCGCTGCCCCGGCCGTCACATCTCAGCCCACGTGAAACAGGGTATTGAACAGCTTCGGATCGAGGCTCTCGGCGGCGAAAGTCTCTCCTTCCGTGAGGACGGATACAGCATCATGGCTGTGAAGGCTTTCCTGATGGCTGGCGATCACGCGGAAATCCTTGATGCGGCTGTCGTTTTGCATCTGCTCGCAAAATGACCGTGCGGCGTCCTCGACAAAGATCGGGTTGGCGGCGTTGAGCTCTGCGAAGGCCTGCTCGTCCTCGCGCTTGACCATCACTTGCGTTTCTGTGGGCACGGCGGTGCGGCACAGATCGATCAGATCCTCAAACCACAGACAGTTCTTGTCGCAGTCAACCTCCACCGAGACCCGCGCGACCGAGCGCTGCGAATGCGGTGTGGCGAGCTGTCCGCGGAACTGGCGGGCATGCTCTGACAGCTCCAAAGAGCAGGGGCAGGTGGAGGAATAGACATAATCGAGATGCATGAATTTCTTGCGCACGCCCTGCACGTCGACCAGTTCCAGCGCGATGTCGTAATACTGGTAGCCCGACAGGCCAGAGCGCAGGCTTTCGACCTTCATCGGGAAGGAAAAGCGCATCTGCAACCGCGCATCGAAGCTGTCCAGATCCGACTTGTAGGCATCGCGCGTGTCATCGATCACCGCGCAGCTGAACGTCTTT
>CAYGUB010000266.1:0-4523 GCA_964352845.1 uncultured Rhodobacterales bacterium | reverse complement strand
GAAATCCGCGACGCCATGGCCTATTTCCGCCTCGTCGTCTCGCCCGAGGATGATCTGGCCTTTGAGCGGATCGTGAACACGCCCAAGCGTGGCCTTGGCGACAAGGCCGTGCAGAAAATCCAGATCACGGCGCGCAGCAATGGCGTCTCACTTGTCGAGGGCGCCAGACTTGTCACACAGGCCAAATCCATCGGCGGGCGCGGCGGTTCTGAACTTGCCAGACTGATCGCAGGCCTTGATCGCTGGAGCCTTGCAGCGCGCGAGGGCAAGATCTCCCATATCGAGCTGGCCGAGATGGTGCTGGAGGAGTCAGGCTATGTCGAGATGTGGCAAAATAACAAGACACCCGAGGCGCCGGGGCGGCTCGACAACCTCAAGGAACTGGTCAAAGCGCTGGAGGAATTCGAAAACCTGCAAGGCTTTCTCGAACATATCTCGCTGGTGATGGATAATGACAGCGAGGACGCCACCGAAAAAGTGTCGATCATGACCCTGCACGGCGCCAAAGGGCTCGAATTTCCGGCCGTGTTCCTGCCCGGCTGGGAAGATGGCCTCTTCCCCTCGCAACGCTCCTTGGACGAATCCGGTCTCAAGGGGCTGGAGGAAGAACGCCGCCTGGCCTATGTCGCCATCACCCGGGCCGAACAGATCTGCACGATCTCATTTGCAGGCAACCGGCGTGTCTATGGTCAGTGGCAATCATCGCTGCCCTCGCGCTTCATTGACGAGCTGCCCGAGGCCCATGTCGAGGTGCTGACCCCGCCCGGGCTCTATGGCCATCAAGCAGCCCACGGCGCGTCCCCAACCCTCAACACGCTGGGCGAAAGCGATCTGCATGACCGCGCCGCCAGTGCCAATGTCTATAATTCACCGGGCTGGCGCCGCCTGCAGGACCGACAGAACCAGCGCGCGATAAGCCAGCCGCGCGAAAGCAAGACCATGGTGATCGATGCGCAGGCTGTCTCCAGCTTCACAGTCGGAGAGCGCGTTTTCCACCAGAAATTCGGCTATGGGCTGATCGAGGCCATCGAAGGCGACAAGCTGGATGTGGCCTTCGAGAAAGCAGGCAACAAGAAAGTGGTCGGGAAATTCATCAGCCCCGCCAGCAGCGCAGGCGACGTGCCGTTCTGAAGCCACACGAAACACCCCCTTAACGACATAAACACCACCCCTGACGACATCTGCCGAACTCATCGCCCCCTACAGGCCAATGCCGTTCTTTTGGCGAAAAATATCCTCGCCGAAGGCATTAAATCGTCATGCGAAAAAGCCTCAATCACGTAACACTGCCTGAAATCAAAGATTTCAACGCGTTACGTGATGCGTGATGTTTCAGGTATTTCGTCAGACGCTATAAACCACCAAGACGGGATAAAGCGACAGCACCAAAAGCCCCGACATGGTCCAGTTGAACGCCCTGAGCCTTTTATGATTGGTAAGAACCCGGCGCATCTGCTGGCCCAAGACGGTCCAAAGGCTGACGCAGGGAAGGTTGATCGTGCCGAAAATC
Source organism: uncultured Rhodobacterales bacterium (assembly GCA_964352845.1). GTDB lineage: Bacteria > Pseudomonadota > Alphaproteobacteria > Rhodobacterales > Rhodobacteraceae > Litoreibacter. The sequence goes on along the minus strand of CAYGUB010000266.1, from coordinate 3,013 downwards.
AGCGCAACCGCTAACACCGCCCAGAGACTGCGATCGGGGGCATAGAGCGCAATCGCACTCAGCGCCATGCTCCAGGCCTTGGGGTTGACCCATTGAAACAAGGCCGCTTGCAGGAAGCTCATGGGATGGCCCGCAGGGCTTGCATCGCTTTCGTGCACCCCCGCAGCGGTCGCAATCCTCCACGCAAGCCAGAGCAGATAGGCAGTGCTGACAAGTTTCAGGGCCTGATGGGTGACCGGGTAGGCATCGAAAATCTGGATCAGCCCCAGCCCCACCAGCAAGATCATCACCGTGAACCCGATTCCGATCCCCAACATATGCGCCACGGTTCTGCGAAATCCGAAATTCGCCCCGGAGGCCATCAGCATAAGGTTGTTGGGCCCGGGTGTTATGGATGAGACGAAGGCGAACAGGGCCAGGGGCGCGAGTAGGTCATAAGACATGACCTTTCTACTATCTGCCGCGCCCAGGTCTGACAAACAAAAAAAGCGGTGGCTCTTGGGAGGAAGAGCCACCGCCTTAAGGTTACGACCTGCCGCGGGAGGAGGTGCGGCGGATCGTGTCTTTGGCAATATCCATCGGGAGGAGACGGATATCGCCACTCGCATGCGCCCTTTGCGGGAGGAGCTTGGAACGCATGAAACTTCGGACCTCGGGGGCCCATATGTCTGGTGCCTGAAATCAGGCCAGCTGGACCAGATCGCCTAAATCAGACCTCGCTGCTCAGGCCCCGTATGCAGCCTCATAGGCGATCGATTTGATCGCGCCGCGGTTGATGCCCAGATCGGCGAGATCGCGGTCTGTCAACACGCTCAACTCACCCAAAGTGTTGCGGTAGACCGCATAGCGTGCATAACGCGCCTTGAGGTCTTCGATCAGATTCCCGACCCGGTGGCCGATACCAGCAGTGGACAGATTGTGAGTAATATGTGCCATTTGCTTACCTTTGTCTTTCAGTTCTGGTGTCCGGCAATCCCGGTCACCACGTTTCCTTTGACCTCAATCTAATCAAATGCTGCGCTGCAACAACTGCCAAGTTTTCAATGCCGCTATGCAGCATCTGCATGGCTAAACTGTTTTGAAACAATAGGTTAACGTAACGTTACCAATTTCTCCCACCTGCTGCATGATCCCTCTGCAAGACGCGTAATTAACGTGCATCGTGAAAACTTCGCGCTCCGGGGTTGCCCTTCCCGGGCAATCGCCACAGGTAAGGCGCAGGCTTTTTGGGGAAAGATCTATGACCATCGACCGCGACACTGTTTTGCAAGCTCTCAGGACGCTGGCCCTGCCGGATGGGGGCGATCTGGTCTCAAAGGATCTGATCCGGGCCCTTCAGGTCGAGGGGGGCGAGGTGCGTTTCGTGATCGAGGTATCGCCCGAGACCGCCCCGCGTATGGTGCCCGTCCGCGCGGCAGCTCAGGAGATCGTTGCGCGCCTTGACGGCGTCTCGCGCGCCTCGGTCGTGCTGACGGCGCATGGCCCCACAGCCAAGGCAGCCCCGCCGGATCTGAAACCCAAAGGGCTTAAAGTAGGGGGGCATCCAACCCCACAGGCTGGCCCCACAAAACCTTCGGGCGTTGACCGGATCCTCGCGATTGCATCGGGAAAGGGCGGGGTCGGAAAGTCAACCTTGTCGTCAAACCTTGCTGTGGCTCTGGCCCGGCAGGGTCGCAAGGTCGGACTGCTTGATGCCGATATTTACGGTCCCAGCCAGCCGCGCATGATGGGTGTCAGCAAACGGCCCGCCTCGCCTGATGGCAAAACTATCCTGCCGCTGCACGCCCACGGGGTGACGATGATGAGCATCGGTCTGATGATGGATCCTGACAAGGCGGTGGTGTGGCGTGGGCCTATGTTGATGGGAGCGCTTCAGCAAATGCTGGGGCAGGTGGAATGGGGCAAGCTTGATGTGCTGATCGTCGATCTGCCGCCCGGCACCGGCGATGTGCAGCTGACACTTTGCACCAAGTCAGAACTCACGGGGGCGATTGTCGTCTCTACCCCTCAGGACGTGGCCCTGTTGGATGCGCGCAAGGCGCTTGATATGTTCAAAACGCTCAAGACACCCGTGCTGGGTCTGATCGAGAACATGTCCGTCTATATATGTCCCGATTGCGGACACGAGGCGCATATTTTCGGCCATGGCGGTGTAAAAGCGGATGCCGAACGTCTGGGCCTGCCATTTCTTGGCGAAATCCCCCTTGATCTCGACATTCGGCTGGCAGGTGACAGCGGTACGCCGATTGCTGCAGGCGACAGCCCGGTGGCCGAAGCCTACGCCGCTCTGGCCAATCGTCTGGTAGAGGGTGGGATGGCCTGACGCTTCAGGCTCACGGCTCCCAGCTCCCTGGGTCCGGGTTCAAGGCTGCACATAGATGCGAGAGCAGCCTTGGCACGACATTTCCTGCGCCGCGCCCTTTTTGGACGCCTGTAGAGACTTTCTGCCTTGGCACTTAACCAGACCGGGCGCGATCTGTGGTCAGCGGCGCCGGTCGCGCCGCGCGCTCATGGGCTGGAAGGCGACGCCGACATGAGCCTCGCAATAGGGTTTGCCTGATTGCACGGGCAGACCGCAAAACCAGAAATCCTCCGTCGCCGGATCGCCCACGGGCCATTTGCAGGTCCGCTCCGTCAGCTCCATCACCGACAGTTTCTTGGCCTTCTTTTCGACCTCGCGCACGGAGGCGAGCGCCTCGGGGCTGATCTCATTGGCCGAAGGCTGCGGCGGCAGCGGCTGGCCTGCGGTCACCACCAGCTTTGGACGCGGGATCACCTTGGCCGGGATATTCGCCGGTTTGGGATCAGGCTCTGAGGCCACGACCTTGGGCTTTTTGGCCGGTTTCGGCGCGGCAGGTTTCTCGGCCGCCTTGGGAGGGCTCGCACCCCCCGAGCGGTTGGACAGACCCAGCCGATGTACCTTCCCGATCACCGCATTGCGTGTGACGCCGCCAAGCTCCTTGGCGATTTGCGAGGCGGATTTCCCCTCGCCCCACATCTTTTTCAGTATATC
>CAYGUB010000265.1:1446-4604 GCA_964352845.1 uncultured Rhodobacterales bacterium | reverse complement strand
GGCCGGATGAAGTCACATTATCGCGCGGTGGTTATTGGGGGTGGGGTGGTCGGCACCTCGGTTCTCTATCATCTGGCCAAACTGGGATGGAGCGATATTTGCCTGATCGAGCGCAGCGTGCTCACGGCGGGCTCCAGCTGGCATGCGGCGGGGGGGATCCATGCGCTTAACGCTGATCCCAATATCGCCGCGCTGCAATCCTATACGATTGATCTATTGCCCAAGATCGAGGCGGAATCCGGCCAGTCCATCGGCATGCATATGACGGGCGGCATGACCCTCGCAGGTACGCCGGATCGCTGGGAATGGCTGCAATCGGCCTACCGCACGTTTCAGTCCATCGGCATCGACGATTGCCGCCTGATCACGCCCAAGGAGGCCGGAGAGCTTTGCCCGATCCTGTCGACGGAAGGCATTCTGGGGGGCATGTGGGCGGACCGTGAGGGCTATGTTGACACGACCGGGACGGTGCATGCCTATGCGGGGGCTGCGAAAAAGCACGGCGCCGAGATCGTTGAGCATAACCGTGTGCTGGAGCTGACCCAGACCCGCGACGGCTGGGAGGTTGTCACCGAGAAGGGCACGATCCAGACCGAGCATGTGATTAATGCCGCCGGGCTCTGGGCCAAGCAGGTGGGCCGGATGGCGGGGATGGAGCTGCCGGTCTCGCCGCTCAACCACCATTACCTGATCTCCGACACGATCCCCGAGCTTGAGGCGCTTGATTTCGAAGTGCCGATGACGGTTGATCTCGAAGGGTTCACCTATATGCGGCAAGATCAGAAGGGGATTTTGCTGGGCATCTATGAGGTCGACCACCAGCATTGGATGATGGACGGTGCGCCCTGGGAATACGGGTTTGAGCTGCAACAGGAGGACCCCGACCGGATCGAGCGGGAGCTGACCTTCGGGTTTGAGCGCTACCCCGCGCTGCAAAATGTGGGCGTCAAGACATGGGTGAACGGCGCGTTTACCTTCTCGCCCGATGGCAATCCGCTGGTAGGCCCGGTGCAGGGCAAGCCGGGCTATTGGTGCGCCTGTGCCGTGATGGCGGGCTTTTTGCAAGGTGGCGGGGTTGGCAAATCGCTGGCGGAATGGATGATCCACGGCGCGCCGGAGGCCGATGTATTCGGCATGGATGTCGCGCGCTACGGTGACTACGCCCAGAACAAGCGCTTCATCAAGGAGACCACGGGGCAGTTCTATACGCGCCGTTTCGTGATGACCTATCCCAACGAACAACTCCCCGCCGGGCGACCGCTGAAAATGGCACCGGCCTATTGCGATATGAATGCGGCTGGCGCGCGCTGGGGGGTCAGTTATGGGCTGGAGGTCCCGCTCTATTTTGCGCCCGAGGGCTTTGTGGAGACCCCGACGCTGCGACGCTCCAACGCGTTTGAGATCGTGGCGCAGGAATGCCGTGCGGTGCGCGATGCGGCAGGCCTGCTCGATATTTCCGGCTTTTCGCGGTTCGAGGTAACGGGCCCGGGCGCGCAGGCCTGGCTTGACCGGATCATGGCGTCGAAACTGCCCGCCCCCGGCCGCGCGCGCCTGGCGCCGATGCTGGCCGAGGATGGGCGTCTCAAAGGCGATCTGACAGTGTTTAACTGGGGCGACGGCTCTTGGTGGATCATGGGGTCGTATTACTTGCGCGACTGGCATCTGCGCTGGTTTCATGACCACCGGGGCAAGGATGTCGTGCTGCGCGATATCTCTGATGCGACCGTGGGCTTCTCGCTTTCAGGTCCCAACAGCCGCAAGGTGATCGAGGCTGTCACGGATGGTCCCGTGGGCGATCTGCCCTTCATGGGCTGCGGCGCGTTTGATATCGGTCTGATCCGCGCGCGGGTGGGCCGGCTTTCCGTCACCGGAGAGCTGGGCTTTGAGATCCACTGTCAGGCGGCAGAACATATCGCCCTGCGCCGCCAGCTTCTGGAGGCAGGCGCAGATCACGGCCTGCGCGAGATCGGGTTCAACGCGCTTTTGTGCCTGCGGCTGGAGAAAAGCTTCGGCATCTGGTCGGCGGAATTTACCCAAGGCTACACTGCCGCCCAGACCGGCATGGATCGCTGGATCGACTGGGACAAGGATTTCATCGGCAAACAGGCAGCATTGGCAGAGCGCGACGGTGCGGGCCCGGCTCAGCAGCTTGTGACGCTGGAGATCGACGCGCAGGACGCCGATGCCAGCGGCTATGAGCCCGTCTGGGCAGGTGGTGCGCGCGTGGGGTTTGTGACCTCTGGGGGGTACGGGCACACGCTCGGCAAATCGCTCGCCATGGCGATGCTGGACCGTGCGCATTGCGGTGAGGGAACAGCGCTCAGCGTTCATATCGTGGGGGTTGAGCGTCCCGCGACGGTCATTGCGCCATCGCCATATGATCCCGCGGGCGCTGCGATGCGGGCATGACCCGCACCCGGCAAAGCCGCTCGCAAAACAGCCGTCTGAACTTCAGCCCGATCTATCCCTGTTGAGCGTCAAACGCCGCGTCGGATGGTTTGCGGGGGGCTATAGTGTCTGACGAAATACCTGAAACACTCCCTGTCACGTAACGCGCCAAAGTCTTTGATTTCAAGCAGTGTTACGTGATTGAGGCTTTTTCGCATGCCGCTCTATACATCGCGCGCGTGACGCGTTAGGGCCGGTGTCTTATTTGCGCGCGCCCGTCTTGCGCCGCGACAGCGAGTTGGATCCATCGTGAAAAAAGCTATCTCAGAGGCGCTAGAGGCCCGTGGATATGCGGTGCTGACGGAAGTGCAGCAAGCCGTGACCGCGCCTGAATTGATCGGGAAGGACCTGCTGGTCTCGGCCCAGACCGGCTCTGGCAAAACGGTGGGCTTCGGGATGGCGATTGCGCCGGGCCTGTTTGGCGAGGCTGAAAGCTTCGGGCAAGCCGGCGCGCCGCTGGCCCTTGTCATCGCCCCCACGCGGGAGCTGGCCTTGCAGGTCAAGCGCGAATTGGCCTGGCTGTTTGAGAAAGCGGGCGCTGTTCTGGTCTCGACCGTGGGCGGCATGGATATGCGCGATGAGCGCAGGGCGCTGGCGCGTGGGGCGCATATCGTTGTCGCCACACCGGGCCGTCTGCGCGATCACATCATGCGCGGCTCGATTGATCTGAGCGGGCTGCGGGCTGTCGTGCTGGATGAGGCGGATGAGAT
>CAYGUB010000265.1:0-1436 GCA_964352845.1 uncultured Rhodobacterales bacterium | reverse complement strand
GATGAGATGCTGGATCTGGGCTTCCGCGAGGATCTGGAGTTCATCCTTGATGAGGCCCCGGAACAACGCCAGACCCTGCTGTTTTCGGCCACCGTGCCTGCCGCGATTGCCAAGCTCGCCAAGCGCTATCAGAAAGACGCTCATCGGATCGCCACAAGCGCGGGCGCGGCGCAGCATGCCGATATCGACTACCGCGCGCTCAATGTCGCGCCGCGTGATGGCGAGAACGCGATCATTAATGTGCTGCGCTATTATGAGGCGCCCAATGCGATTGTGTTTTGCAACACACGCGCGACCGTGAACCGCATGACCACGCGGCTGTCCAATCGCGGATTTTCGGTCGTGGCCCTGTCGGGCGAGCTGTCCCAGAACGAGCGGACCCATGCGTTGCAAGCCATGCGCGATGGGCGGGCGCGGGTCTGTGTGGCCACGGATGTCGCCGCGCGCGGGATCGATCTGCCGAAGCTCGAACTGGTGATCCATGCCGAGCTTCCGACCAATCAGGACACGCTCTTGCACCGCTCGGGGCGGACGGGTCGGGCCGGACGCAAGGGTGTGAGCGTGCTGATTGTGCCGCCTGCGGCGCGCAAGAAGGCCGAGCGGCTGTTGGGTTGGGCCAAGCTGAAGGCCGATTGGGGTGACGCACCTTCTGCCGATGAGGTCACGGCCCGCGATGATGCGCGTATGCTCGCAAGCTCTGACTGGGAGGGTGAGATCGAGAGCTCCAACCGCGCCACGGTCGCGGCGCTGAGCGAGAGGTTCTCGGCCGAGCAGCTGGCTGCGGCCTATGTCCGGCTCTACCGCGCGCGGCTATCCGCACCCGAAGAGCTGTCAGAGGCCAGCGCGCCCGCAAAACCCCGCGCTGCATTCGGGCCCAGCACCTGGTTCTCGCTTGAGGGCGGCAGGGCAGTGGGTGCCGAGCCACGCAGGCTTTTGCCGATGGTCTGCAAGCTTGGCGGCCTGTCGCGCGAGGATGTGGGCGCGATCCGTATCCAGCCCGATGCGTCACTGATCGAAATCCGTGCATCGGCCGTTCCCGGCTTTCTGGCCTCAATTGGCCCGAAGATGCGGCTGGAAGAGGGTGCCGTGATCACTCAGCTTCCGGGCGCGCCAAAGCTCACCCAGGATCGTAAACCGGGCAAAGCGCGTCCTGCACCTGCCGGTCAGGCAGGCACCACCACCCCGGTTGATTGGAACGACACGCCAAAGCCCCGTCCGAAAAAGCCCAAGCGGCCCCCGCAGCAAGCCAAGCACGGCCCGAAGGCCCGGAAGTCAGAGCCGTGGAAGCCCCGCAAAGCCGCAGATGACGGGGCCGAGGGCAAGCCCAAAGGTCCAAAGCCGCCCAAGGAAAAGAGTTCCAGCAAGAAAAACCGCGGGCGCATCGCAGCCAAGAAGGCCGGGAAGCAAGGGGGGAAACCACCCGCTGCCAAGGCGGG
>CAYGUB010000264.1:0-4623 GCA_964352845.1 uncultured Rhodobacterales bacterium | reverse complement strand
GAAGGAACATATCCTTGAGGAATTCGCTCCGGGCAGGGAGGTTGCGTTTGACGATCACGACGCCACGCTCGCTTGGGCGCGCGACACGGCGGTGACAATCTATCACCCGACCGGTACGTGCAAAATGGGACAGGACGACATGGCCGTCGTCGATGAAAGGCTGCGTGTGCGCGGGATTGCGGGGTTGCGGGTTGCCGATGCCTCGATCATGCCGATCATCGTGAGCGGGAATACAAACGCGCCGGCGATCATGATCGGCGAGAAAGTCAGTGATATGATATTGGAAGACGCGCAATGATGGATCAGGTCTTGGACTACGGCAAGATCATCATTGCTGATCTTATCCTGTCCGGTGACAATGCGTTGATCATCGGGATGGCTGCGGCCGGGCTGGCGCCTGAATTGCGCAAGAAGGCCATTTTCTATGGCATGGTTATCGCGGCGCTTTTGCGTGTGGTTTTCGCTGTGGTGGCAACGAAACTGCTTGGTATCCCCGGCATTCTCTTTGTCGGCTCACTTCTGCTTTTCTGGGTCTGCTGGCGGCTTTTTGTCGAAATCAAAGGGCATGTGGATGAACAGGCCCTTGAGGCGCTGGAACAGGCCGAGGACGAAAGCGCGGGCTATACGGGCCCGCCGCGAAAAACGATGCGGGCGGCGCTGATCTCTATCACTATAGCCGACGTCTCAATGTCGCTTGATAATGTGCTCGCCGTGGCCGCAATTGCCGATGGCGACACCACCAAACTTGTGGTTGGACTGGCATTAGCGATTTTACTGATGGCTTTTGCCGCAACTCTGATAATGAAGTTGCTCACAAGATATCCATGGATATCATGGGTGGGGCTGGCAGTCTTGCTATATGTCGCGGGAGAGATGTTCTACCGTGGCGTATTCGACGCAACAAATGGTGTCGGCCCCTTGCTTGGTCTGACCGAAGGGTATGATCTGAGCAAGGGCCATTGACGGAGAGTTAAAACGTGCTGTCTTCCGCCGGAGTCTGCATGTAGCGTTGGAGAACACACCGGGCGATATGCCTTCATTGCCCGGTACCATTGAGAACGAGGAAGGCTTGGACCTTAAGGGAGGACCTTATGATTAACTTGAAAACCATTACGGCAGGCGCGCTTGGCCTGTCGCTCATGGCCTCGGCCGCTCTGGCTGAGACCAAGATCCGTGTACAATCGGTTATTCCGACCAGCGCGGATGAAATTGTCATGTTGCAGGACTTTGCAGATGACGTGGCTGCGCTGACCGATAACGAAGTCATCATCGAAATCCTGCCTGCCGGTGCTGTTGTCGGCGTACAGGAGACGCTTGATGCAGTCGATTCCGGTCTGATCGAAGGCGGCTTTGCCTGGACGCACTATTGGTCCGGTAAGCATCCTGCCGCGATGCTCTTCGGCTCGCCTGTTGCGGGTGCGGGTATCGGCATGGATAACCTGGCATTCATGTCCTGGTTCCTGAATGCGGGCGGCAAAGAGCTGTATGCGCAGCTTTGGGACGAAATGGGCGTGAATGTTGTTGGCTTCATGCTGCAGCCAAACGGTCCGGAAGCTCTGGGTTGGTTCAAAGAGCCGATCGAGACGATGGCCGATTTCCGCAAATACCGTTTCCGTACACCTCCCGGCATCCCCGGCCAGACCTATAAGGATATCGGTGTCGCCTCGGTTGCAATGGGTGGCGGAGACATTCTGCCAGCGCTGGAAAAAGGCACAATTGATGCGGCTGAATGGTGCTGCCCGAAGCCTGACTCTGTCTTCGGCTTCCAGAAAGTGCTCAAGCATTACTACCTGCAGGGCCTTCACCAGGTTGTCGTGAATGCCGACATCTATATCAACAAGGATGTCTTCAACAGCCTGACACCAACCCAGCAAAAGGCGATCGAAGTCTCGGCAAATGCGTCCTTGATGAAATCGCTGGCCTACCGGATCAATGAAAACGGTCTGGCGCTCGACAAGCTGATCAACGAGGACGGCGTCATCCTGCATGACACGCCTGCTGATTACTTTACCGAGTATATGGCAGCCGCAAACAAGGCGCTGGAAACCAACGCAGCAGAGAATGAGTTCTTTGCAACCGTCTGGCAGTCTCAGAAGGATTTCGCGAAAACGGCGATCCCGTTCTGGGCCGGTGCTCAGACATCAAATGCCAATCTGGGTCGCGCCTATGCGGCTGAGCTGGCCGGGAATTAATAGCTCCCCTTAAGATACTCACGGAAAGGCTGTTCGCGGGCGCTGCTCGCGGACAGCACTCGACGCCCTGGAAGGGAGAGACCGGGGCGGCGCAAAAACGGGAGGCAGCACATGTCCGATAAAGACAGTGACATTAATTTTCAGGAATATCAGGATGTGGGCGATGAGCTTCTGGCAGAGGCCAAAGGGGCCGTCGGTGTCGAGCTTCCACATGATATGCATCCGCTGGCGCGCAAGGCGGTATATGCAATAGACCATTTCTCGAACTGGCAAGGCCGGATTGCCTGCCTTATGGTTGTCCCGATCATCTTCGGGATGTTCTACGAGGTGGTCGCGCGCAGCTTTTTCACCGCCCCGACGCTTTGGGCTTACGATCTGTCGCGCATTCTCTACGGCATGTCCTTCATGCTGGGGGCGGCCTATGCGTTGATGAAGGGTCTGCATATCCGCGCGGATTTCCTCTACCGCAACTTCTCGCCGCGCACGCAGGGGCGGGTCGATCTGCTTCTCTATATTGTGCTGTTCATGCCGGCGATGCTGTTCTTCCTCAAGGCAGGCTACGACTTCTCGTATAAATCCTTCTTCCAGGGCGAACGCGCTGGCGACAGCACTTGGGCACCGATTGTCTGGCCGGTCAAAATGGCTCTGACGGCAGGTGTCTTCTTCCTGATCATTCAGGGCATCTCAGAAATTCTCAAATCTTGGTACGCGGCAACCCGCGGCAAGTGGCCGGTATAGGATTACCCGATGTTTGAACTGACCAATGAGATCATCGGATTGCTGATGATCGGAGCCATGTTGTTCGCGATTTTCGTGGGCTTCCCTATTTCCTTCACACTTATTTTCCTTGGTGTCGTCTTCGGCTCGTGGGGCATCGGCGTGAAACTCACCGTCTTCCTGATGACCCTGCAATTCTACAACTCCATGATGGAGCAGACCCTCGCGGCTGTCCCGTTATTCGTCTTCATGGGTTTCATGATGGAGAAAGCCGGGCTGATGGAGCGATTATTCGCAGCCATCCAGATGATGCTCGCCCGCACCAAAGGTTCGCTGTTTATCGCCGTGCTGTTCGTCTCTGTCGTATTTGGGGCTGCGACCGGTATCGTGGGCGCCTCCGTCACCATTCTGGGCATCATGGCCGCCAAGACCATGAACCGGTCTGGCTATGATGTGCGGCTTGCGGCGGGCACAATCACCGCTGGCGGGACGCTGGGTATCCTGATCCCACCTTCGATCATGCTGGTGGTGATGGGCCCGGTTCTGGAAATCCCGGTGACCGATCTGTTCGCTGCAGCCATCATCCCCGGCGTCATGATGGCCGGGCTCTATCTGCTCTATTCCGTGGGACGGTGCTGGATCAACCCGTCGCTGGGCCCGCCCCTGCCCGAAGATCTGATCGAGCCTGACAAGGCCAAGATATTCAAAGAGCTCATGCTGGGCTTCGTGCCGCCAACGATCCTGATCGTCTTCGCATTGGGCTCGATCCTGGGCGGGCTGGCGACCCCCACAGAGGGTGCTGGCATGGGAGCGTTCGGCTCGATCCTGCTGGCGATCATGTACCGCAAATTCTCTCTCCAGAGCTTCTATGACGCCCTGCTCAAGACACTGGAAATCTCGGTCCTGATCCTGTTTCTGGTCGCGGCGTCCAACTTCTTTGGCGCGGTCTTCTCGCGGCTTGGCACGCCCACCATGATCACTGAGCTGCTGCTCAACCTCGATGCCTCGGCCAGCGTGGTCATCCTGCTGATTCTGGCTCTGGTGTTCGTCCTCGGCTGGCCGCTGGAATGGGTGCCGATCGTGCTGATCATCCTGCCGATCCTGGCCCCGGTCCTGATCGAGCTTGAGGTGGATATGCTGTGGTTCGCCATTCTTGTGGCGGTCTGTTTGCAGACGGCCTGGCTCAGTCCGCCGGTGGCGCTTTCGGCCTATTTCCTCAAGGGGGTGGTGCCGGAATGGGATCTCAAGGACATATATCTGGGCATGATGCAATTCATGGTTATCCAGATCATCGGCCTGATGATGGTGTTCTTATTCCCGGCCATTGCGACCTGGCTTCCGTCCTACTTCTACGGCGGGTAAAGGGTATAGGCCTGATCCACCCCGTGGGTCAGGCCATTCTGTATCGCGCCTACAGCTCTTCGACGATCACCAGATCACGCTCGGCCGCGTTTTCGGCGAATTTCAGCGCCGCCTGATAGCTGTCGGAATAATAGCAGTCATGCGCGCGTTGCAGGCTGGGAAACCGGGCCACGACATTGCGCGCGCGGTCATTGCCCTCAAGCTGCTCATACTTGCCATTGCGCACAATGAACTGCCCGCCATGGGCCTCAACCGCGCCTGTCGCAAGCTCGGCATATTTCTTGTAGCTTTCCGCATCTGTCACTTTGACATGCGCGATCCATAGTGCTCCGGCCATCAGACCCCTCCCAAT
>CAYGUB010000263.1:0-4625 GCA_964352845.1 uncultured Rhodobacterales bacterium | reverse complement strand
AGGAAGGCTGCGACAAGTTCTGCGCCTTTTGTGTCGTGCCCTATACGCGCGGCGCGGAATTCAGCCGCCCGGCGGACCGGATCATCGCAGAGGCGCGCGGGCTCGTTGATCGTGGGGTTCGCGAAATCACGCTGCTGGGCCAGAATGTGAATGCCTATCACGGTCATGAGGGGGGGCTGGCCGGTCTCATCTGGAGCCTGTCGGAGATCGACGGGCTGGAGCGTATCCGCTTCACGACGTCCCATCCCAACGATATGGATGATGCGCTGATCGAGGCGCATGGCCAATGCGCAAAGCTGATGCCTTATCTGCACCTGCCGGTACAATCGGGCTCGGACAAGGTGCTCAAGGCGATGAACCGCAAACATACCGCCCGCAGCTATATAGATCTGATCGCCCGCATTCGCGCCGCGCGGCCTGATCTGATGTTGTCAGGTGACTTCATCGTGGGTTTCCCGGGCGAGACCGAAGCGGATTTCGAGGCGACGATGGAACTGGTGCGGAAGGTCGTCTACGGGCAGGCCTATTCGTTCAAATATTCCGCCCGCCCCGGCACACCTGCCGCCGAAAAGCAGGCCGTGCCTGAGGATGTCGCGCAGGATCGCCTGCTGCGCCTGCAGGCGCTTTTGACCGAACAGCAACGCGCCGTGCAGCAAAGTATGGTTGGCCGCGAGGTTTCTGTACTGTTTGAGAAATCGGGGCGTGAGGATGGGCAGCTGATCGGCAAATCGGACTATCTGCACGCCGTACATGCCGTTGCCGACAGCGTGCATCTGGGCCAGATCCGGCGCGTGCGCATTGTCGGGAATATGACAAACTCTTTGACCGGCGAGCTTGTCGCGTGACGCCAGCCTGCACTGCACGGGTCAAAGCGGCGGTTTTTCGTGTCGGTTTCATGAAATTCGCCTGCAATCTCTTGTGTGCCCGGATCGGAGTTGGCACGGTTGAGCCAAATCTTGCGAGAGGAGATCGGATTGCCAGCTGATATCGGGACATCGAACGAGACGCACACACCCTCCGATCAGCATTTGGTCGAATATCCCGATAACCGCCTGCTGGTCGATCTGTGTGGTGAATTTGATCGCAATCTGGCGCAGATCGAAGATGCGCTGGACGTCCAGATCGTGCGGCGGGGCAATCAACTGGCCTTTCACGGGGAGGCCGGCGCGCGCGCCGCCGAGGTGACGAATGCGCTTTATACACGGCTGGAGACCGGCCAGCATCTGGAGCCTGCCGATATAGATGCAGAGATCCGCATGGGCAGTGATCAGGCCGCGATGTTTGACGCGCCGTCCGAGCAGATCGAGATGTTCAAGGGCGGACAGGTGGAGATCCGCACCCGCAAGAAAACCATCCTGCCGCGCACCCCGGCGCAAAAGGCCTATGTGGCCTCCCTGTTTCGCACTGAACTTGCCTTCGGGATCGGGCCTGCGGGGACCGGCAAGACCTATCTGGCCGTTGCCGCCGGCGTGTCGATGTTTATCGAGGGCAAGGTCGACAAGATCATTCTGTCGCGACCAGCGGTCGAGGCAGGCGAGCGGCTGGGTTTTCTGCCCGGCACCGAGAAGGACAAGATGGACCCCTATATGCGGCCGCTTTACGACGCTTTGGGGGATTTCCTGCCCGGCAAGCAGCTTGCCAAACTGATGGAGGATAACCGCATCGAAATCGCGCCTTTGGCCTTCATGCGTGGGCGGACGCTCTCGAATGCTTTCGTGGTGCTTGATGAGGCGCAGAACGCGACAACGATGCAGATGAAGATGTTTCTGACCCGGCTTGGCGAAGGGTCTCGGATGGTGGTGACGGGCGACCGCACTCAAGTCGATCTGCCACGCGGCGTGCCATCCGGTCTGCGCGAGGCGGAGGGCCTGCTCAAAGGGGTTGAGGGCGTATCGCTCAATTATTTCACGTCCAAGGATGTTGTGCGCCACCCGTTGGTCGCACGCATTATCGAGGCTTATGAAGCGGTTGAGCAAAGCTGAGATGCAGGGCTGCGAAGCGCGAAACACAGAGCCCGCCAGTGCAGGTTGAGATCAGTTTCGAAGAGCCGCTTTGGGCCGCGCTTGACCTTCAGGCTTACGCACAACGCGCGCTTATGGCCGTGGCAAGTCAGCTTGGCATTTCCGAGCCGCTCGAAATTTCGCTGCTGGCCTGCAGTGATGATCGGATCGCCGCGCTGAATAATACGTTTCGCGACAAGGCGGGGCCTACCAATGTGTTGTCATGGCCCAGCTCGGACCGCGCGGCAGCTGATCCCGGCGCGATGCCGGATCTCAGCATCGCGGACCCCGAAATCGGCGATATCGCAATTTCCTACCAGACCTGCCTGCGAGAGGCGGGAGCGTCGGGCGTCACCTTTGAGGATCACGTGATGCATCTTCTTGTCCATGGAACTCTTCATCTTTTGGGGTTTGATCACGTCGATGATCAGGATGCCGCCACGATGGAGGCGCTCGAGACGCAGATACTTGCAAAACTGGGCGTTGATGACCCATATAGGGTTTAGGGCTATTTCAGGCTCGACTTTGGATAAGGACTGATGGGCGAAGAAAACGACGGCTCGTCGAGCGCAGCGCAAAGCGCGCACGACTTAGATCACTTGGACCGGCCTCAAACACAAGGGTTGCTGACCCGGCTTGTAATGGCCATCAAACCACCCCCACCTGTCAACGGTCACGCGCAGCAGGCCAGCGCGCTGCAAACGACAAAACCCGGCATCGGTAATCTGCGCGACAAAAGCGTGGAGGATGTCGCCGTACCGCGCGCCGAAATCGTCTCTGTGCCGACGACGATCAGCCTGGATGATCTGGTGGCAGTCTTCCGCGACAGCGGTCTGACGCGCCTGCCGGTCTTTACCGATACGCTGGACAGCCCGGTGGGGATGATTCATCTCAAGGATCTGTCGCTCAAACACGGGTTCAGGAACGGCAATGGCGCGTTTGAACTGTCCAGTCTTGTCCGGCCCGTTCTGTTTGTACCGCCGTCGATGTCAATCGGTGTTCTGTTGCAGAAAATGCAGGCAGAGCGCACGCATATGGCGCTTGTGATCGATGAATATGGCGGTGTGGACGGATTGGTCACGATCGAGGATCTGATCGAACAGGTGCTGGGCGAGATCGAGGATGAGCACGACATAGACGAGGCGGATCACTGGAAGCTCGAAAAACCCGGCTGCTATATCGCGCAGGCCCGCGCGCCGCTGGAAGAGTTCGAAACCGAGATCGGCCTGCGCCTATCAGACGAGGATATGGATGATGAGATCGACACATTGGGCGGTCTGATCTTCATGCTTTCGGGCCGTGTGCCGGTGCGCGGGGAGGTGGTCAAACATGCCTCTGGCGCCGAGTTCGAGATTGTCGATGCCGATCCTCGCCGGATCAAGCGTGTGCGGGTGATGATCCCCGAAGCGCAGGAAGCTGACGTTCAAAGCCAGCCGGAATGATCTCGCGGATGCGCTTGGCGTTTCCGTCAAGACGGATCGCGCTTGGCGCACTCAGCCTTGGCGCTGCCGCCGCGCTGGGCCATGCGCCATGGGATATGTGGTTCATCTCGCTGGCGGCGTTTGCGTGCATCTTTCATGTGTTTATCCGCGCGCCCAGCATGGCTGCGGCGGTCTGGACAGGCTGGCTTTTCGGGCTTGGTCATTTCGCCCTTGCCCTGTCCTGGATTGTGGAGCCGTTCCTCGTCGATATAGCCCGCTATGGCTGGATGGCGCCTTTCGCTATCTTGCTGCTGAGCGGTGGTTTGGCGCTGTTATGGTCATTGGCCTTTGCGCTGTCGCACCGGATCGGCGGCGCGCTGGGGCTGGTGGGCTTCTGGACCGCAGCGGAAATGCTGCGCAGCATTATCTTTACGGGCTTTCCCTGGGCCTCCATCGGTCAGACACTTATCGCAACGCCCCTCCTGCAGCTGGCGAGTTTCGGCGGGGCGCATCTTCTGAGCTTCCTGGTGCTGGGGGTCGCTGCGCTCACGACCTTTCGATTTATCGCGCTCAGCGCCGCTTTGCCACTTGTAGTGCTGGGCCTCGGCTGGGCTGCGGGTGGTCACATCGCGCAAGGCCCGCAGGCCGCTGATACCGACAAGACCATCCGGCTTTTGCAGCCCAATGCTGCGCAGCATCTGAAATGGGACCCGGAGATGATCCCGGTCTTCTATGCCCGCCTGCTTGAGATGAGCCGGGCGGCAGGCGAGGTCAGGCCCGACCTTATCGTCTGGCCAGAGACCGCGTTGGCCTACCGGTTTGAGCCCGACGGTGCGGCCGCCCGGCAGATCGCCGAGGCCGCGCAGGGCGTTCCTGTTGTCCTTGGCGTGAATGATCGCGCGGAGGGGCTGATCTACAACGCATTGGCGCTTCTGTCGGATCAGGGGGAGATAACGGCGCGCTATTACAAACATCACCTCGTGCCATTTGGCGAGTATCTGCCCTTCGGGGAGGCCCTGTCGCGGATCGGCATCCACGGTCTGGCCGCGCGTGACGGGGCCGGGTTCAGCGCCGGGCCGGGGCCTGAGCTGATCGAGCTGCCGGGCATTGGTGCGGCCTTGCCGCTGATCTGTTACGAGCTGATTTTCCCGCGAAACCTGCGTGGCGCCCCGCGCCCCGATCTGATCCTGCAAATCACCAATGA
>CAYGUB010000262.1:0-4645 GCA_964352845.1 uncultured Rhodobacterales bacterium | reverse complement strand
CGGTCTGGACAAGCTCTCCCGAGACTTTCGGCCCCACGGATTCGACCGATGGGAAGCTCATGCCGGGATCAATGCTTTGCAACGCCGCCTGCACCGCCGTCACGGTCTGGGTCGAGGCACTGGCCACTTCTTCCTGCGCCTCGATACGGATCATGGCCACGTTTTGATCTGCGGCAAATGTCGGGTCAAATACCTCCGTGATCGAGACATCGCCAAGCTCCAGCGCCGCCAGAGCCTCACGATAGGCGCCAACATCGACCGGCTGCGCGCTTTCGGTGCGGATCGTGGTGCCGCCGCGGAAATCGATGCCGTAATTCAGCCCTTGCACGATGAAGGAGACGAAGGCCACCACGACAAGAAATCCCGAAATGCCAAGCCACAGTTTCGAGCGGCCGAAGAAATCCCATTTCGTATCTTGGGGAACCAGTCGCAAACGCATGGGCTATACCTCGATTTCGGTGGGACGGGTCCGCTCGAACCACATCACGATGATGGCGCGGGTCAGATAGATGGCGGTGAAAACCGATGTCAGGATGCCAACCGCCAGCGTGACCGCAAAGCCCGAGACAGGCCCCGAGCCCATGGCAAACAGGATCACGGCGGTGATAAAGGTCGTGATATTGGCGTCGAGAATGGCCGACAGCGCCTTTTCATAGCCAAGTTCAATCGCGCGAGCGGGGGATTTGGCGGATCTGAGCTCTTCGCGGATCCGCTCGAAAATCAGCACATTGGCATCGACCGCCATCCCGATGGTCAAAACGATCCCCGCAATCCCCGGCAAGGTCAGCGTCGCCCCGAAGATCGACAGGAAGGCAAACATCAGCCCCACATTGATGATCAGCGCGATATTGGCAAACAATCCGAACAGGCCATAGCTGAGAAACATGAAGACCAGTACGGCAATAAACGCCACGATGCAGGCGATGGTCCCCGCATCGATACTGTCCTGGCCAAGCTCCGGCCCGATCGTGCGTTCCTCCAGAAAATCGAGACCGGCGGGCAAGGCACCCGAGCCAAGCTGCACCGACAGCGCGTTGGAACTTTCGACAGTGAAATTGCCAGTGATGATGCCGCTGCCGCCGGTGATGGACGATTGGATCACGGGCGCGGTCAGCACCTTGTCATCAAGCACAATCGCGAAGGGGGAGCCAATGTTTGAGGCGGTAAATTCGCCGAAGATGCGCGCGGCAGAGGGGTTGAAGGTAAAGGCTACAGCCGGCTGGCCATTCTGGTCGAAATCCGGCTGTGTGCTGGTCAAATCCTCACCGGTGACGACCGGGATGCGTCCCAGCCGGTAGAAAATGCCGGGATTGTCGAGATCAGGAACCAGAATATTGCCCGCCCCGGGGTTTTCATTGGCATTTGTTGTGGGCTCGCCGATGACCTCGTGAAAGGTCAGCTTTGCGGTGGTGCCGATCAGCTCTTTGAGCTCCGTCGCAGAGCCGATGCCGGGCACCTGAATAAGGATACGCTCGCGGCCCTGAAGCTGGATTGTCGGCTCCCGCGTGCCCGCCGCATCAATGCGCAGGCGCACGATCTCCAGACTCTGTCGCATCACCTGGTCAACGATTTCCTGCTTGCCGCCTTCGCTGAGCTTGACGACGACCTCATTGCCCCGGGTTGTGACGTCAATATCGCTGCCGCTGAGCCCGGTCAGATCAACCACCGGGGTCGACAGGCCACGGATCATCTGGGCGGCCTGGCTGACGCTTTCGGGCCTGCCAAATCGGATGCGCAGCTCATCAGTGGCGGTGTTGTCAATGCGTTGGATGCCACCAAACAGGTCCCGCTGGCCGCGAAACAGATCAACCGCGCGGGTCCAGTAGCCATCCATCCGGGTCTCGTAGGCTTCCTCCACACGGACCTCGGCCAGCAGATGCGCACCGCCGCGCAGATCAAGGCCCAGATTGACCACGGAGGATGGCAGCCATTCCGGCCAGCCGCTGCGCTGCGCGGCAAGCTCTGCATCGGTCAGGCTTTCGCTATTGCCCAGCCCGGTCTCGAAATAGGTGACGGCGTCGTTATGCTTCTCGACACGGTCATAGAACGCATTGGGCATGGCGAAAAACAGCCCGATCGCGACGGTCAGCCAGATCATCACGCGTTGCCAGGTGGGTATTTGCAGCATGGATCAGTCGGCCGGTTCGGTCTTGTTGAGCACCTGCGCGATGGTCGAGCGCACAACGCGCACTTTCACGCCCTCGGCGATCTCGACATCCAGCTCATTGTCATCGCGCACCTTGGCGACTTTGCCGATCAGACCGCCCTGCGTGATCACCTGATCGCCGCGTCTGAGGGCTGCGACCATGGCCTGATGCTCTTTCACCTTCTTTTGCTGCGGGCGGATCAGCAGAAAATACATGATTGCAAAGATCAGGATGAGCGGGATGAAGCTTCCCAATGCGCTTGGGGCCCCTGCGGCCTGTGCATAAGCAGGTGTGACGAACATCTGCGGTCCTTCTACTTAGGGGGGCGTTTGACACCCTTTTCATTCGCTGCGCACCCTAGCTGGGCACCCGGGCGGGTGCAACGGCTTTACGGGCATCTGTCGCGCGCGTAAGTCTGGATGTAGGAACTGATTTGCGCGTTTGTAGGTGAGGGCGAAAAATGTCTGGAAGAACGGCCCTCGGGCAAGGCTTGCGCAAGCCGGTCTGCGCAGGGATCCGGGTGGGGATCTGCGCGGCGTTGGTTGCGGGACTTCTCGGAGACAGCGCCGCTCTGGCCCAGAGCACCGCCAGTGATCAAACGGCGCCTGCCCCCGCCGCGCCGCAAAGGCCCCCCATCGTGACCGAGGCCGAGCGGCTCCAGTGGCAGGCCATCGGGCGGGTCAATGTGGGCGGCTACCGGTCACGCTCGCTTTGCACCGGCACGCTGATTTCGCCCGACAAGGTGCTGACAGCGGCCCATTGCGTGGTGCGCAAAAACGGCGAAGTTTTCGCGCCGGGCATCGTCAGCTTCGTGGCCGGCTGGCACAAGGGTCAGGCGGTGGCCACAGCGCGGGCCACGCAGATCACGATCCATCCTGACTATGACACCGGACCCAACCCCGACCGGGCGCAGAATTTCCGGGTCGATATCGCGCTTTTGACACTGGGCACGCAGATCACGCAAATGGCCCCCCTGCCCGTCATCTCCAGCCAGCCGCCCGAGGGAGAGATCAAACTGCTGGGCTACCGGCTCGACCGGCCACATGCGCTCAGCAAATATGAGGCCTGCAAGACCATCGCCGTCCGCCCGCGCAATTTCGGGCTCAGCTGTGATGTAGCCCAGGGCACCTCCGGCGCGCCGGTCTTTGTGCCCCACGAGGATGGCTGGGGCCTTATCGGCCTGATCGTCGCACGCTCCAAAGGCCCCCGGATCAAATCCTTCGCCACCCGGATCGACAGCGCCCTGCTGAGGCTGCTGGAAGAGATGGGCGAGTAGCGCTTTACCCACGCCGGATGCAGGGCTAGGCTCAAGCCATTGCTTAAAGAGTTCTTGCCATGCCGTCCGAGACCGACAAAGAGACCATCGCCCGCATAGATGCGCTGATCGCCACAGCCAAAACCAGCTGGTTCGGGCTGCTCTCCTATTTTGCCTTTATCGGCGTGACGCTTATGGGTGTCCAGGACGCCGATTTCTTCATTCCATCGCGAGAGACACAGCTACCGCTGATCGGCGTATCCGTCCCGACATCACTGTTCTTCTACGTGGCACCCGGGTTGGGGGCTGCAATCTACGCCTATTTCCATCTGCATCTGATAAAATTATGGGAACCGCTTGGCAGCGCTGATCCAAAGCTCGATAATGCGCCGCTTTCCGATCACATAGCACCATGGCTTATCGCCGATTTTGCGCTGAGCGCGCGGAGCGATGGCGCCGTCAGACCCCGCGCGCTCGCCTGGCTGGCAAATTGGGTCACGCTTCTACTCGCCTTTTGGTCCGCGCCGCTGGTGCTGGCGGCCTTCTGGTTTCGGTCCATGCCCAAACATGATGAATGGCTGACGGTTATCTGCATCGGCGGCCCGCTGATAGCGGCGATTTATGTTGGCAAGACCAGCTTTGAGCAAATGCGGTTGAAGATGACGGCCAAGACAAACCTGACGAACCGTGTCGAATGGTACGCCGTTGGCATTTTGATCACGTTCTTCGGGATGCTGGCATCAAACGGGACCAACGATCAGGACCCCAAGATCAAAGACTTGCTGCGAGAGTTCGGCTTCCCAAGGCCCGCGCAGCTTGCAGGCGTAGAGTTTGTGGAGAAGCCCGATGTCTGGCGGGATTTCGAAACCGGACGCAACGCGTTTCGTAAAGACTGGTGTAGCGCCAACGGCATCAGCTCCATAGCCTGTGGCGAGGTCAATCATGCAGGATCGATCATCAATGATGATCTGACCCATATCCGCGAGACATGGTGCGAAGAGAACCTTGTCTCAGGCCGAGACTGCGCAGAGTATTTTCAGACTGCGGATAGTGCGTTCGCATCCGCTTGGACCACCCATCGTGCCGCAGAGCGCCAACGCATCAGTAAGATTGATCTCAGCGGCAAAGACCTGAGAGGGGCGAACCTCTTCGGGGCTCGGATGGAGGTGGCGAACCTCAGGGAGGCGCGGATGGAGGGGGCGAACCTCTTCGCGGCGCGGATGGAGGGGGCGGACCTCTTCAA
>CAYGUB010000261.1:0-4648 GCA_964352845.1 uncultured Rhodobacterales bacterium | reverse complement strand
TGATCCGACCCTTGGTCAGATCATAGGGGGTCATCTCGACCTGCACCTTGTCGCCTGCCAGAACACGAATGCGATTCTTGCGCATCTTGCCTGCCGTATGTGCGATGATCTCATGGCCGTTTTCCAACTCGACCCTGAATGTCGCATTCGGCAGGAGTTCCTTGACGACACCGGGAAATTCGAGTGGTTCTTCCTTCGCCATGGTATCTCCTAACTTAGCACCCGCCTCTTCGGGGGGCGCAGCTTAAATGCGCTGCTATCATCCAATTTTCAAGGCCAAATCGGTCCAGAGGCGTAATCACCTGCGAAAATCCTCCTGATATCAGCTCGTCCGCGGCGGGCCGAAGCGCTGCTTGATGCGGGTCTTGATCTGATCGCGCGCCTGCCGGTAGGAATTCAGCTTTTCATCGCGCCCCTCCCCAAGGCCGGTTGGATCAAGGATGGGCCAGTATTCGACGGCCAGATGGTAGAAGCGCGTCAATTCCAGTGCCATGCGCTGAGAGGCGGGGCTGAGCGCAATCACCAGATCGAAGCCCGACAGATCATCGCCCCATTCCTGCATCTCTTCAAAAGATCGCGTGCGGTGGCGCGACAACTCGACGCCAAGCTCTTCGCAGACGGCGATAGAGAAGCCGTCAATATCAAGATCATTCTTCACACCGGCCGACTGAACATAGATATCGGTGCCGTAATATTTCTTCATCATCCCTTCGGCCATGGGCGAGCGAACGGCGTTGTGATCGCAACAAAACAGAACTGATTGAGGATCCTGCGCCGACATGCCCTACCCGCCCCAATGCAGAACACATATTAGGGTAAACAGCCTGCGGGAGGTGTCGATATCGATCTCGACCTTACCCTCCAGCCGCTCCTGCAGGACACGCGCACCCTCGTTGTGGATGCCGCGGCGGGCCATATCTATCGCCTCGATCTGGCTGGGCGCGAGCTTCTTGACCGCGTCGAAATAGCTCTCACAGATCTGGAAATAATCCTTCACCACCTGCTTGAACGGGCTCAGCGACAGATGAAACTCCGCCGCTTTCTCATGCGCCTCGGTTGCCACGTCAAACACCAGCCGTCTCTCCAGAATAGCCAGATGCAACCGGTAAGGCCCGTCGGGCGCGTCGCCATGGGGCAGGATGAAGGCGTTATCCTCCAGCAGATCGAAAATCGCGACCTTGCGCTCCTGCTCAATCTCGGGCGTGGGCGCAGGCAGGCCGGAATCGTCGATTGTGACGTCGATCAAGCGGGTCATTCGTTCAACCTATCCAACCGGGCCCGCACGGACAGCCCATGCGCCTCCAGCCCTTCCGAGCGTGCCAGCACTTCAGCAGCCGGGCCGATCTTTTGCAAGGCCTGCGGGGTCATGCGCGACAGGGTGGTGCGTTTGACGAAATCCATCACCGAGAGGCCTGACGAAAATCGAGCGGAGCGGGCCGTGGGCAAAACATGATTGGGCCCGCCGACATAATCGCCAATCGCCTCAGGCGTCCAGGCACCAATGAAAATCGCACCTGCATGGCGTATTCTCCGGGCGACGTCTTCGGCATTTTCACACGCGATCTCAAGATGTTCCGGCGCGATCCTGTCAGATATCTCGACCGCCTCATCCATGTCGCGCACCGTGATGATGGCTCCGAAATCCCGCCAGCTTGCGCCTGCAATCTCGCGCCGCTCCAGCGTCTTCAGAGCCGTCTCCACCGCCGCGCGCACGGCTTGGGCGAAAGCGGCATCATCGGTCACAAGGATGGATTGCGCGCTCTCATCATGCTCAGCCTGAGACATTAAATCCAGCGCGACCCAGCTCGGATCATTGTTCTTGTCAGCAATTACCAGGATCTCGGATGGCCCTGCAATCATGTCGATCCCCACCTTGCCAAAAACACGGCGTTTGGCGGCGGCAACAAAGGCATTGCCTGGCCCTGTGATCTTGTCGACAGGTGCTATGGTCTGCGTGCCATAAGCCAGCGCGGCGATGGCCTGTGCGCCACCGATGCGGTAGATCTCATCAACGCCCGACAGTTGCGCGGCCAGCAGTACCAGCGGATTGGACTGCCCGCCCGGCGTGGGCGCGCAAATCGCCAGCCGCTCCACCCCGGCCACGCGCGCCGGGATCGCGTTCATCAGAACCGAGGACGGATAGCTCGCCAGCCCGCCAGGCACATAAAGCCCTGCAGCAGACACAGCCGTCCATCGCCAGCCGAGCTCTGCCCCGCTCTCCTCGCGCCACATCTGATCCTCGGGCATCTGGCGCGCGTGATAGCTGCGGATCCGCTCTGCGGCCAGTTCCAGCGCGTCGCGCTCCGCCAACGGGACCCTGGCGATCTCTGCTGCAATCTCGTCCGGCGTGAAAGCAAGCGTCTCGGGGGTCAGATCAAGCCTGTCAAACCGCGTTGTCAGCTCCAGCACAGCATCATCGCCGCGCGCGCGCACATCCGCGATGATCTCGGCCACGACCTGATCCACATCAGGGCTGTCTTCGCGTTTCATCGTCAAAAGCGCGGTGAAAGCGGCTTCGAAATCGGGGGCGGAGCTGTCAAGGAATTGAGGCATAAGGTGCAATAGCTGTACAGCCGCGCAGGCTCAAGCGGTTCAGTCGGGATGTTTGGGGGTTTTGCCCGAGACAGCACGGTATGGCTGAGTGACGTCCTGGAGCGTGACGTTGATCGTCTCCGCGTCGAGATTGATCGCCCCGTCGCCTGCCAGCGTGATCAGCAGCTGACCCGTGCCATCTTCTGCCGCGCCCCATGCCAAAGACAGGATCGCGTAGACCAGATCGCCCGCCCGTCGGTCTACCCCTTGGGACGCGACGCGGCTGACGTCATCAATGACCAAAAGCGCGCGCGTCCTCTCAGGCATATCCACATTCGCTTCCCATCGGAAGCGGTTGACCAGCATAGAAAAACGTCTGCGGGCCGGGTCCCAAGACATATCGGCACCCGATAGAACGGCATCCTGGACCAGCGAGGAGATCACCTCCAGATCTTCCAACCGCTCGGCGATCAGCCGCAGCGCACGCGGCGCGCCATCCTCAAATGTTGCGTCACCGCTCATTCCGAGACCCGCTCTACCAATGCGCCGCAGCCGCGCAGCTTTTCCTCGATCCGCTCATAGCCGCGATCCAGATGGTAGACGCGGCTCACAACCGTCTCCCCTTCGGCGGCAAGCCCTGCAAGGATCAGCGAGACCGAGGCACGCAAATCCGTCGCCATCACAGGCGCGCCCTTGAGACCCTCGACGCCCGTCACAGTCGCATGTCCGCCCTGCACATCAATCTGCGCGCCCATACGGATCAGCTCGGGCGCATGCATGAAGCGGTTCTCGAAGATCGTCTCATTGAGAACACTCGTCCCATTGGCCGTGCACAACAGCGCCATCATCTGCGCCTGATGATCCGTGGCAAAGCCCGGATAGGGCGCGGTCTCGACATCCACAGCACTGACGCGTTCGCGCTTGTTGGTCACTTTCAACCCCGCCGGTGTTTCCGAGATCTCGACGCCGGTCGCCTCAAGCTTTTGGCAAAATGTCTCAAGCAACGGACGCCGGCCGCCGATCATCTCCACCTCGCCCCCGGCAATCGCGGGCGCAATCATGAAAGTGCCAAGCTCGATCCGGTCGGGGATGACCTCATGCGTGGCGCCATGCAGCCGGTCCACGCCTTCAATGGTGATCTCGGAGGTCCCTGCCCCACTGATCTGCGCCCCCATGGCCGAGAGGCATTTACACAGATCGACCGTGTCCGGCTCGCGCGCGGCATTTTTAATAACTGTGGTGCCTTTGGCCAAAGTGGCGGCCGTCAGCGCGTTTTCCGTGCCGCCGACAGTGACGAAGGGAAATTCGATGACCGTCCCCGTCAAGCCGTTCGGGGCCGACGCATGCACATAACCTTCCTTCAGTTCCAGCACCGCGCCAAGCTTCTCCAGCGCCATCAGATGCAGATCGACCTTGCGCGCCCCAATGGCACAGCCGCCCGGCAAAGAGACGACGGCCTGTCCCATCCGCGCTACAAGCGGGCCAAGCACATTGAACGAGGCGCGCAGCTTGCGCACGATCTCATAATCGGCCTTGACGTTGTTCACGCCCCCACCGCTCAGCGCCATCACCTTGCCCTCGTTGAGCAGCGCCACCTCACAGCCGAGCGATTCCAGCAATGTGGCGAGTGTGCTGATATCCGACAGGCGCGGCACATTGGTCAGCGTCAACGGCTCCTCGCTCAGGATCGCCGCCGTCATCAGTTTCAGGCAGGTATTTTTGGCCCCCGAGATCGGGATCTGACCGCTCAGCGCCCCGTTGCCTGTCACGACTATCTTGTCCATCTGCCCACCGCCCTGTTCTAGCTGCTGCTTGTCTTGTCGCCCGCGTCTCTTGCGCGCGCTTGCGCCTTGCGCTTTGCCATATTGGCCTTCAGAGAGGCTTTCAACCGGTCTTGCTTGCTGCCCTGCGCTTTGGCAGGGTTTCGTTGCTTTTTCTGGTCCGGTTTGTCTGGCTTGCCCTGCATAGCGCTGTCATACCGCGCCGCCGGGACAGCGTCCAGTTTATGCTTGCGCGAGGCCCGATTTGATCGTATCTCCCCGCCCACGCAGAAGCGTCAGTGCTGTGGTAGCTCAGTGGCAGAGCACACCCTTGGTAAGGGTGAGGTCGAGAGTTC
>CAYGUB010000260.1:522-4654 GCA_964352845.1 uncultured Rhodobacterales bacterium | reverse complement strand
ATTTTAAGGCTGCCGGATATGTCTCAGGTTAAAGGCGTGATGCTTTAGGGGCCAGGTCGTCCGGCGCCGCGGCCTCGCCCGAGAAGATCCGCCTGCCCGCCGCCTGAATGCTGCCAAAGGCATCCTCGGCCATGAAGCCCGATACGAAGGCTATGAAGGCCACGGTAAAGGGGCTCAGCTCTACCTGCGCGGCCGAGCCGCCGCCTTGGGTCAGCACCAGCATGCCCGCGCCGGAGAAGAGGAAAATGCCAAGCGCGGCGGCAATCCCCTCGCCCACATTCACAAACAGCTTCGAGGCTGAGACAGGGCCGGTGGCGGAAAAGAACTTGCGCGAGAATGAGACCACAGTGCCCAACCCCCCGGCGGCGATCGTGACGATCAGCGTCAGGAAGATCGTCGGGAAGCTGACGAGTTGAGCGGGAATGCCCAGAAACATATCCGACAGCAGCACGATCCGCGCCCTCTGCCCGCTATGGGACGGGATGATTTCATCAAGCTCCCTGAGATCGGCCGCAAGCATTTCGCTGCGTTTGCGCGGCCAGGAGCGCGCCTCGAGCGAGCGGTCACGGCGGCTTTGCAACGCGCGCTCTGCCGCCTCGATCCGGGTCAGCTCATCATCCGCGATGCGCAGACTGTCTACCATATTGATAAAACCGGCATGCCCGCCCGGCCCCTCTGACGGGCCCAGCGTCGCATCCGTCAAACCGATCCGCGCCTGATACAACATCGCAAGCTCGAAGGCCTTAACATCCGTCGCAAGATTGCCGTCAGAGAACACCGCGATCACCTTTTGGCGGGTTTGCTCGTCAAAGCTGTCGATATCGCTGCGCACGAAACTGATCACCCGGCCAGACAGGATTGCCACGTCATTTTCAATATTGCGCTTGAGTGCGGGCATGCCTTCCAGCTGATCATTCGCGTCATCAATCACCTGATCGGCGTCGCGCACCTGTTTCAGCGCCGCTTCAAGCTCTGTGCGCAGCTTGGTCTCCCGTTGGAGCAGAAAATAGATATTGTCGAGATCATAGACCTGCTGACTGCCATCCTCCCGCTGCACGGTCTGCACAGAGGCTTTCCAGTCTGTTCTGTAGATATAGCTCGCAAATCCGCTGAACACTGCGAACACGAAAAAGACGTAAAGCACGATGACCATTGTGCCCACCAATGCATTGCCCGACCAGGAGGTCGCCTTGGATAAATCCATCGCCATGAAACCACTCTCTAAAAACACCTAAAACAATAGGTGAGAGTGTATCACAAAACCGCCTGTCCCCCAAGCGGGTCGCAACGGGCACATGTTCGGTGTGCTAGTCGAGCCTGTCTTGCTCTTTCTTCTTGGGCTGTGGTTTGCGCGGTTTGCTCATCGCGTTCATGCCCTTGTTGATCCCGGTATTGATCAGCCGTCGCATCACGACGTTGATAAACATGTTTATGAAACGGTCCATCTGTCTGCTCTCCTGAAGCGCATCTTTTCAGTTTCTGCTGCGCGGTCAATCATGCCCTAATGGCGAAATTATGTCGAAATCGCTAATCTTCAAACAACTCGTTCTGACCTTCGGGGCTTTCATCCTCGTCATCCTCTTCCAGCGTCAGCGCATCGCCCAATGGCGGACGGTTATCGAGCAGGCCTGCCGAACGCAGCTCTTTGAGCCCCGGCAGATCGCGTGCGCTTTCCAGCGCGAAGTGATCCAGGAAATGCTGCGTGACCACGAATGTCACGGGCCTGCCGGGTGTCATGCGGCGGCGGCCGAACCGGACCCATTCCATCTCGATCAGCTGATCAATGGTCCCGCGCGAGACGCTGACACCGCGAATTTCCTCGATCTCGGCACGTGTAACCGGCTGGTGATACGCCACGATGGCCAATGTCTCAATCGCGGCACGGGACAATTTGCGGGTCTCGACTGTCTCCTTTTGCATCAAAAACCCCAGATCGCCGGAGGTTCTCAGCGCCCAGGCATCACCCACATGGATCACATTGACCCCGCGCCCCTCATAGCGTTTGCGCAGTTGCACAAGCGCCTCGGCGGCATCACAGCCATGCGGCATGCGGCTTTCCAGCTCTGCCACCGTGACAGGCTCGGCGCTGGCAAACAGGATCGCCTCGACCATACGTTCCTGCTCGGCCATGGGCGGCGCGGCAAAGAGCGTTTCTTCAGGTGTGTCTGCGACATCCGACATCAGCTTTTCTTCTTCCGTATCTGGATGGGGGCGAAGATCTCGCCCTGACGCAATTCGATCTGGCCCGCCTTGGCCAGTTCCAGCGAGGCAGCAAAGGTCGCAGCCGTAGCCGATCTGCGCCGCGCCGGATCCATCTCCCAACCCTCGGGCAGGTAACTTGTCAGATCAGACCACTCGCCCGCAAAACCGATCAGCCCGCGCATCCGCTCCAGAGCCTGCTCCATGGTGAATATATGATCGCGGTCCATGACGAAGGGGCGAAATTCATCGCGCGTGCGAATGCGGCTATAAGCCTGCATGAGATCCAGCAGCGTCGCCGTATAGGTGATCTTTCGCGAGCGCGTGACATCCTCGGGGATACCGCGCGGGAAGAAGTCGCGGCCCAGCTGGTCGCGCGCCATAAGCTTGGCGGCGGCGTCGCGCATGGCCGATAGCCGTTCCAGCTGAAAGGCCAGATGCGCGGCGAGCTCCTCGCCTGTGGGGCCCTCCTCCGCCGGGTCCGGCGGCAAGAGCAGGCGCGATTTGAGAAAGGCGAGCCAGGCGGCCATCACGAGATAATCGGCGGCAAGCTCTATCCTCAATTCCTTGGCCTGATTGATGAAGGCAAGATATTGTTCTGCCAGTTGCAGCACGGAGACCTTGCGCAGATCGACCTTCTGGGTGCGCGACAAGGTCAGCAACAGATCAAGGGGCCCCTCAAACCCGTCGACATCAACAATCAGGGCCTCCGCCGCCAATCGCTCGGCAACGCCGTCCTGCTCCCAGTCTTGATCTGTTTCGCCGTCCTGCATCTAATCTCTCTGAATGAGGCCCTGAAACTCTGCCTCAACCGCCTGAATGTCAATCTCTTGGGCAGGCCTGCGTGCAGCCATCGCGCGGGCGGCACGCACGGCGATCTCAGACGTCTGTGCGCCGCAAATTTCGGCGACGGCCTCCATCTCGCCCAGATCGCCATTGCAATGCAAGACGATGTCGCAGCCCGCATCAAGCGCTGCCCGGGACCGCGCGGCGACGCTGCCCGACAGCGCCTCCATCGAGATATCATCGGTCATGATCAGATTGTCGAACCCGATATCGCGACGGATCATCTGCATCGCGCGGGCCGAGGTCGTCGCGGGCAAATCATCGATGCAGGGAAAGACGATATGCGCCGTCATCCCCATCGCCAGATCGGTGAGCGCCTTGAACGGCGCGAAATCCTGCGCATCGAGATCGGCGCGGGGCACATCGACGGTTGGCAAATCCTTATGCCCGTCCACGACCGCGCGGCCATAGCCGGGGATATGTTTGAGCACCGGCAGCACGCCCGCATCCATCATCCCGCCCGCCGCGGCGCGACACATGCTGACCACCGTGGCAACATCACTGCCATAGCAGCGGTTGCGCAGCACGGGATGGGTCTGGGCAAAGACCAGATCAGCAACGGGGGCGCAGTTCACATCAATCCCCACCGCCATAAGCTCCGAGGCAATCAGCAGGTTGCGCAGATACATCGCGCGCGCCGGATCACGCGCAATCTCCATCTGGTCAAGGGCAGGCAGATAGCTGCGCCAATGCGGCGGCCCCATGCGCTGGACCCGACCGCCTTCCTGATCAATAAGAACCGGCGCCCGCCAGCCTACGGCATCGCGCAAGGCCCCGGTCAATGCGCTGAGCTGCTCCGGGTCGGATATATTGCGCGCAAACAGGATGAAGCCCCATGGCTGGGCTTTGGCAAAAAACGCGCGTTCAGACGGGGTCAGAGAAAGCCCCTCGCAGCCGAAAATATAGGCGCCTGACGGCACCTACCGCGCCGCGACGGGAATGCAGGGGGTCTTGGCCGCTGTCAACACAGAGCAGAACCGGCGCGAGGCATCCAGCGTCTCGAACCCGGCGATGCGCAGCCGGTAGAACGTGCGCCCACCGCTCTGCGCTTCCTGAATAACGCGGTTCTTGTCTTCCATGTAATCGG
>CAYGUB010000260.1:0-512 GCA_964352845.1 uncultured Rhodobacterales bacterium | reverse complement strand
ATTTATCGGCCATCGCTTCCCACTCGGCCACCGCGACATCGCGGTCATCATAGGCGCCAACCTGAACCAGCCGTGCCCCCGACGGAATTGCATCGGGGTCAATTTCAACCTGGGCGGTCGCGCCCACACGCGGCGCTATACTGCGCTGGAATGCGGCAAGGTTGACCTTGGGGCGCAGGTTCGGTCGCGGGGAGATCTTCACGCCCGAAATCGTCGCAGGCACGATCTGCACAGCCGGGCCCGGAGCGGTCGTCTGCCCATCACCTTCCAGCTCGATCGCCAAAGCGATCGCCTGCGCCACGGCATCATTCGTGTCATTGACCGTCGGCAACACGTCCTCATCGACCGACACAATCTCTCGCTCAGCGGGCTCAGCGGGCTCTGCGGGCGCCGTCTCGGCGGGGCTGACGATGATATCTTCCGCCTCAAGCGCGATTGGCGCAGGTGCCAGAACGATTTCCGGCGCGACCACATCCATCGTCTCGGATTGTACCGCATTGACCGACAGGCCC
>CAYGUB010000259.1:0-4673 GCA_964352845.1 uncultured Rhodobacterales bacterium | reverse complement strand
CCCCAGGGCCCCGCCACCCGCAAGCCGGGTCGATGGCGCGTTCCGCTGCTGCTGTCTGCGGGGCTGCTGATCGGGGCGGGCGCCTATCTCGCCCGGCCACTGCCTGAACGCCCCGTGCCCGCCAATCCGGTCAGATCGCTGGCCATGGTGCCCTTCACCCATGATGGCAGCCCCGATGCGCGCGATGCGCTGGCGCGCGATCTGGTCGACGGGCTGTCGGACCGGGTTGAGCTGTTCATGGTCATCCCCAGCAATGCCCGCCTGAGCCTGCCTGCCGATATCTATGCCGACCGTCTGGGGCGCGGGCTCAACCAGCGCTACATCCTGACTGGCACCACATCGACCCGCGGCGCGGGGCTGTCCGTCTCCGCGCAACTGTTTGACCGCATGACAAACAGCTTCATCTGGCGTCACGATGCGCAAAACGCCGAGCAGGATATATTCGCGCTGCGGCTGAGCCTTCTGGAAAGCCTGGGACAGGCGGTGAGCCTGCCCGAACCGGCTGAGCTTCCGCCGCGCTGTCTGGAGATGTATGAGCGCGACACATATGTGATAGATCAGGGCGCACCGGGGGCAGATTACATCCTGCAAGGCCAGCTCAACCGCTATTGCCGGATCGAAGAGATCGGTCCGCGCTAACCCTCCAACGTCAAAGCCACGGGCTTTGCGCGCAGATCATCGGTGGTCAGTGGCCCGCTTGGGCGCGCCAGACGGTTGCGCGTCACCCAAAGCAGCCGGTTCTGCGCCCGGGTGATCGCCACATAGGCCAGCCGCTTCCACAAAGGATGGCCCGCCTCTTCGCGGCCTGATCGCGCGGCGGCATAAAGATCGGGCGCAAAGACCTGAACCGTGTCCCATTGCGAGCCTTGCGCCTTATGGATCGTGACCGCCGCACCGTGCAGGAACGCAGCCCCCATATGGGCCGCGAACGGGATAAACGGCTCTTCCTCATCAGGCGCCTCGATCTTGATGATCGAGGCCGCACTGACCTGTGGATCCTCCGCCCCCAGCACATGCAGACGCGAAAACCCGGCCCGACTGCCAGGTCCCAGATAAATCACCTGAGCGCCCTTGATCAGCCCCCGCGCCTCAAGATCAATCCGCTTCTTGCGATGCTTCAGCGGCAATTCGATCCCGTCGCAAATCAGCGGCTCGCCCTCCAGCAACCCATCCACCGTCGCCCCATATGCCGCCCGCCAGGCCTGAATAAGCCGGATCCGTGTCGCATTGCGCCAGACCAGAACCGGGCTGCGCGCCATCAGATCAGCTTCAACCCTGCCAGCATAGACAACACGCTCATCACTGCGCCCGGCATCCTCCACCATCCGCTCGAACTGGGCGAATTGCAGTGCCGGATCGGCCAGAGCATGGGCCAGATCAAGGATCGGGTTATCGGCCACCTGCCGGTGAACCCGGCTCAGCTCCAGCTTCCTGCCATCTTTGAGCTCGTCAAACACCATCGCGCCCGACTGCCCCACAGGGGCCAGCTGCGCGGGGTCACCAAACAAGACCAGTGTGGGGAAAATCTCGCGCAGATCCTGATATTGCTTGTCATCCAGCATCGAGGATTCATCAATGAAACCAATGTCCAACGGCTCCTCGCGCCGCTTCCAGCCAGAAATGAAATCCGAGCCCTTCAGCCCCGCCGCCGCCAACGCCCCGGGGATCGAGCGGTGATCGTCATAAAAGCGCTTGGCGCGCTGCAAGGCCTCCTCGGAAAGCCCCTCGACCTCGGGCTTTTCACCGTGACCGGCCAGCCAATCAGCGACCTTCTCATATTCGGGATCATACATCGGCGTGTAGAGAATGCGGTGGATCGTCGTGGCCGGCACCCCGCGATTGCGCAACACGCTTGCCGCCTTGTTGGTCGGCGCAAGCACCGCCAAGGTGCGGCGATCCTTGCGTGGCTTGCCATCGTAATCGCCCGAAATAACGTCTACACCCGCGCCCGCCAGCGCATCTACAAAGCGCGCCAGCAGCATCGTCTTGCCCGAGCCCGCCTTGCCAACAATCGCCATCACCTGGGACCGATCCTCGGCCAGCGGCGTCGTGTGACCCTCGATCAGGTCAATCCCGGCATGCGCCACCATCTCCGCCAGCGCATCCCAGGCATCTGTCTGATCATCCGAAAGTGTGAGAGCCTGCGCATCCATGCCCAGACCCTATAGCCCAGCCGCATCTCATGCGACCGCAAATTGCTTGGTCTCGGCGGGCAGGGGCTCTGTCACCACATGCTGAAATGCATCGCGAAACCAGCGCCGCGACTCCTCCTGGCTGACCTGCGCGCGGCCATGGACACGATCCCGCGCGCCCTCGACAAATTCCCACAGACCAACCCCGATCTCCTCGGCCCCGTCACCGGAGCGGCCAATCACGTCGGGGTTGACGCCCAGCAGACGGTAAATCCGCTCCATCCTTGGATCGAACACGCCCACGAAATGTTCCAGACAGAAATTCTCCATCACCTCACCCGCACCGATCACAAGGCGCGCGGTGATCTTGCGATCGGCATCGGGGGCGAGACAAAACCGCGTACATTCCCAGATCAGCGGGCTTTGGATCCGCACCCCTTCCGTCAGATGAACGAAGTGATCATTGACCATCGTCCGACCAGTCGTCGGCAAAAACCGCATCGAGCCGCCATGCGTGCCGTCTGCATTCTCCCAGATCACGTAGAGCGGGTTGAGGGCGTCATATTCGTCCATCTCCCAGCCCTTCTCATTGACACTGACATCCCAGTTCAGGCGGTCCCGAAACTGCGCGGCACGGTGACGAAACATGGAATCTTGCAGCTTGGGAAAGTTCTTGAGGTCGTCAGCGTAAATGTAGCGCAGCATGGTGGATCCTTCTCCGGTGATGTCGAAAGAAGGCTAGAAGAACGTGGTTACGCAGCGCTTACACGAGCGCACGACGGATTAAGACGTCATTTACGGCGCCGAAAAAGGATTTTTATTCCAGATGGTTAGAGAACGATCAGCCCCATGGCCAGAGCCCGGGCGACCGCGTGAGTGGTGTTGAGCGCCCCCAGCTTATGGCGGGCCGACTCAATATAGACGCGCAATGTATGTTCCGAGATCGACATCTCATCGGCCGCCTGTGCCCGGCTTCGACCCTTCGCCAGATGTGTCATCGCGCTCAGCTCACGCGGGGACAGGGAAGGCGCATTTGCCGGAAACACACCTTCTTCAAAATTCAGAGCCTTCTGGTTGAAGCTATGCGCGACAAGGATCAGCTCTTTCTTCTGTCTCTCGACGAAGCTCTCCCATTCGTCGTCCGTACAGGAATTGGTGATGGTGAAGAGAGCAAACTGGCCATTTGGTCCTCGAATTGGCACAGTAAACCCCTGCGTCCCGACACCATATTTTTTAGCCTCCTGAAGAAAGGTGCGTGCCGCCTTTCCCGACCAGTCAAGCTGTTTCCAGTTGACCGGATCAAAGCGGTTGAAACATCCAATAACGACCGGATCAATGTAGAGATAATCCTTCTCCAGATAGCGGTCGACCCATTCGCTGGTATATGTCCCGCATCCAAAACGTTCCCCGATGCTGTTGACCCAGTGATAGACGACATGGTTAAGGCGGTAATTGTCGCGCAGAGCTTCCGCAGCGTGCTGTAACTCCTCAAGGGCTGTTGCCTGGGAGAGTTGCGTCGTTACGCTCTCGATCTTGCTCAAAGTCGCCTACCATTCTGCTACGCGAACCTTGCGATGACAACTCCGTGGCCGCGACCATGATCGTGTCATCAAGATGATCTGCCAACCTCGAAAGGGAGTTGTTGGCCGAAAACTTCTGTAGGTCCGTGA
This sequence comes from uncultured Rhodobacterales bacterium, assembly GCA_964352845.1. Taxonomy (GTDB): domain Bacteria; phylum Pseudomonadota; class Alphaproteobacteria; order Rhodobacterales; family Rhodobacteraceae; genus Litoreibacter. The sequence continues at coordinate 871 of CAYGUB010000259.1, read as the reverse complement.
GGACGTCAATTATCCAGTCATTCGTCATGAACAGTGCTCCAGCAAAGGTTAAACAATCATTAAGTAAGAGCATATCAGAGGATGTTTGATCGGAATATTCGCGTTTTATAACTCCCCCAAAATAGCGAGGGGCAACACGCGCAAGCTCTTGCAACTACACGAAGGGCCTTGGAACAACGCAAAAACGGGCCCGAAGTCGCAAAGATTCAGGCCCGCTCCAGATCATTTTGTCAACTATGGAAAGCCTTACCCTCGGCTCGCCTCGATCGTATCCTCGAAAGTGGTCAGCCCGGTGCGCGGGGCTGTGACCAAAACGGCCATATTTCCCGGCTTATGCTCATTGCGCAGCATCTTGGTATGGGCCTGCGGGATTTCCGCCCATGGAAAGACCTCCGACATGCAAGGGTCCAGACGACGCTCGATCATCAGTTGATTCGCCGCCGAGGCCTGTTTGAGATGCGCAAAATGCGATCCCTGCACACGCTTCTGATGCATCCACAGATAGCGCGCATCCATCGTCAGGTTGAACCCGGTCGTGCCTGCGCAGATGACAACCATGCCGCCCTTCTTGCACACAAAGACCGACACAGGCATCGTGCTTTCGCCCGGATGCTCGAACACCATATCGACATTATTGCCCTTACCGGTGATATCCCAGATCGCCTTGCCGAATTTGCGCGCCTCGCCGAACCATTCCTTGTATTCGGGCGAATTGACGACGGGCATTTGCCCCCAGCAGTTGAAATCCTTGCGGTTGATGACACCTTTCGCGCCCAGCCCCATGACAAAGTCGCGCTTGTCTTCGTCCGATATCACCCCGATCGCATTGGCGCCCGCCGTCGCGCACAGCTGGATCGCAAACGAACCAAGC
>CAYGUB010000258.1:0-4700 GCA_964352845.1 uncultured Rhodobacterales bacterium | reverse complement strand
CACCATTGGCAGAGATTGTGCCGACCTGTGCGACCTCGTCACTGTCCTTGACGTCGCGCGCAGCGGATTTGATTGCCTCAACAACCTTGGCGGTCGCCATATCAATCCCGCGCTTCAGATCCATCGGGTTCATCCCCGCAGACACGGATTTCAACCCTTCCTTTACGATGGCCTGGGCCAGTACGGTTGCGGTCGTCGTGCCGTCGCCTGCTTCGTCATTGGTGCGGCTGGCCACTTCCCTGAGCATCTGCGCGCCCATGTTTTCGAACTTGTCCTCAAGCTCGATTTCCTTGGCGACAGACACGCCGTCCTTGGTGATCCGTGGCGCGCCGAACGATTTGTCGATCACGACGTTGCGGCCTTTCGGACCGAGTGTGACCTTCACCGCATCGGCCAATGTGTTCACGCCCGCCAACATTCTGGACCGGGCATCAATTTGGAATCTGACGTCCTTTGCAGACATCTTTCACTCTCCTATTGGTTGTTTGATGGATTAAGCAGCTTTGGCGATTGCGGCGTCCTCGATGATACCCAGGATGTCGCTTTCCTTCATGATCAACAGCTCTTCGCCGTCGAGCGTGATTTCAGTGCCGGACCATTTGCCAAACAGCACGCGGTCTCCGGCCTTCACATCCATTGGGATGCGGTTGCCGTCATCATCACGCGCGCCCGCACCCACGGCGACGATCTCACCCTCGGCTGGTTTTTCTTTCGCCGTATCGGGAATAATCAGACCGCCAGATGTCTTTTCGTCGCTTTCGATGCGACGGACAAGAACACGGTCATGCAAGGGGTTGAATGGCATGTGAAACGCTCCTCCGTTCAAGTGTCACTGCTGTTGGCACTCACGTCGACGGAGTGCCAACGTCGAAGATATTGGAAATGCCTTCGCGAATTTCAAGAATTCCCAGAGTGATTTTGTTTCGTTTATTTTCAGAGTTTTAGCGGTATATCAGCGAAAAAATGATGCTGAAAATACTTGACCCATCGCTTCACGACGCTTCAAATCTGATCCAGGCGACAACCACAGATCGGAGAACGCATGATCAAATCAGAGACCGAATTGATGCTGTCTGGCTATGGTCTGACCACCGCCGAATTCCTCTACAGGATGCCGGACTTCCAGAATGTGCTCAGCACATTCACATGGCAGGACTACGATATCGCCCCTGACCATCCCCGCCTGTTCGCATTCATCGAATACTGGCAGGAGGAAATCGAAGGACCGCTGCATTCCGTGCAGTTTGTGCACCGGAAGCAAATTGCCCCGGGTGAGTGGCGCAATGTCGAAGGCGAATTCAAGCTGCACTGAAGACCTAAGGCGCGGCCAGGGTGACCTGCACCTTGCGTGTATCGCCGTCTCGCCAGATGGTCAGCGTCACATCATCGCCCGGATCAAAATCATCAAGCGCGGCACTCAGGTCATCGCCTGACGTGATCTTCCGATCATTGACCGCTTGGATCACATCCCCCGGGACAAAACCGCCGTTGCGCGCGCGTTCGGCAGGTTGCAGCCCCGCGATTTCCGCAGGGCCCCGTGGCTCTACAGACAGAACGACCACGCCGTCGATGCCATTTTGGCGGGCGAGATCGTCAATGCGCGGATCAAACCGAATGCCCAGAACCGGCGGGCGGTACACACCGTTTGCGATCAATTGCGGAACAACCCGCTTGACCAGATCAACGGGCACCGCAAAGCCAATGCCCGAACTTGCACCGGACGGGCTGAAGATCGCGGTATTGACCCCAATCAACCGGCCAGAGCTGTCCAATAGCGGCCCGCCTGAATTACCCGGGTTGATAGCGGCGTCTGTCTGGATAAGACCTTCGATGACGCCATTGCCAATCGGGATTTCACGGCCCAGCGCCGAGACGATCCCTGTCGTCAATGTCCAATCCAACCCGAACGGGTTGCCAATCGCCAGAACGCTTTGCCCTACTTTGAGATCAACACTCCCGCCGGTGGTGATGGGTTGCGCCGCGACGCCGTCCAGGTCGACTTGAAGCACCGCCAGATCATATTGCGGCGCCGTCCCGATAAGGCGCGCGGGCAGGACGCGCCCATCCGCAAGGCTCACATCCGCCCGCGCTGCACGTTGGATAACATGGGCATTGGTGACAATGTGGCCCTCATCCCCCCAAAAGAAGCCAGAGCCTGATCCGCTCGGAACAATCTCTGCACGGCGCATCCACGGATCAACGCGCCGCTGCCCTGTTGTGATGGAGACCACAGAGGCCCGCGACGCCTCGAACAGGGAAATAAGCCGCTGTTCCGGCGCGGTAAGCTCTTGGGCACTGGCCTGCGCCGTCAAATGCAGGGCCAGGCAAACTCCAAGCAAAAGCCGCAGTATCATCTGCCCCCTCCCGCTATGCTCCGAAGGCGCGCGACATCACGGTGCCAAGACGTCGTGCAAAAGCGGATGGATCCGCAGGCGTCTCACCTTCGACAATACGGGCTTGGTCGAACAACAGATGCGCCGCGTCCCTGAGCAGATCGTCGTCGCCATCTCTGGCGCGTTCAGCCAGCTTGGTGATGATCGCATGCGACGGGTTGAGTTCCAGCACCCTCGGCATGCCATCGTGCAACTGACCATGGCGCTTCAGCAACCGCTCCAGGTTCACATCCATGTCGCCCTCATCGGCGATCAGGCAAACCGGGCTCTCGGTCAGCCGCTTGGAAGGACGTACATCTTTCACAGCCTCGCCCAATTCCGCCTTGATGGCCGCGATGAGTGCGGAAATATCCGCCTCTTCAGCGCTGTCGTCCTCCTCCGCCTTGGACGCGTCAGCCTTGATCGCGTCCAGATCAGCCGCGCCGCGTGTGATGGATTTGAACGGCTTGCCTTCAAATTCGGTGATATGCTGCAACCAGAACTCGTCAACATGGTCTGACAGCAACAGCACCTCGACGCCTTTGGCCTTGAAACCCTCCAGATGCGGGGATTGCGCGAGTTTTGCGGCGTCTTCGCCCGCGATATAGAAAATCGCCTCCTGTCCCTCTTTCATGCGCTCTTTATAGGCCGCAAGACTTGTGAGGGTCCCGTCCGAGGTCGATGCAAAGCGACACACCTCCAGAATGCGGTCACGCAGGGCACTATCTTCAACCAATCCCTCTTTGAGCACCGCACCGAAGTTCCCCCAGAACCTGGCATAGTCCTCGGGCGCCTTGGTGGCCTTCTTCTTCAACTCACCCAACACCTTCTTGGTGACTTGCGTTCTGATCTTTGCCAGTTTGGGATCGGTCTGAAGCATCTCCCGCGATACGTTCAGCGACAGGTCCTGGCTGTCCACAACCCCACGCAGGAAGCGCAGATAGGCCGGGATCAGATCCTTGGTGGTTTCCGAGATAAAAACCCTGTTGACGTACAGCTTCACGTGGCTCTTGCGCTCGGGCTCGAACAGATCAAAGGGCTGCGTGCTGGGGATAAACAACAGGCTTGTGTGGTTCAGCGTCCCCTCCACCTTATTGTGCATCACATGCCAGGGCGCATCAAAGGCGTGCGAGGTGTGGCGGTAGAACTCGGTATACTGCTCGGCAGTGATATCCTTGGCCGGGCGCGTCCAAAGTGCTTCTGCCGCGTTCAGCGTGTTATCGCCCAGCTTCACCGGGAAGCTGATATGCTCGGAATAGGTCTTGATGATGTGGCGAATGCGGGCGTCATCGGCGAATTCCTTGGCGTCTTTTTTGAGATGCAGCGTCACTGTGGTCCCGGCGCTATCACGCTCAGCCGGTTCGATGGTGAACGACCCCTTGCCGTCAGAAGACCACAGCCAAGCCTCATCCTCACCCGCCTTGCGGGTCAACACGTCCACCTGTGACGCCACCATGAAGGCAGAGTAGAACCCGACGCCAAACTGCCCGATCAGCCCGGGTGCATCTTTCTTGTCGGCTTTCAGGGCTTCAATGAAGGCGCCGGTGCCGGACTTGGCGATTGTCCCGAGGGTTTCGAGAAGGTCGGCATGGTTCATGCCAATCCCGTTATCTGAAATGGACAGCGTTTTCTTGTCCGCCTCAAGCGTGATTGCGAAGTCTTGCGACGGGGCAAGGCTTGCATCCGTCAGCGCTGCATATCGCAGTTTGTCACAGGCGTCCGACGCGTTGGAGACCAGCTCGCGCAGAAAAACCTCGCGGTTGGAGTAAAGCGACCCCGCAACAATCTCCAGAAGCTGGCCCACTTCGGTCTGGAATGAAAAGGTCTCCTTCTCAAGCACTTCAGTCATTTGGTCCTCCGATATATCTTCGCGGCTTTGATCTATGGCGTCTGACGAAACACCTGAAACATCACCCGGCACGTAACGCGCCCGAAATCCTTGATCTCAGGCAGCCTTATGCGATTGCGGCTTTTTCGCATGACGCTTTCACGGGGATTTAGGGGGCTGGTCTGCCGGTTTCAACAGGTGATGGCTATAGCGTCAGACGCTATAACGGCCGAACGGCGCGTCCAAGGCCGCGCGCGCATCTGGTGTCAACATGATGTGAGCCACCCGACCACGGGTTTGTGCAGCCCAACCCGCATGCCTGCCATATTGCGGATCAAGTGCCGTAAAGCCCCGCCACCCTGCCCCGTAGCGCTACCAGCGACAGCAATGTGTCAATGACCGGCGTCGGCGTGTCGGTAATGCGGCCAAGCTCCTGCACGGATCCCACCAGCGCGTCGATTTCCATCGGGCGACCGGCATCCAGATCCTGCAGCATCGAC
>CAYGUB010000257.1:0-4708 GCA_964352845.1 uncultured Rhodobacterales bacterium | reverse complement strand
GCTCTGCGTGGTATGATGTCGAGACGCAGATCACGGCCATCACCGAAAAGGGGCTGGACCCGCGCGGGTTCATTCTTTGCACGGATGATTGCCACTCTGGCACTTTGGTGGGGGACGGGCATATGAACCGGGTGCTGCGCCACGCGATTGCCTGCGGGTGCGACCCTATGGTGGCTTTGCAGATGTGCACGATCAACACGGCCACGCATTTCGGGCTGGAGCGGGAACTGGGCTCTATCGCGCCGGGGCGCAGGGCGGATGCAATTGTGACGCCCGATCTGGAGACGCTGCCCATAGATACGGTGATTGCGCGCGGCGTGATCGTGGCCGAGCAGGGAGAGATCAAGGTGGCCTGCCCGCATCTGGATTGGCCGGCCGAGGCCCGCGATACCGTCAAGCTGGGCCGGACCCTGACAGCTGCGGATTTTGAGATCACCGCGCCCGAGGGGGCAGATAAGGTCCGGGCCAGGGTGATCGGCGTTGTGGAAAATCAGGCGCCGACAAAGGCCCTGACACGGGAGATACCGGTGGCCGACGGCTTGCTGGCCCCACAGGGCGGCGTTTGCCAGATCGCTTTGGTGGAACGGCACCGCGCGACGGGTGATGTGGTCAACGCGCTGGTCGAGGGGTTCGGATATGAGGGGCGGATGGCCATGGCCTCAACGGTTGCCCATGACAGCCACCATATGATCGTGGTGGGCACGGACCGCGCCATGATGGCCAGCGCAGCCAACCGTCTGGGAGAGGTCGGCGGCGGTGTGAGCGTGTGGAAAGACGGCGCGGAGCTGTCGCTGATTGAACTGCCCATTGCCGGGCTGATGTCCGACAGCCCTGCCCGTGCGGTTGCGGCCCGGGCCGATGCGATGGTCGAGGCGATGCGGGCCTGCGGCTGCACGCTCAACAATGCCTATATGCAACATTCGCTTCTGGCGCTGGTGGTCATCCCGGAGCTTCGTATTTCCGATCTGGGGCTTGTTGATGTGACCAGATTTGAACTGACCGGGCTGATAGAGGACCCTGTATGACAGAAAACCTACCGCTTGAAATGCCCGACACCATCGCGCCAAGCGCCTTCGCCGACCCAAAGGCGGCAGTCCAACAGCTTTGCACGCTTTACGCTCAGGCATCAGGGTTTCTGTGTTCCAAATTCTCCGAAGTCACCAGTCAGACGCAGCCCAAGGCACGGTACAGAGCCTATTACCCGCAAATCCGCATCACCACGACCAGTTTCGCGCAGGTTGACAGCCGTCTGAGCTTTGGCCATGTCGTAGGCCCCGGCACCTATACCGCGACGATCACGCAGCCCGAGCTGTTCCGGCACTATCTGGAGCAGCAGATCAAGCTGCTGATCGACAATCACGACACCGAAGTCTGGATCGGGCCGTCCGATACGCCGATGCCGGTGCATTTCGCTGTGGCCAATGACAGCGATATTTCGGTGCCGCAGGACGGTGTGATGAATTTCACGCTGCGCGATGTGTTTGACGTGCCCGATCTGTCAACCACAAATGATGATATCGTCAACGGTTTGGCTGATACGAATCCTGATGGCTCGGGGCATCTGGCTCCGTTCACGGCGCAACGGATCGACTATTCGCTGGCACGGCTGACGCATTACACGGCGACCAATCCGATCCATTTTCAGAACCATGTGCTGTTTACCAACTACCAGTTCTATGTGGCCGAGTTCGAAAGCTACGCCCGCGCCATGCTTGCCGATCCGTCCAGCGGTTACACCAGCTTTGTGAGCACCGGCGATCACGTGCTGACCGACCCGGATGGCGCCATCCCGGAGATCACGAAGACGCCGCAAATGCCCACCTATCATCTGACCCGCGCGGATGGATCTGGCATCACGCTGGTCAATATCGGGGTCGGCCCGTCCAATGCCAAGACCGCGACCGATCATATCGCTGTGCTGCGCCCGCATGCCTGGCTGATGGTGGGCCATTGTGCGGGGCTGCGGAACTCGCAAAGCCTCGGGGATTTCGTGTTGGCCCATGCCTATCTGCGCGAGGATCATGTGCTTGATGATGATCTGCCTGTCTGGGTGCCGATCCCCGCGCTGGCAGAGATACAGATCGCACTGGAAGAGGCCGTGGCCGATGTCACCAAGCTGGAGGGCTACGACCTCAAGCGGATCATGCGGACGGGCACGGTTGCGACCATCGACAATCGCAACTGGGAGCTGCGCGACCAATCGGGGCCTGTCCAGCGGCTCAGCCAAAGCCGAGCCGTCGCGCTGGATATGGAAAGCGCGACCATTGCGGCGAACGGGTTTCGCTTCCGGGTGCCTTATGGAACGCTGCTTTGTGTGAGTGACAAGCCGCTTCACGGAGAACTGAAACTGCCCGGAATGGCGTCGGATTTCTACAAAACCCAGGTGGCGCGGCATCTTTTGATCGGGATCGGCGCAATGGAGCGGTTGCGCGAAATGCCGCTGGAACGGCTCCATTCGCGCAAATTGCGCAGCTTTGAGGAAACAGCCTTCCTGTAATTCCACGTAAATGGCCAAAAAACGCAGAAAAGCAGGGTTTTTCACACACTAATTGTTGTGTGCGGACTCTATATTCAGTTAGATACGCGCCATAACATCCCAAGAGATGGGAATTGAGGGAGATTGAGCCTATGGCAACGAAACCGATGACGAAGACCCAACTGGTCGCAGCCCTCGCTGAAGAAGGCGATATGGATAAGAAATCCGCTGGCGCCGCTTTGGAGGGTCTGATCAGCATCATCACACGTGAAGTGTCGGGCGGTGGCGCAGTCACCCTTCCGGGCGTGGGCAAAATTTATTGCCGCGAGCGTCCGGCCCGTATGGTCCGCAACCCCGCCACGGGCGAGCAGATCAAGAAAGAAGCCGACAAAGTCGTCAAAATGACAATCGCCAAGGCGCTCAAAGACAGCGTCAACGGCTAAGCTTGCGCCTGGCGTGAGCTTCTTTAGGGTCGCCTTCGGGCGGCCTTTTTTCATGGGACAGGATCATCGACCTCAAGGCAATCTTCATGGGGCTGGCCTTCGCTTTGATGTGGTCAAGCGCCTTTACCTCCGCGCGTATCATCGTGCTGGATGCGCCGCCGCTGATGGCGCTGTCCGCGCGGTTTGCGATCTCGGGGGTTCTGGGCGTGTTGATCGCGCTGGCCCTGGGCCAGAGATGGCGGCTGACCGGGCCTGAGTGGCGGGCAACGTTCATCTTCGGGCTGTGCCAGAACGCGCTTTATCTGGGGCTGAATTTCGTGGCGATGCAATGGATCGAGGCCTCGCTGGCCGCGATCATCGCCTCGACCATGCCGCTGATGGTGGCGCTGGCCGGATGGTTGATCTACCGGGAACGCTTGCCCGCATTGGGCATCATCGGGCTGGTTGCGGGTATCATCGGGGTGGGGCTGATCATGGGCACCCGCGTCTCGGGCGGGGGCGATCCTATGGGTATTGTCTTTTGCCTCATCGGTGCGCTGGCCCTGACCTGCGCGACATTGGCCGTGCGCGGTGTCTCGCAAGGGGGCAACGTGCTGATGGTTGTGGGGCTGCAAATGCTGGTGGGCAGTGTGATCCTGGCGGCCATAGCCGTACCGCTGGAGACAGTCGAGGTCACGCTATCGCCGCGCTGGATCGCCGCATTTGCCTATACGACGCTGGTGCCCGGGCTGCTGGCGACCTGGGTCTGGTTCATGCTGGTGGGGCGGATCGGGACGGTGAAAGCATCGACCTTCCACTTTCTCAACCCGTTCTTTGGCGTGGCAATTGCCTGGGCGTTGTTGGGGGAAAAGCTTGGTCCACTTGATGCGCTCGGCGTTGTCGTGATCGCGATTGGCATTTTCGCGGTGCAGTTCTCGAAAGTACGCACCTTGTGACGACTTAAAGCGTCATGCGAAAAACCTGAACCACCTAACGCTGCCTGAAATCAGAGATTTTGGGCGCGTTACGTGATATGTGAAGCTTCGGGTATTTCGTCAGACGCTATGGGCCAAATCATCTATGGCGAGCCATAGTTTCCCTGATTTATAACCACCTTTGACCAAAAAGCCGGGCTGGTTGATCTGCGGATAATCGGACGCCCAGTCGCGGAACCGATCATTGGTCACGATACATGCGCCAAGATCCTGCGCAGCGGTCAGAATATAGGGATCTGCCGGTGTGCCCTTGGGAACGACCATGATCTGATCGGCGGGCAGGCCAAGTTGAGCCTTAAAGGCCCCATCATGCATATAGTGATCTGACAGCAGATATCCGACATTCGCATCGAACATGACCCCAACCGTGTAGCCGCAATCGCGCAACGTATTGACCACCTCTTGCACGGGCTCAATCAGGGGGGACTGAGTTTTCCAATACATGACGTTGGAGCCATCAATCACGACCCATCGCTGGTCTTTCGGAGGGCGTCGCCGAACCACGCGCACCACAAGGATGATGAGGACGGCCACCCCCACAATCGCGATGAAGTCGGCAGGTACGCTGAACATCAACCTATCTCCGTGGGCCAATATTCCCCTGATTAGAGCCGATCTGGCCGCGATGCAGCAGCAGATGGTCAAGGATTACGCAGGCCATCATCGCCTCGCCGACGGGCACAGCGCGGATACCGACGCAGGGGTCATGGCGGCCTTTGGTGATGATCTCGGTATTCTCGCCGGATTTGGTGATCGTCTTGCGCGTGGTCAGGATGGAGCTTGTGGGCTTCACTGCGAACCGCACCACAATATCC
>CAYGUB010000256.1:4049-4711 GCA_964352845.1 uncultured Rhodobacterales bacterium | reverse complement strand
CTATAAATACACTTGGAAGGCAGGTGCATGGCAGCTTCTGACAGTCCACAATTTCTCGCAAACAGCTTTGAAGAGCTCCCCGACCACGCCACCATCTTGAGCATGTCCGGGCTGGAATTCATGCGCGCCATTCTGATCGGCAAAATCGCACGCCCGCCGATCTCGGGCCTTCTGAACTACACGCTCGATACGGTCGAGGACGGCCAGGTCACCTTTCGCGGCACCCCGGGGTTCGAACACAGCAATCCGGTCGGCACGATCCATGGCGGCTGGTATGGCACCTTGCTCGATTCCGCCATGGCCTGCGCCGTGATGACCCGGGTCCCCAAAGGCTCGGTCTACACAACGCTGGAATACAAGATCAACATCACCCGCGCGATCCCGCCAGGCACGGAAATCATCGCCACCGGCACAACCCGTCACAGCGGCCGCTCAACCGGCGGGGCCACCGGCGAGATCACCGACGCGGCCACGGGCAAGCTCTACGCCACCGGCTCAACCACCTGCATCATCATGAAAGGCTGAAGCGATGCGCGCCGCCCGATGACCCTCGCCAACCATCACGAGACACCCACCCCTTCTTTTGGCAGAAAAATATCCCGGAGCGCGAGGCAGAGCCTCGCAAAAACATCACGCGCGCCGCAGGCGCCCATTCAGATAAA
>CAYGUB010000256.1:0-4039 GCA_964352845.1 uncultured Rhodobacterales bacterium | reverse complement strand
ACCTCCGGGCCGTCGAGAAGCTCCGCAATCGCGTCAGGCACGACGAGCCCCTGTGCCACCTGCGCATCCAGATCACGCTCCGCCTCGGCCACAGCACCCAGACGCGCGATCACCTCATCGATCTGCGCGAAGGGCACCACCACGACCCCGTCCGTGTCCGCCACAATCATATCACCCGTCTCGACCTGCCGATCGCCTATCAAAACCGGCATTCCCACGGTGCCCGGCCCTTTGGCAAAGGGAGATCCCGGGTTCAACCCGGTGCACCAGCTTGGCAATCCCGTCTCCATGATCCCGGCAAAATCGCGCATCGGACCGTCGGTCACAAACCCCACGGCACCGGCATTGCGCACCATACCGGCCACCCGGTCGCCGGCAGCAGCGCAGCCCTGATGGCCTTCCGCGGCCGCGATCACCACATCGCCCGCCTGCACGAAGCGCAAGGCCGCCAGCGTCGCCAGAACATCCGTCGCGCGATTGCCTGCCGTGAAGGCTGGACCTGCGACATGCGCCTGCCGGTCTCCCAAAGGGCTGATAGCCGTTCCAAGCGAGCCCGCGCCTGACATGGCATCGACCACAAACCCCGTCGGCACGCCCTGAAATGCGGCGATCTGCGCCGCCCCAGGCCGGTTGCGATCCTTCAGCACCCGGATCAGTTTCGGCTCTTCAATCATCAGCAACCCCCTTCCAGACACCAGCGCATGATCGCCTTTTGCGCATGCAGCCGGTTCTCGGCCTCATCGAAAATCACCGAGTGCGGACCGTCCATCACCTCCGAGGTCGCCTCGTCATCGCGATGCGCAGGCAGGCAATGCATGAAAAGCGCGTCGGGCTTGGCCTGCGCCATCAGCGCCGCGTTGACCTGATAGCCGCGCAGCTGGTTGTGGCGCCGCTCGCGTGCTGATTGCGGATCATGCATCGACACCCAGGTATCGGTGACCACCAGATCGGCGCCTTCCACGGCCTCCTGCGGGTTGCGCACGGTCTGGTAGAGCCCGGCAAGCGACGGCTCGGGGTCCAGAGGTTCAGGCCCGGTGAAGACCAGATCGAACCCGAATTTCGGGGCGGCATGCGCGAAGCTGGCAAAGACGTTATTCCCATCGCCAGACCAGACGACCTTCTTGCCGCGAATGGGGCCGGATTTTTCCTCAAAGGTGAGGATATCGGCCATGATCTGGCACGGATGGGTGCGGTTGGTCAGCCCGTTGATCACCGGCACAGTGGCATATTGCGCCATCTCCAGCAGCGTATCCTCCTCGAAGGTCCGCATCATGATCAGATCGACATAGCGGCTGAGCACGCGGGCCGTGTCGGCGATGGTCTCGCCATGGCCCAGCTGCATATCCGTCCCCGACAGAACCATGGATTGCCCGCCCATCTGGCGCACGCCCACGTCGAAACTGACCCGGGTGCGGGTCGAGGGTTTCTCGAAGATCAGCGCGACCATGTGACCGGCCAGCGGCTGATCATCGTCAAGCGCGCCTTTGGGGCGCCCGGCGCGCGCGCCCTTGATCTGACCGGCCATATCAATGATGCGGTGCAGCTCGTCCGCGTCGGTCTTGTCGATATCAAGAAAATGCCTCACGCCGCCACCTCGGCTGCCAGTTTGGCGGCTGCCCGGTCAAGCCGCGCCACGGCCTCTCCGATCTCGGCATCGCTGATCGTGAGCGCAGGCAGCAGGCGGATCACATTGTCGCCCCCCGGCACCGTCAAAAGCTGCACGTCATGGCCCGCCGCGACCACATCACTATTTGGCAGTTTGCACTTAATCCCCAGCATCAGGCCGGACCCGCGTACCAGCTCGAACACATCCGGATGACTTGCAACGAGCCCTTCAAGGCTCTGGCGCAGCAGACCCGCCTTGCGGCTGACATCGCCGAGGAATTCCGGATCGGCGATAATATCGATCACGGCCGAGCCCACGGCGCAGGCCAGCGGGTTGCCACCATAGGTCGAGCCATGCGTGCCCACAACCATACCCGATGCCGCCGCCTCTGTCGCCAGACAGGCACCCAGCGGAAAGCCGTTGCCGATGCCTTTTGCGACCGCCATGATATCGGGCGTGACCCCGGCCCATTCATGGGCAAACAGCTTGCCCGTCCGCCCGACACCGCATTGGATCTCATCGCAAATCATCAGCGCGCCGGTCTCGTCACACAGATCGCGCAGGCCTTTGAGGCAGGCATCGGGCAGCGGGATGATCCCGCCCTCGCCCAGAACGGGCTCGACCATCACGGCGGCGATCGTGTCATCCATGGCCGCGCGCAAGGCGTCGTGATCGCCCACGTCCAGATGAATAAAGCCCGGCAGAAGTGGCCCGAACCCGTCTGTCAGCTTTTCCGATCCGGCCGCAGAGATCGTAGCCAGGGTGCGCCCGTGAAACGACCCGTTGAAGCTGATGATCGTGCTGCGCTCCGCCTGGCCCTTTGCCGACCAGTATTTCCGCGCCATCTTGATCGCGCATTCCATCGCCTCGGCACCGGAATTGGTAAAAAACATCGTGTCGGCAAATGTGGCCGCGCGCAGCTTCTCGGCCAGCGCTTCCTGATGGGGCACATGATAGAGGTTGGACGTATGCCACAATGCCCCGGCCTGCTGCTGCAGAACCTCCACCAGCTGCGGATGCGCATGCCCAAGGGCTGTGACAGCAATCCCGCCCCCCATATCGAGATAGCGCGTCCCGTCGCGATCAATCAGCCAAGATCCCTCCCCGCGTTCAAAAGCCATCTTGGCCCGATTATAGGTCGGCATCACAGCAGGAATACTCATCGCGTTTGTCCTTTACGCATGGCAGGGCCCAAGTTTTCGGGCGATTTCAGGGGGAAGTCAATGTGGGTGTGGAACCGCGCGCAACGCACGCACATGATCAGCCTCGCCGGGCCAGAGCCGGCAGCTCAGCGCAGTCGTCGGCGCATGTGCGACATATGAAGCGTCGTGATCATGGCAGCCTGCTAGCCCAACGCGCAGCCTCTTGTCCAGATATTTCCACGGCTAGAGCAGATGCCGGGGCCCCGGCCCCTGCTTTCGGGCATGGTCATCCGCATTATGCAAGGCGCAACGCTTCAATGACAGACACCCACAGCCGATACAGCCATCCAGCCTGTCGCGCAGCCGCTCGGCCTTGGCGATCCGCGCGTCTAGATCGGCCCGGAATGCGCGGCTGATCTTCTGCCAGTCCTGCTGTGTGGGGGTCCGGTGATCAGGCAACTGACCCAGCAGTTCCGCGATCTCACGCAAGGAGACACCGAGATCCTGCGCGATCATCACAAAGGAAAGCCTGCGCAGATCGGACGGGCTGTAGCGCCTGTGGCCCGAGCGGTTTTTTTGCGGCGCCACAAGGCCTTTTGTCTCATAGTAGCGAATTGCGGAGACGGCCAGTCCGGTCCGGTCCGACAAGGCGCCAATGGTCAACTCACGAGGCATGATTATTTTCTTTACCTAAACTATAGTTGAGGTTTTATACCATAAAAAATAGCAGATTAGAAGGGAACGAACATGACATATCTTGAGCACGCGAATATTACCGTGCAGGATGCCAAAGCGACGGCGGCCTGGATGGCTGAGCTGTTTGACTGGGAGATCCGTTGGGAGGGCGCGTCGATCTATGAAGGTTATTCGGTGCATGTCGGCGGGCCGGATCTGGCCCGGGACAGCTATGTCGCGCTCTATTCCCCCAAGACAGCCGCACAGCCTGCCGGGGACAGTTATCAGGTTGCAAACGGGCTCAATCACATCGCGGTGGTCGTGGACGATCTTGACGCGACAGAGGCCCGGGTGAAGGCTTTGGGCTACGAGCCCTATTCCCACGCCGATTATACGCCCGGTCGCCGGTTTTATTTCAAGGAGGAAAATGGCATCGAGATCGAGGTCGCAGCCTATGGGTGAGGCTGATTGCAGCGCCGGGATATGTGGGCCGGGAATGGCTTGTATCCGCTGTCTCGCATCTTTAGACTACAACGGTGCTGCCGGCTGGATGTCGGGCGGCTGAGCTATTCGAAGGATGCCCAGATGTCATGGACCGATGACCGCGTAGATATAC
>CAYGUB010000255.1:0-4714 GCA_964352845.1 uncultured Rhodobacterales bacterium | reverse complement strand
TTCACCGAGAAAATCACAAGCGCAGCACCCGCCGCAAAACGCTCATCTGGTCTAATGGCGTTTCGATTTAACAATGGATCGCGTCTTCGCTGCCTCTCCTTTCGGTCGAACGCGAAAAGTGATGTATGATGTCTCAAGGTAAAGGCGAAGCACTTTAATGCGCTGCCTTTTCCACTGGATCCAGCAGCGTGCGGCCTCCGTCGACTGTCAGGATCTGCCCGGTCATGAAACCCGCCCCGTCGGAGCACAGGAATTGCACCGCATCTGCCACCTCGCCCGCGCTGGCAATACGGGCGAGTGGGGTGTGGCCGATAATTTCTTCGCGCAGACCTTCGGTCTCGCTAAGCGAGGTTTTGAGGCTTGCGCTCATCACGGAGCCGAAAGCGACGGAATTGACCCGGATGTGATGCGGGGCGAGGGCCACAGCCATTGTGCGGGTCATCTGATCCATCGCCGCCGTTGCGATGGAAAAGCCCATCAGACCGGGGCGGGTGCGTCGCGCGGCAATCGACGACATGTTCACGATCGAGCCCGCCATCTGGCCGGGCTGGTCCTCATCCGCCTGTTTGATCATCCGGTTCGCGATCAACTGGCTGAGCTTCAGACTGCCAAGCAGGTTTTGCTGGAGCAATGTCTCCACACTGTCATCATTGCGGTCCAGCGGATCGGAGCTGAGGAACTGGCGCGACGCGTTCACCAGAATATCGACCCTGTCAAAGGCGTCCAGAGTGGCCGATAGCAGGTTGGCCTGACTCAACTTTTCGCGCAGATCGCAGGAAAATACCTGCGCCTGCCCTTCATGATCATCGGTGCCCGCGATCTCATCTTTCAGCCGCTCCTCGTCACGATCGGCGAACATGACATTGGCGCCCTGCGCCAGAAATTTGCGGGCAATCGCCAAGCCGACGCCGTTTGCCGCACCGGTAACAATGGCCGTGCGACCCGCAATGGAAAAAGACATGGGATTCAGCCCCTCTGGAAATTTCGGCGCAGCCTATTGGGATTCGCGCCTCCGGGCGAGCGAATAGGGCGCGCCGCATGGATCACCTTGAACCCGCCCTCTTGGGCGCGGGTCTCGACCTGTCCGAATGTCTCGTCCAGAACGGCTTCATAGGGCAGGTTCTGGTTGGCCACCATCCAGAAATCCCCTTTTGGTTCAAGAAGCTGCGCGGCCTTGGTAATGAAGCCCTGTCCCAATGCCGGGTCGGGCTTCCGGCCGGCATGGAAGGGCGGGTTGGAAATGACGAAGTCATACTTGCCCTGATGCGCCATCACATCGGCCCAGTGAAACGCCGCGCGCGGGTCGATGATGTTGCGCCGCGCCAGATCGAGGCTTTGATGATCGGCCTCAACCAGATCAAGCGCGGTGACTTCGGGGCTGTCCAGACCCTGGCGCGCCAGATATCCCCAGCCCGCCCCCAGATCCGCGCCGCGCCCGGCCAGTTTCGGAAGGTGGCGCGCCAACAAGGCTGATCCCTTGTCGATCCCATCGGCCGAGAAGACGCCCGCGCGCGTCCAGAAACCGTCCACTTGCCGCGGCTGCGTCTTCCAGTCTTCGAGATCGGGCAACCGGTCGGGGCGGGTGAGCCATATCAGCTTGCCATGCGCTTTGGAAAAGCTCTCGACACCCGCGAAACGTTTTTTCAGCGCCTTCAGGACGCTCTCGATCCCATCGGTCTTGGCGCCATCCACCGCGACGATCCCGCCGGGCCCGGTCAGTTCCAGCGCGCGCGCGATCAGATCAAAGGTGGCGTGTTTGCTGCGATGGCAGAACACAATGCTGGCGCCGACGCGCGCTTCGGGGTATGGGCTGACCGCAACGCCGCGGGCAGCCAGCCGGTCGTGATCCATGATGGCGCCAGCGCTCGCCCTGATATCGCCCTGGGTCAGGCCTGCGAAATCGACGCGACCCGGTGCGTTGATAAAGCCAACGGGTGTGGTCAGCACCAGCCCGTCATCGATGGCAAGAGAAAGTCGGGAGATCATGGGCAAGCAGTCTCGCGACTACTCTTTCTCCATCGTGCATTGCAGCGGATGCTGGTTGCGGCGCGCAAAATCCATCACCTGAGCCACTTTGGTCTCTGCGATCTCGAAAGCGAATACACCGACTACGGCCACGCCCTTTTTGTGGACAGTCAGCATGATCTCAACCGATTGCGCATGGTTGAGCCCGAAGAAACGCTCCAGCACCAGGACCACAAATTCCATCGGTGTGTAGTCATCATTGAGAAGCAGCACCTTGTAGAGGGGTGGCCGCTTGGTCTTCGGTTTGGTCTCCACAACGACGGAGGCGTCGCCTTCGCCATCGGGATCATCGTCAGACATGTGTAGTTCAAACGGTTTCACGCGGGGGATCGCTCTCTGAGGTTCTTTCGGTGGAAGATGTATATTATATAACGGGCTCTGCGGTCCAGAAAAGGGTGTGTTGCAATAAGATGAGCCAAAAATTGACAACAATAGGTTTCGACGCGGACGATACGCTCTGGCAGAACGAGGAATTTTTTCGCCTGACACAGGAACGATTCGCGGAATTGTTGACAGGTTACGCCGAGCCGGACCATCTCGCTACCCGTCTTTTGCAGGCCGAGCGGAAGAACCTCGGGGCCTATGGGTTCGGCATCAAAGGGTTCATGCTGTCGATGATCGAAACAGCGATCGAGGTGACCGATGCCCGCGTCCCGGCAAGCGTGATCGCCGAGATCATCGCGGCAGGCCAGGAGATGTTGCGTCACCCGATCCACCTGCTGCCACATGCAAGGGAGGCGGTCGAACAGCTCGCCCCGCGCTATAAGCTGGTGTTGATCACGAAAGGCGATCTTCTGGATCAGGAGCGCAAACTGGCCCAATCCGGGCTGGGGGACATGTTCGACGCTGTTGAGATTGTATCGGACAAGACCGCGCAGACCTATATCCGAGCTTTCATGCGCCATGGTAACGGTCCCGACAGGGCTGCGATGGTTGGAAATTCGATGAAATCCGACATTGTACCTGCCATAGAGGCGGGCGCCTGGGGCATTCATGTGCCCGCGCGATATGAGTGGGAGATCGAGAAGGCCCGCGCGCCCGAAGACCATCCCCGGTTTGGTGTTTTGACAGATCTGGGCCAGTTGAAGCCGTTTCTGGAAGGGCTGCACACTGCGTAACGCGTAGCCCTGCGCATCAATAAACAGGCCAAGCGCGTAGTTTTTTTCCCTTAAGTCTGGCGCGAAACTTATCGATGATCGCCCGGCACAACGCGCATGACGGAAAACTGCGTGACACAAATGGAGGGAATTCAATGAATAAGATGCTGGCCGAGTTCATCGGCACGTTCACCTTGGTCTTTTTGGGCTGTGGCTCGGCGGTACTTGCGACTGTTAACCCTGATCTGGGCCCCGGTCTGGTGGGGATCAGCTTCGCCTTCGGTCTGGCCTTGATCGGCATGGCCTACGGGATCGGAGCCGTTTCAGGATGTCACATCAACCCGGCGGTGTCGCTTGGGGCGATGTTGGCGGGCCGTATGAGCGTCGGCGACATGATCCAATACTGGATGGCACAGGTTGCAGGCGCTATTGCCGCAACGGTTATTCTGGTTGTGATCATGAGCGGCAAGCTCGGCGGGTATGATGGTGGCTACGGCGCCAATGGCTGGGGCGAGGGCTATCTGGGCGAGTATGGCATGATCTCCGCACTGGTCTTCGAGATCGTCGCGACATTCCTGTTCGTCGTCGTGATCCTGGGCTCAACGGGCAAAGGCGCAGCAAATGCACTTGCGGGTCTGGCGATTGGTCTGATGCTGGTCGTGATCCATATCGTGGGCATCAACGTGACGGGTGTTTCTGTGAACCCGGCGCGCTCTATCGGGCCTGCGCTTTTCTCTGGCGGTACAGCGATCGCGCAATTGTGGCTGTTTATCGTGGCTCCAATGATTGGTGGCGCGGTAGCCGGTATCTTGTTCAGGACAGGTATGCTGGACGCAGAAAACGCCGAATAAGGCCTGCGGCAGACTGAACCACAATAAGGCGGCGCATGGTTTGCGCCGCTTTTCCTTGTCCGGATCGCAGCAATTTGACGCTCACTGCGTTATGACGGGTTTCAACTGACCGCCAGCGTCACTACATTCAAGCCATGATACAAAAGCTGCTCCTTGGCCCTTGTCTGGCCGTCGTTCTTGCCTTGCCTGCAACGGCAGATAAGATTCCTCTTTCCGAAATCTCCAGCTATCTGAACACGCTCAAATCCGCGAGCGGTGCCTTTACCCAGATCAATGACGATCAGTCGATCAGTGAGGGAAAGATATCGATCAAGCGGCCGGGGCGTATCCGGTTCGACTATGACCCGCCGGACGATTCACTCGTGATTGCCGGTGGTGGGCAAGTGGCGATTTTTGACCCCAAATCCAATGCGCCGCCCGAACAGTTCCCGCTCAGCCGCACGCCGCTCAGCCTGATCCTGGCCGAACGCGTCAACCTCAACCGCTCCAATATGGTGGTTGGGCATAGCGAGGATGGCGCGGCCACCGTGGTCCGCGTGCAGGATCCCGAGCATCCAGAATATGGCAATATGGCGCTCAAATTCACCGCAAACCCGGTGCAGCTGCGCCAATGGGTGATCACCAATGATGTAGGCGATCAGACGACCGTTATTCTGCGCGAGCTTGACACCTCCGTGTCCCTTGGCGCGCGCCTGTTCAACATCGTCCAGGAAATCGAAGCGCGCGGGTTAAACTAGGTGT
>CAYGUB010000254.1:0-4724 GCA_964352845.1 uncultured Rhodobacterales bacterium | reverse complement strand
AAAGGAGAGAGCGATATGAAACTGCTTGAATTGCGCGATACCCCTGGCGCGACCAAGACGAAAAAGCGCGTGGGCCGTGGGCCCGGTTCCGGCAAGGGTAAGACCGCCGGACGTGGTATCAAGGGTCAGAAATCCCGCTCAGGTGTGGCACTAAATGGCTATGAAGGCGGGCAGATGCCGCTTTACATGCGCCTGCCCAAGCGTGGCTTCAACAAGCCGAACCGCAAGAAATACGCCGTGATCAATCTGGGCCTTATCCAGAAGTTCATTGATGCAAAGACACTGGATGCGAAAGCCGAGATCACAGAGGATGTGCTGGTCGAGACCGGCGTTGTGCGCCGCAAGCTTGACGGTGTGCGGGTTCTGGCCAAAGGCGATATCTCTGCCAAGGTGACGCTCAACGTCACAGGCGCGTCGAAATCAGCCATTGAGGCGGTCGAGAAAGCCGGCGGCACATTGACCGTCGCGGCAGCGGCTGCGGAATAACCTTGTGAGGGGGCGCATCGCCCCCTACATATACTCAAGTTTTCCAGCGCCGCGACGGGGAACGCCCGCATCGCGGCGCTGTTGGTTCTAGAGACAGGAAGTTGCAGATGGCATCAGCCGCCGAGCAAATGGCCTCAAATATGAGCTGGTCCGCCTTTGGCAAAGCGACCGAGCTGAGGCAGCGCATCCTTTTCACCATCGGTCTTCTGATCGTCTATCGGCTGGGCACCTATATCCCGGTGCCTGGCATTGACGCAGAGGCGCTGCGCGGGTTCGTCGATCAGATCTCGGCGGGCGTGGGGGGCATGCTCAACATGTTCACCGGTGGCGCGATTGGCCGGATGGGGCTCTTTGCGCTGGGTATCATGCCCTATATCTCGGCCTCGATCATCGTGCAGTTGATGACGGCAATGGTCCCCCAGCTTGAGCAGCTCAAGAAAGAGGGTGAGCAGGGGCGCAAGAAGATCAACCAATATACCCGCTACGGGACGGTCTTTCTGGCGACGCTTCAAGCCTACGGCATCGCGGTTGGGCTTGAGACCGGCGGGCTTGTCACCGATCCCGGCTGGTTTTTCCGTATCGCCTGCGTGATCACGCTGGTCGGCGGGACGATGTTCTTGATGTGGCTCGGTGAGCAGATCACCGCGCGTGGCATCGGTAACGGCATCTCGCTAATCATCTTCGTTGGCATCATTGCCGAGGTTCCGGCGGCTTTGGCTCAGTTCTTTGCGCAAGGCCGTTCGGGTGCATTCGGCCCCGGTGTGATTATCGGTGTGCTGCTGGTCGTGGTTGCGACCATTACCTTTGTGGTGTTCATGGAACGCGCGCTGCGCAAGATCACCATCCAGTATCCGCGCCGTCAGGTCGGCATGAAGATGTATGATGGCGGCAAGTCGGATCTGCCGGTGAAGGTCAACCCGGCCGGTGTTATCCCCGCGATCTTTGCCTCCTCGCTTTTGCTGTTGCCCACAACTGTCAGCACGTTTTCTGGCAACCAGACGAGCTCGGTCATGTCGACGATCCTGGCCTATTTTGGCCCCGGCCAGCCGCTCTATCTTCTGTTTTTCACAGCGATGATCGTCTTTTTCACCTATTTCTACACGTTCAACGTGTCCTTCAAGCCTGAGGATGTGGCCGAAAACCTCAAGAAGCAAAATGGCATCGTGCCGGGTCTGAAGCCCGGCAAGAGAACAGCAGACTATCTTGAATATGTCGTGAACCGTGTGCTTGTCGTCGGCGCGGGTTATCTTGCCCTCGTCTGTCTGCTGCCCGAAATCCTGCGCAGCCAGCTGGCGATCCCTTTCTACTTTGGTGGCACTTCCGTGCTGATTGTCGTGTCGGTAACCATGGACACGATCCAGCAGGTGCAAAGCCATATGCTGGCGCATCAATATGAAGGGCTGATCGAGAAATCGCAGCTGCGTGGTAAGCGTCGTAACAAGAAGGCTCCGTCTCGTAGATGAACATTATTCTTTTGGGGCCGCCCGGCGCTGGAAAAGGCACGCAGGCACGCAAGCTTGTGGATGAACGCAACATGATCCAGCTGTCCACCGGGGACATGCTGCGCGAGGCGCGCAGTTCCGGCACCGAGATGGGCAACCGCGTGGCCGCTATTATGGATAGCGGCCAGCTCGTCACCGATGAGATCGTCATCGGTCTGATTGACGAGAAGCTTGAGGGCGCGCATGGCGGCGGCTTCATCTTTGACGGCTTCCCGCGCACCCTGGCTCAGGCCGATGCGCTGGGAGAGCTTCTGGCCAAGCGCGGCACGGGCCTGGATGCCGTCATCGCGATGGAGGTTGATGACGAGGCGCTGGTATCCCGGATCACCGCGCGTTCAACCTGCGGCGCCTGCGGCGAGGTCTATAACGACCACACCAAGCCGATCCCGGCAGATGGCAAATGCCTCAATTGCGATGGGACAGAGTTCAAGCGCCGCGCCGATGACAACGAAGAAAGTCTGCGCACGCGGCTGATGGAATATTACAAGAAGACCTCGCCACTGATCGGCTATTACTATGCCAAGGGCGATCTGAGCGCGGTCGAGGGACTGGGTGAGATTGACGAGGTTGCCACCCGCATAGATGGCGTATTGGCGCGGGTCTGAGGGTCCAATTTCGCAGTTTGTCAAGACCCTCTTGACGCTCCTTTCAGAAAGGCATATTGCGCACCATCCCTAACGGGAATCGCGCTCCTGCCGGAACAGCTGACCGGCCTCGCGCATTTGAAGTCAAGCCAAGCCCGTGGGTCAAAAACCTTCGGGCTTATGTTGTGAAAAAAGGTTCTGGCATGACGGAACCGCAACTTTGAGAGGATAAGCCATTGGCTCGTATCGCTGGCGTTAACCTGCCTGACGGGAAACGTGTTCCCATCGCCCTGACCTATATTACCGGTATCGGTCACACATCGGCAAAACAGATCATTGAGGCCGTGGGCATCGACGCATCGCGCCGGATGAATGATTTGTCTGATGCAGAAGTGCTGAAAATTCGTGAACATATCGACGCTAACTATGAAGTCGAAGGCGATCTGCGGCGCGAGACCCAGATGAATATCAAGCGCCTGATGGACCTTGGCTGCTACCGTGGCCTGCGTCATCGCCGCAACCTCCCTGTTCGGGGTCAACGGACCCACACGAACGCGCGCACCCGCAAAGGCCCCGCAAAGGCCATTGCCGGCAAGAAGAAGTAAGGGAGGGCTGATCTGATGGCACGTGAAAAAGTCAAGACGAAGAAGAAGGTCCGCAAGAACATCGCCGCTGGTGTGGCGCATGTGAATTCGTCCTTCAACAACACCAAGATCCTGATCTCCGACGTACAGGGCAATGCGATTGCATGGTCCTCGGCCGGGACCTGCGGCTTCAAAGGGTCGCGGAAATCGACGCCTTATGCCGCCCAGATGGCCGCAGAGGATGCCGGCAAGAAGGCGCAGGAACATGGTGTGAAGACGCTGGAAGTGGAAGTGCAGGGCCCAGGCTCCGGCCGGGAAAGTGCGCTGCGCGCGCTGGCAGCTGTGGGTTTCCAGATATCGTCGATCCGCGACGTGACGCCGATGGCCCATAATGGCTGCCGTCCGCCAAAACGCCGTCGCGTCTAAGCCACGATCCGCGTGAGGTGGGGCTGCGGCTGCACCTTTCGCTATGTCATTTTAACCTCGGGTGTTCCCCGCTTTTGGACATGAGATGGGGACGAGTATGGAGGCGACACATATGATCCACAAAAACTGGCAAGAACTGATCAAACCAGCTCAACTGGAGGTCAAGCCGGGCAATGATCCGGCGCGAAAGGCAACGGTGGTCGCAGAGCCGCTCGAGCGTGGCTTCGGGCTGACCATGGGCAATGCGCTGCGCCGCGTATTGATGAGCTCGCTGCAGGGGGCGGCGATCACATCGGTACAGATCGATAACGTCCTGCATGAGTTTTCCAGCGTAGCCGGAGTACGTGAAGACGTCACGGATATCGTTCTGAATCTCAAGGGCGTCTCGATCCGCATGGAGGTCGAAGGCCCCAAGCGTTTGTCCGTGTCCGCGCGCGGCCCGGCTGTTGTGACGGCAGGTGACATTTCCGACAGCGCCGGGATCGAAATCCTGAACCGTGATCATGTGATCTGCCATCTCGATGACGGCGCAGAACTTTTCATGGAGCTGACGGTCAATACCGGCAAGGGCTATGTGTCTGCCGACAAGAACAAGCCGGAAGATGCGCCGATCGGACTGGTTCCGATCGATGCGATTTTCTCGCCTGTCAAGAAAGTCAGCTACGATGTGCAGCCGACCCGCGAAGGGCAGGTCCTGGATTATGATAAACTGACGATGAAGGTCGAGACCGATGGGTCCATCACCCCTGACGATGCCGTGGCCTTCGCCGCGCGTATCCTGCAGGATCAGCTGGGCATATTTGTCAATTTCGACGAGCCGGAATCCGCCCGTGCGCAGGATGACGAGGACGAGCTGGAATTCAACCCGCTTCTGCTGAAGAAGGTTGACGAGCTTGAGCTTTCGGTCCGCTCCGCCAACTGTCTGAAAAATGACAACATCGTCTATATCGGTGATCTCATTCAGAAAACCGAAGCTGAAATGCTGCGTACCCCGAACTTTGGGCGCAAGTCGCTCAACGAGATCAAGGAAGTGCTGTCGGGCATGGGGCTGCATCTGGGCATGGATATCGTTGACTGGCCACCTGAGAATATCGACGAACTGGCCAAGAAATTCGAAGACGCGTTCTGATCTCTACCGGTAA
>CAYGUB010000253.1:4222-4756 GCA_964352845.1 uncultured Rhodobacterales bacterium | reverse complement strand
AATGTCCTTGTAACATCATGAGGATGGCCCATGCGCGGATGGCATCAACAAAATAGAGGCGTGTATTTTTAGCGTTTATTTTAGACATTCTAAAGCTATATACTTCATTACGAGTACGTTTGGACGTTTCGCGCGCCAAAATTAGACAAAATACTGGCAACTCAATGGTTTTTGGGGTATTTTCGTAATCGAAAAAATGAACCAGATGTCATATATATTAGGATTTGCAGGTAGTAATTCATCAACTTCGATAAACTATAAATTGGTACGCTATACTGCCTCCTTGATAAACGAACAGGAGTTACGTGTATTGGATATGGCTAATTATCCCTTTCCCATGTATAGTGAGGACTACGAAAAGGAACATGGGTTTTCTAATTCCCTGGTGGAGTTTAAGGAAGATATTAAAAAGGCTTCTGGAATTATTTTATCTGTAAACGAGCACAACAGCAATCCATCCGCTTATTTTAAAAATATCATCGATTGGCTTTCTAGAGTGGATAAGGACTTTATAAGAGAACAAAAGCTCTTTTT
>CAYGUB010000253.1:0-4212 GCA_964352845.1 uncultured Rhodobacterales bacterium | reverse complement strand
AAAGTTTGGGGTATTCCTAGATTCAATCCGTTAGTTCTTGAGAAAGACAATTCGTTTTACCGTTTCTGATATCCCAAATTTCAAAGCGAATCTTTTGGAGTGGTCGCGCCAGTTTGACGAGGTAGCTTGGTTGGACAGTAATGGGCATGAAAATCCACACAAGTCCTTTGACGCCCTGATGGCTGTAGATGGTTTAACGGCAATTTCTACTGATGCCCATAACGGATTTGCTGATTTAGCAGAATATCAGGCCCAAGTAAAAGATTGGATTTTTGGTTACTTAAGCTATGATCTTAAAAATGATACCGAGCACTTATCCTCTAAAAATTTTGATGGCTTGGAATTTCCGGAGCTTTATTTTTTTCAACCTAAAAAAATCATTGGTATTCAAGGGAATGAAGTTCAATTCAGCTACTTGAATATGGTAGATGATGAAATTCAAGTCGATTTTGAAGAACTATCTAACGGAATAACACAGACGAAGTTGAACACGGCTTCCATTGGCGATGTTCATATTAAAATGCGAATCTTTAAGGATGAGTATTTCTCTAAGGTCAACCAGATGTTACAGCATATTCACAAGGGTGATATTTATGAGGCAAATTTCTGTCAGGAATTCTATGTCGAAGATTTGCAGCTAGATGCTTTGCACACTTACAAAAAACTAAACGCTATATCCAAATCACCTTTTGCCAGTTATCTAAAATTATTCGATAAGTCTTTGATGTGCGCCAGTCCTGAACGCTATTTAAAAAAAACGGGCACAAAAGTAATTTCTCAACCTATAAAAGGTACAGCGCCACGTTCTAAAAACGCGGTCACGGATGAGCAAAATAGCAAGAATTTGCAAACCGATGAAAAAGAACGCTCAGAGAATATCATGATTGTGGACTTGGTACGTAACGACCTTTCCAAGAGTGCCTTAAAAGGAAGTGTTGTGGTAGATGAATTATGTAAGGTCTATTCTTTTGACCAAGTACATCAAATGATTTCTACGATATCGGCGACTGTGCCAGATAATACCGACCCAATTCGGTTGCTCAGAGAAACCTTTCCTATGGGCAGCATGACAGGTGCACCCAAAGTCTCCGCTATGAAAATAATAGAGGAGCTGGAATCTTTTAAACGCGGAGTGTATAGTGGCACTGTGGGGTACTTTACCCCTGAAGGCGATTTCGATTTTAATGTGGTCATTCGAAGTATTCTCTACAACGAAACCAAAAAATATGTGTCCTATGCCGTTGGTAGTGCCATTACGGCCAAGTCGGTTCCCGAAAAGGAATATCAAGAATGCTTATTAAAGGCCAAAGCCATGCGGCAGGTATTGGAGGAGTAGGGAGGTTTTAAATGCAAATACAAAAATCAAATACAAATTCAAGAGATTATTACATTTTTAGATTTTTTCACTTGAATTATCCACTATCCACTATCCACTACCAACTAACATCTCAAATCTATCATCTAACAACTATTAAAAATCCTACCTTTACCAAATGCTCACTGAGTTTAAAGCACATATAGACCTCAATTTCCCTTTGCTGTTGAAGGACAGACTATTAGTCGCCTGTAGTGGAGGTCTGGACAGTGTGGTATTAAGTCATCTTTGTCATAGTGCTGGGCTGGATATAGCACTAGCACACTGTAATTTTAGATTACGTGGGGCGGAAAGTGATAGCGATGAGGCTTTTGTAAAAGAAATGGCCCAACAATTGGGTATAGATTTTTTCGTTACCCATTTTGATACCCTTGGTTATGTAAACCAATATAGGATGTCCGTTCAGATGGCCGCACGTGAATTGCGTTATACATGGTTCGATGGGCTATTAAAAAACAAGGGGTTTGCTAAAGTGCTCACGGCACATCATCTCGATGATGCTTTGGAGACTTTTTTAATCAACCTTTCCAGGGGAACAGGAATAGACGGACTCACAGGAATACCAGAACAAACGGAAACTATTGCACGTCCTCTTTTGAAGTTCTCAAGGGAAGAACTGTTAGACTATGCAAAAGCCAACGGACTCACGTGGCGAGAAGACGCTAGTAACACAGATACGAAGTATTTACGAAATAAAATTCGTGCTGAGGTAGTCCCACTATTAAAGGAGTTGCATCCCAACTTTTTGGATAATTTTAAAGTAACGACGGAGTACTTACGTCAGACTTCTGCCATTGCTGCAACTCAAATAAAACAACAAAAGACCGCGTTGTTTGAACAAGAAAACGGCTGTTTTAAAATAGCCATAAAAGCGCTACGACAGTTAGTTCCATTAGAAGGGTATTTATACGCGCTATTTCAAGCTTACGGTTTTACGGAATGGGAAAATTTGCGGGATTTATTAGATGCCATGAGCGGAAAATATATCGAATCTAAAACCCACAAGTTGTTGAAGGATAGGGATTATTTATGGCTTTCGCCCCTGAATATAGGTGAGAGCAAAACTGACAATTACAGGATATCCAAAGAGGATAAAAGAATCAGCCAACCTATTTCCTTAGCGTTTTTAGATGTGGTCGAAAGAAATGAGAACACTTCTACTATAATTTATGTTGATAAAAATGCGTTAAAGTATCCGTTAGAGGTAAGGAAATGGAAGAAAGGCGACTATTTTTATCCCTTGGGTTTTAAAGGTAAAAAGAAGTTGGCAAAGTACTTTAAAGATGAGAAAGTTCCTGTAGCCCTTAAAGACAAACAGTGGTTATTGTGTTCGGGAGTCGACATCGTATGGATTATTGGAAAAAGGGCCGATGAACGCTCTAAAGTTACATCGGATACAAAGACAATTTTAAGAATAGAAGTACAATTATGAGATTAGCGATTCTAAGTGTTTTCTTTTTTGTGTTACCATTTTTAGGGCAGTCTCAGGACGATGAAAATCCTGTTATCTGGGAAACCGATGTGAACCAACTTTCCGATACGGAATATGAGCTTATTGTCAAGGGTAAAATCTTTGAGGGTTGGCACGTGTATTCTCAGTTCACAGCTGAGGGAGGTTCTCTTCCTAGCGATTTCGATTACAAAGGAGCCGGAATAGACTATGAACTACTAGGGATTACAACAGAAAGCGAAACCGAATCTGCATATGTTGAAGTATTTGATGTAGAGGAAACATTTTTTAAGAACGAAGCTGTTTTTACCCAAAAGATAAAACTTCTGAATCCTGAAGTTTCTCAAATAAATGTCAACCTATTTTATCAAGTTTGTAAAGAGGTCTGTATTCCTGTGGAAATAGATTTTGTTTTTTCCTTGAATGGGGAAGCTGTGGTTAAGGAAACAATAGAAGTAGACGAGCGCAGTAAAGCACTTTCTTCAAGTTTGAAATTAGACCTTAAGAACAAGGATTTACTTACTCAGGGTCAAGAGGAGATAGGGGAGAATACGAGTATTTGGGTCATTTTTGCCCTTGGGTTTTTAGGGGGACTCATCGCCCTATTAACACCATGTGTGTTTCCAATGATTCCGTTAACGGTGTCGTTTTTCACCAAACAATCTTCGAACAAATCTAAGGGGATCGCCAATGCGTTGCTCTATGGTTTTTTCATTGTATTCATTTACTTTTTACTAAGCCTGCCGTTTCATTTATTCGATTCGGTAGATTCACAAATACTCAATACCATTGCCACCAACATATGGCTCAATTTGGCCTTTTTTGCCATTTTCGTCTTTTTTGCATTTTCATTTTTTGGATATTATGAGTTGACATTACCGAATTCATGGGCCAATAAAATGGATGCTGCTTCTTCTAAGGTAGGAGGAGTTTTGGGTATCTTTTTCATGGCGGTAACCTTGGCCATTGTTTCGTTTTCATGTACCGGACCTATATTGGGTGGACTTTTGGGTGGTACTACCTTAGCTGAGGGTGATGTAGCCATTAATCTTACTGCAGGTATGACGGGTTTTGGGGTCGCGCTGGCCTTACCATTTGCTTTGTTCGCCTTGTTTCCTGCCTGGCTAAGTTCATTGCCTAAATCCGGCGGATGGATGACCACGGTGAAAGTAGTTCTCGGTTTCTTGGAACTGGGTCTTGCCTTAAAATTCCTTTCCAATGCCGATTTAGTAGGGCATTGGGGAATTCTAAAACGTGAGGTGTTTTTAGGTATTTGGATCTTATTGGGCCTTTTAATGACGCTCTATCTATTTGGTATTTTTCGTTTTCCGCACGATGGACCAAAACAAAAATTATCCATAGGAAGAAAGACTACGGGCGTTTTAAG